>CAYMUK010000060.1:0-9645 GCA_964393655.1 uncultured bacterium | reverse complement strand
GCGTGCGCGCCTCGTCGATCAGGATCGAGTCGACCTCGTCGATGATCGCGAAGTTGAGTGGCGTGTCTTCACGGAGCACCAGCTGGTCGGGCCGGAAGGCCATGTTGTCGCGCAGGTAGTCGAAGCCCAGCTCGGAGTTGGTGATGTACGTGATGTCCGAGCGATAGGCCTCGCGGCGCTGCTCGGGCGTCGAGCCGTGCTCGATGACAGCCACGCTCAGACCCAGGCCGCGGAAAACGGGTCCCATCCATTCAGCACCGGTACGCGCCAGGTAATCGTTGGTCGTCACCAGGTGCGCGCCCTTGCCGGACAGCGCGTTCAGGGCCAGCGCGAGCGTCGCCACCAGCGTCTTGCCCTCACCGGTTTTCATCTCGGCGATGCGGCCCAGGTGCAGCGCGGCGCCACCGATCAGCTGCACGTCGTAGTGCCTCAGTCCCAGGTGACGCCTGGCCGACTCCCGGACCATGGCGAAGGCCTGCGGCAGCAGGTCGTCCAGACTGCGGCCGCCCTCAAGGTGCTCCTGGCGGAGCGCCATGAACGCAGCGGCCAAATCGGGGATGCGGCCGGTCTCGTCCTCCAGGGCGTTGACCCGGGCCACCACGTCCTTCTCCAGACGTCTGACTTCACGGTCGTTGTTATCGAACATTTTCTGGATGAATCCGAACATTGCTACCTTTCAGTTCTGCCTGGGAATCCGGCGGCTGCTGACAGCTGGTCGGCCGGAGCGGCCGGACTCTCGTCTCATCTTCAACGCACGCATGTTAGCACGGTGCAGGCGGCGTTCCGGTCAGCGGGACAAGCCAGGTTTCAGGCCTCCGGCGCGCGGATGACGCTGAGTGTGTTGTTGCCGTACACCCGCCGCCTGACCGCCGCCCAGGCGGGCAGGGAAGAGGCGGCCAGTTCCAGTCCCGTCGGATGCTGCAGCATATAAAGGCCTCCGGCCGCAGCCGGCCCGGCATGCACGATCGCCGGGTAGACCTCACCCAGGTTGGGCAGGGTATAGGGTGGCGACGCGAACACCACGTCGAATCCCGTGTTGCCCGCTGCATAGGCCAGTGCGTCGCCCTGGACAACGGTGATCTTCAGCCCCAGCCTGCGTGCGTTGTCGCGGATTATGTTCGCGGCCCTGGGGGCAAGTTCCACGGTGGTGACCTGCCAGCCCCGACTGGCAGCTTCCAGCCCCATGGCGCCAGAGCCGCCAAACAGGTCCAGGAAATGCCCGCTCTGGAACTGCAGGGAATCGAACACCGCCTGACGCAGCTTCGCCGGCGTGGGCCGGGTGCCCCGCGCCGGGGTCTCCAGCTGCCGTCCGCGGGCGCTCCCTCCCAGGATTCGCGGTTTGCTCACGGGTGTCCTACAGGCATCCGTTCAGCGTAACGCGTGGCTGAAAATCGTGTGCCCGGCTGACAATCTCATGAGAGCGGCGACCTAGAATACCGGTATGAACATAATCATCAACTGGATACTGAACGCAGTAGCACTCTGGCTGACCGCTCTGATCGGTATCGGCATTCGTTTCAACCCCATGACGCTTGGCAGCGTACTCATCGCCGCGCTGATCCTGGGCCTGGTGAACGCACTCATACGGCCGATCATGGTGATCCTGACGTTGCCCATCAACATCCTTACCCTGGGCCTGTTCACGCTGGTCATCAATGCACTTGTGCTATACATAGTCGCCTGGCTGACCCCGGCGATGCAGACCACCGGGTTCTGGGGTGTGTTGCTGGCAGCCATAGTTCTTAGTATCATCAGTTCACTGCTTTCCTGGATATTCGCAAGGGGCGCCGCCTGAGGCGTACCTTAATGGACTACCCGGAAGGCTAGTATCCCCGGGAGGTAGGGGCCGCCGCCGAAACAGTTGCCACGACAGCATCCGACAGCACCAGTGCAACCCGTGCCGTCAGTCTCACTTCAGCACGGGTGCTGATTCTGAACGCGAGTTACGAGCCGCTGCACGTCTGCTCGGTCAGGCGCGCAGTGGCCCTGTTGATGCATGAACTGGCGGACAGGGTCGAGGACAGCGGTCAGTACCTGCGCACACCCAGCAGCCTATTTCCCGTTCCCAGCGTCATAAGGCTGCGGCGTTTCGTGCGCAGGGCGCATCGTGCCCGGGTAGCCTTCAATCGACGCAACGTGTTCCGGCGCGACAACAGCACGTGCCAGTACTGCGGCGTGAGTGCTGCTGACCTGACGCTCGACCATGTGCTGCCACGCAGCCGCAAGGGCCCGACCAGCTGGGAGAACGTGGTCGCCTGCTGCCGGGCCTGCAACGCGCGCAAGCGCGACCGCACCCCCGAAGAGGCGGGCATGGTGCTGCTGCGCAAGCCTGTCGCACCACGGTTCATGTTCACCACGGCCTACGGCCTGCTGCCGAACCTGGACCCGATCTGGCAGAAGTACCTGCCGGGCTCCTGATTCAGCCGCGCTCAAGGGCGAGTTCCACAAGCCGCCTGACAAGCTCCCTGTAGCTGACGCCCGCCGCCCGCCACAGTTGCGGGTACATGCTTGTCTCTGTGAAGCCGGGCATCGTGTTCACTTCGTTGAGCAGCAGCTCGCCGTCCGGTTTCAGGAAGAAGTCCACCCGGGCCAGCCCGGCCAGGTCAAGTTCCCGGAAGGCCCTCAGTGCGAGTTCGCGGCAGCGGCCTGCAACTGCAGCAGGAATATCCGCAGGTATCGTAAGTTGCGCTCGGCCGCCAACGTACTTGGTGTCGTAGTCGTAGAATTCCGACTGGAAGCTGATCTCGCCCACCGGGCTCGCCTCCGGTTCATCCAGGCCAAGGATGCCGATCTCCAGCTCCCGTACACCAGCCACGCCCTCCTCCACAATCACCCGGCGGTCAAGGCTGAAGGCTAGTTCAAGCGCGGCTTCCAGGTCGCCGTGCGCCGTGACCTTGGAGATACCGACGCTGGAACCCAGGTTGGCCGGTTTCACGAACAGCGGCAGGGGACCGTTCCGCAGTTCCCCGAGCACGGCGTCCCTGTCCCCCTGCCAGTCCCTGCGGGAAAGTCCCCGCCAGTTCACCTGGGGGAGCCCGGCCGCACCCAGCAGGGACTTCATGATTATCTTGTCCATGCCGACGGCGCTGCCCAGGATGCCTGAGCCCACGAAGGGCAGCCCGGCCAGGCGGAGCAGGCCCTGGATCGACCCGTCCTCGCCATTGGGGCCGTGCAGCAGCGGAAAGACGGCATCGAAGCCGGAGGTGTCCGAGCCCAGCTGCACGAGGTCGGTGCCGGCTCCACCGGCCGGCGCGCTTCCGGCCTCAAGCGCCAGCTGGCTGGCCGCCCTGCCGAGCAGCCGTCCGCTGCGGTCGATGACCATGGGGGTCACGTCCATGGTGTCGCCCACCGCTTCCAGCACGGAGCGGGCGGAGGAGAGGGAAACCTCATGCTCCTCGGATTGACCGCCGCACAGCAGCAGCAGCCTGGTGGCCGCCATCAGCCCTGGAACCCCGCAGTGAGTGTCATAAGCATGTTGTGTATGTTACTGCTGCGGGTGTGATGAGTCAATCGGCTGCGCGTCCGGCAGTTCAGAGCCGTCGGCCACTATTCTGCCGTCGTGCAGGCGGATGATCCGGTCGCCAAAGCGGGCGGCGTGCGGGTCGTGCGTGACCATCACAACGGTCCAGCCCTGCTCGTCCACCCCCTGACGCAGCAGCTCCAGCACTTCGTCGCCGGTCCTGGAGTCCAGATTGCCGGTCGGTTCATCCGCCAGCACCAGTACCGGGTCGTTGATCAGGGCCCGCGCCAGGGCAACCCGTTGCCTCTGGCCGCCAGACAACTGGCCCGGCCTGTGGTTCAGCCTGTCCGCAATCTGCAGCCGGTCGGCCAGCTCGGCCATGCGGTCCCGCGCCACCTTTATCCGTCCGGCGATCTCAGCGGGCAGCAGGATGTTCTCGCTGGCCGTAAGACTGGGGATCAGTTCGAATCCCTGGAAGACGAAGCCCAGCTTCTCCCGCCTGATTCTGGTCAGTTCGTCGTCATCCAGTCCCGTGGTGTCCCGGCCGCCGATGCTCACGGATCCGCGGTCGGGCAGCTCCAGCAGGCCGAGCAGGTGCAGCAGGGTGCTTTTGCCCGAACCACTCGCGCCCATCACGCTCACGAAGGTGCCGGTGGGCACCTCCAGGCTGACCCCGGCTAAGGCATGAATCACTTCGCTGCCCAGCATGAAGGTCTTGACCAGGTCGCGGGCGGCGACCGCCACGGTTCCAGCTGTACTGCTCATGTTCACTCCTCGGGTACCAGGGCTCGCACGGGAGCCAGCCGGGCCGCGCGACGCGCGGGGAAATAGGATGCCACCAGGGCCACCACCGGTGAGGCCAGCAGGCCACTGACGAGCAGCCACCAGGGATAGCTGGGCCGCAAGTCGAAGCCCGACAGTGCGGAGGCGCCGGCAGTCACCACGCCCGACAGCAGGAAGCCGGCAAGGATGCCCGCCAGTGTGCCGGCCAGGGTAATGACCAGACCTTCGGCCGTGACCAGGCGGGCCACGCCCGACCGCGGCAGGCCCAGTGTGCGCAGCACGGCCAGTTCGTGTTGCCTGCTGGCCAGGTTCATGCCGAGGGTATTGGCCACGCCCAGCGCGGCGATGAAGATGGCGAGTGCCAGCAGCAGGTTCGTGGTTGCGAAGACCTGCCGGGACTGGCCAGTTATGAATTCACGGTAATCCCGGTTGAGGGTGACGTCCAGATGGAGCCCCGGGAACGCCGCGAGCAGCTGTTCACGCACGATTCCTGAATCAGCGCCCGGGTCGACAGTCATGACGAACAGGTCAGGGCTGCCTCCGCCGAAGTCGGGCAGCAGCTCTATGTTGACGACGACCGCTTCCCCACCGCTGGTGAAATCCACTATGACCGCACCGATCTCGAAATCACGGAAACCGGAGCTGGTACGCAGCGATATGGAGTCGCCCACACCAAGGCCGAAGCGCTCCTGGATGCTGCTGGCGATAAGTACCTTGCCCTCCACCAGGGCCTGGTGGGCTGTCCGGATGGTGCCCTGCGAGCGGTAGAACTGGAAACTGCCGAAACCAGTCTCCGGTTCGAAGCGCTCAGGATCGACCATCACCAGCGCGACAGTACGCGCGCGTCCGGCAGGCGGTTCGAAGCGGACCGCGTTCAGCGCGACACCCGACACCACATCCAGGCCGGCGACAGCCTCCCGCGCGTCGGCCTCGAAGCTGTCCGGAAAGCTGACAGGGCTCGTGGCGAACAGGTCACCCAGCACCGTCGTGTCGATCCAGTCCTGGACCGTGTCGTTCACCCCGGCGACCATCGAGCCGACACCAATCGTGAGCGCCATACCGACCACCACCATGCCCATGGCGACGCCGTTGCGGCCGGAATTGCGCGCAGCCATGTCGCTGCCCAGGCGCCCGGCCACGCCGAAGAGGCGCCTCAGGGTGGGCGCCAGCACGCGAACCGCGGGTTGCAGGACACTCCTGGCGGACAGGGTGAGACCAAGGAAGAGCAGCCCCATCACGACCGCCGACATGAGCAGTGCCAGTTGCCCCTGCCAGGGCCAGAGCGCGACGATGACAGCCGCAAGTATCAGCAGCCACCCAAGTCTGACAAGTATGGGGTTGGTCACGGCCTCGGTTTTGCGGAGCGCCGTGAGCGCCGGCGTCCTGGAGGCCTCGCGAGCCGGGAGCCAGCCGGCCAGCAGCGACACGGTCACTCCGATAAGTGACGCCATGGCCACGTTGGCTACCGGCAGCACAAGGGTACGGACCTCTATGTCAAGGGTGGCGGCATTGAACCGCGTCAGAAGGAAGGACAGGCCCAGCCCGAGAAGGATGCCGGTGACGACGCCCAGAAGACTGACAATGAGCGCCTCCAGCAGGGCCAGTGTCCTGACCTGCCTGCGCGTCATGGCGATGGTGCGCAGCAGTGCGTATTCGCGGCTGCGTTCAAGCACGCTGGCGTCGAAGGTGTTGAAGGCCAGGAAGCCGGCCAGTGCCAGCAGCGTGAAGGCCAGGATCCTCAGGCCGGCTGCCAGGGCGTCCATCAGACCTGTGGCAACGTTCCCCACTCCCTGGGGCGGCATGACGGCCAGGGCCTCCCCGAGCTGTTGCTGCAGTCGTTCCTGGGTCCCGGTCGCCACGTGGCCGTCAGCCAGAATCAGCTCCAGTACGCTGGCCCTGCGTTCCAGCCGCAGCATTGCCTGCAGGTCGCGGATGTCAACCGCGCCCACGCGACCGAAATTGGTGGACGCGTAGCCCTCCGAGTCGTCAAGCAGCCCGGTCACGTTGAATTCCGTGTCGCCGAACTGGCTGGGGAATACCACGGGGTCGCCCAGACCCAGGTCGCGTTGCGAGGCGAATTCCGCCGTCAGGGCGATGCCCATCGAGCCTGCTTCCGGGAGGGCCCCTGCCAGGAGCACCAGTGGCAGGTCCGCTGCCTGCTCCATGGGGTAGCCACTCAACTGGAAGCCGGAGTCGACCACCTGGACCAGGCCGCCGCTGTCCACCTGCTCACCGCGCATCGGCTCGGCGCGGTGGCGCAGCACCGGATAGGCCGCCGCGACGCCGTCGTCCTGCAGCACCTCGGACAGGATATCGGCGTACTCGAACACAGCCCTGCCGTCCACGCCGGTGCTGACTATCAGTCCGGCCTTTCCGCTTGCCGCCTGCAGCATCGCCGTCAGGTTGGCCCGTACGTTGTCGCCCAGCGAAAGGGTGGCCAGCACGGCGGCAATACCCGTGGCCACACCCAGGATCGTGACAATGCTGCGCCACGGGTGCCGGGCCAGGTTCCTCAAGGCGAGTCTCAATGTGATCCGCACTCAGGAAGTGTAACCGGCCGGGCGCGGCCGCCCGGCTCCGGCCACCTGCCTGCTGGCCGTGGGGAAGCCGGCAATAGCCCGGCCCGCAGTGTCCGGGCTGGTGGCAGGCGGTATAATGCCAGCGTGACCATCACCGATGCGGCAACATTGCCCGGTGCCTTAGCCGCCCCACAGGGGCTGGAGCTGCGGCAGGCTTCACAGAACGATGCCGGACTGATCCAGGAACTCTACCTGCGTACCCCCGGGTACTTCGATATCATTTCCATACCTTTGCCGGCACTGAGTGAGACCCAGGTGGAGCTGAGTCTGGCACTCGCCGATGACCGGCGCTTCGTCGAACTGCTCACGGCGCCAGCCGGCGAGCATGACGGCTGGCAGCTGCAGGACCATGGCGGCGGACGGCAGGTGGTCGGGCTGCTCGACTACAAGCTCGATTACCCGGGTCCTGGCGACGCTACCGTCAATCTGCTGCTGATTCCCGGTGAACTGCAGACCCGTGGTCTGGGCCGCGCCACTGTGGGACTTCTTGAGGAGCACCTGCGTGGCCGCTGCCGGCGCCTGCTTGCAGCCATCTACGGGCAGAACCGCCGTGCGCAGAAGTTCTGGCAGTCGCTCGGCTACCGCTTCGCCATCGATGCAAAACCCAATCTGGACTGGTACGCTAAGGAGTTGGCAACCCAGGCGAACCGCCTGGCCCCCGGAGGTAGTGAATCTAATGACAGGTTTTGACGGCAGATGATCAGTGTTACTGAACTGCGCAACGGCACGAAGGTGAACATGGATGGCGGACTCTGGGAGTGCCTGGAGTACCAGCACCAGAAGATCGGCCGCGGTGGGGCCAAGGTCGTGGCCAAGTTCCGCAATCTGGAAAGCGGCGGCATCGTCGAGCGCAGCTTCAACGCCAGCGAGAAACTGCAGGACATCTTCATCGATTACCGCTCGCTGCAGTACCTGTACAACGACGGCGAGACCTACACGTTCATGGACACGGAGACCTACGAGCAGCCGACCCTTTCCGCTGCCCAGATCGGTGACGGTGCGCGTTGGCTCAAGGAGAACATTGAGGTCACGGTGGACTACTTCCAGGACAAACCCCTGAAGGTCACCTTGCCGAACGTGGTTGAACTGCAGATCACGCGGACCGACCCGGGCGTCAAGGGTGACACGGTCTCTGGCGGCTCCAAACCGGCGACCCTGGAGTCAGGCGCAACCGTGAACATCCCACTGTTCGTCGAGGAGGGCGAGGTCATCCGTGTGGACACGCGCACGGGTGAGTACCTGGGGCGTGCCTGATGGACATCAGGGAACTGAAGCGCCTCCTGGCGGCCATCACTGAAGCCGACATCTCCGAGTTCACCATGGAGAAGGCGGACTACAAGATCAGCCTCAAGCGCGGTCAGCTCATGACCCAGGCGCTGCCGCAACCGGTCTCTGCGCCCGTGGCTTCCGGCTCCGCGAGGGACAGCTCGAATCCGGCGCCGCCCCCAGCTGAAACCGGCGTGGTCGCCGCACTGGACCCTCAGTTGCAGGACATCTCCGCTCCGATCGTTGGCACCTTCTATGCCGCTCCCTCGCCTGACGCCCCGAACTATGTGAAGGTCGGGGACCGCGTCACCAGGGGAACCGTTCTGTGCATCATCGAGGCCATGAAGCTCATGAACGAGATCGAAGCAGAGACCGATGGGGTCATCGCCGAGATCCTGGTCGAGAACGAGGACCCGGTCGAGTACGGACAGACACTGTTCCGCATCCGCCCGGCCTGAGGTCCGGCTGACATGTTCAAGAAGATCCTGATTGCCAATCGGGGCGAGATCGCGCTGCGCATCCTGCGGGCGGCCGCGGAGCTCGGCATCGAGACGGTGGTCGCCTATTCCGAGGCGGACGAGAACTCGCTGCCGGTCCTGCTGGCTGACGAGAGCATCTGCGTGGGCCCCGGCCCCGCCGCGGGCTCATACCTGAACGTGCGCAACATACTTTCCGCCGCCATCGTGACTGGGGCCGAGGCTGTGCATCCGGGCTACGGATTCCTGGCGGAGAACGCGGAGTTCGCCGAGAAGTGCGAGGAACACAACCTCGTCTTCATCGGACCACGGCCAGCGAACATCCGGGCAATTGGTGACAAGTCGAGCGCCCGCAGCCTGGCACGTGAGGCCGGGGTGCCACTCACTCCCGGGAGCGAGGAACTGGCCAGCGTGTCCGAGGCCAAGGAATTCGCCGCCCAGGTGGGCTATCCGGTCATCCTGAAGGCCAGCGCCGGCGGCGGGGGCCGTGGCATGCGGGTGGTTCACTCCGAGGACACGCTGGAGCGCGCCTTCCACAACGCCCAGGAGGAGGCGCGCATCGCCTTCGGTAATCCGCAGCTGTACCTGGAGAAATACCTGGAGGAACCGCGCCACGTGGAAATCCAGGTGTTCGGAGACGGCGAGGGCAACGTCGTGCACTTCTTCGACCGCGACTGCTCAATCCAGCGTCGCTACCAGAAGATCCTGGAGGAGGCACCGAGCCTGCTTGACAACAGTATCCGCGAGCGCATCGCCGAGGCTGCCGTCATGCTGGCGAAGCACATCTCGTACCGCGGCGCAGGCACCTGCGAGTTCCTGGTTGACCGTGCTGGCGACTTCTACTTCAGCGAGATGAACACACGCATACAGGTTGAGCATCCGGTCACCGAGATGATCACGCGCTTCGACCTCGTACGTGAGCAGTTCAATGTGGCGGCCGGACTCGGACTGTCCGTCAGCCAGGCCGACATCGTGACCGAAGGGCATTCAATCGAGGTGCGCGTGAACGCGGAGGATCCCGACCATGATTTCCGGCCATCTGCCGGTGTGATAACCGACCTTCACTGGCCGGGAGGCCCCG
>CAYMUK010000059.1:2963-9919 GCA_964393655.1 uncultured bacterium | reverse complement strand
GCCGACATCGTGCTGTTCAGCATCGGCACGCCGGACGCCAACTCGTACATCTACCGCGCCGGCTACGTGGAAGACCATGAGCTGACAGCCTTGCGCGCCGGCGGCGTGGTTGGCGACATCGCCACTGTATTCTTCCGGGCGGACGGCAGTTACCGCGACGTAGGCATGAACCGGCGATCGACCGGCCCTGACCTGGACAGCCTGGGCAATCATCCCTACAGCATCTGTGTCATTGCCGGGGCCAGCAAGCTGCAGGCGCTCAGGGGTGCCTTGAAGGGCAAGTTCATGAACACGCTGGTAATTGACGAAGGAACGGCCCTGCGGCTGGCGAGGGAATCCGATGTGGCGTGATGATGCGCTTGCCAGCCTGACTTCACGGCACTTCGATGTGCTGGTGATCGGCGGCGGCGCCACCGGCGCCGGCATCGCGCTGGACGCTGCCAGTCGCGGACTGGCTGTTGCCCTGGTGGAGCGGTCGGATTTCTCGCAGGGCACCAGCAGCCGCAGCACCAAACTCCTGCACGGCGGCGTGCGCTACCTGGAACTGGCCGTGAAGAAACTGGACAGGTCACAGTTCGACCTGGTCCGCGACGCCCTGCACGAGCGCCATACCCTGCTGCGCCTGGCACCCCACCTTACGCGCGCCTTCCCGCTGGTCACGCCTCTTTACAGCCTGCTGGCCCTGCCCTACTACTGGATCGGCCTCAAGGCGTACGACCTGTTCGCCGGCAGCGGTTACCGCATCGGCGCCAGCCGTCTGCTCAGCCGGGAGGAGACGCTCAAGAGGCTGCCGGGACTGCGGCAGGATGGGCTGCGCGGCTCCGTCATGTACTTTGACGGCCAGTTTGACGACAGCCGCATGAACCTGGCGCTGCTGCGCACAGCCCAGGACCAGGGTGCGGTTCTCCTGAACCATGCCGAGGTCACCGCGCTTGAGTCGGACGAGCAGGGCGATATCGGTGCGGCACTGGTCACGGACCGCATCGGAGGCAACCGGCTGCGCGTGTCGGCCAGGGCGGTCATAAACGCCACCGGTCCGTTCGCGGACGGCATAAGGCGCCTGGACGACCCGGATGCCGAACAGCTCCTGACCGCCTCGTCCGGCACGCATATCGTGCTGGCCGGCAACATCCTGCCGGGCGAAAGCGGCATGCTCATCCCCAGGACCGACGACGGGCGCGTGCTTTTCCTGCTGCCCTGGCACGGCCACACGCTGGTGGGCACCACAGACAACCCGGCGGAGGCGAGCATGAATCCGGTCGCTCCGGACGAGGACATCGATTACCTGCTCGACTACCTGGGCCGCTACCTGGACCGCTCGTTCACGCGTGAGGATGTACTTTCCGCCTGGACCGGGTTCCGTCCACTGCTCAAGCCGCAGCGCAACAAGTCCACCGCTCAGATAACCCGGGACCACCACATCGAGGTCTCGGCCCGCGGGCTGGTGACGGTTACAGGCGGCAAGTGGACCACCTACAGGCAGATGGCCAGCGACGCACTGGAACGTGCCATCAGCACGCGCGAACTGAAACCTGCCCGAGGCAGCCACACGGCCGAGTTGCCGCTGAAGGGTGCTATCGGTTTCAGCGAAGGGCTGGCCAGGCAATTGCAGCAGGAGTTCGGCGTCGGGCCGGAGGAGGCCTCCCACCTGGCTCATGCCTACGGCGGCGAGTCGATTGCCGTGGCGCGGCTGGGCGCAAGACTGGGACTGCTGGGCAGATTGCACCCGGATCATCCATACCTCGAGGCCGAAGTGCCGTACGTGCGCGATCATCAGTTCGCCATGGACGCTGACGATGTGCTGGAGCGACGACTGCGGCTCTCCTTCGTGGACCGTGTGGCTGCGGAAGCCGTGACAGGACGCGTGAACGAGCTGCTAAGCCTCCCCGTTGCAGCCTGAACGAGGCAGCCCGGATAAGGAACACACTGCAAACTGAGGGGGCACGACAGCCGCGACTTGTAAATGGCGCCACGCCCCTTGTCCTGCTGCGCGAACAACTTTACGGTGAACGGTGAATCAGTCAGAAAGGAGCCATACAATGTCACGATTCGCCGGGAAAGTAGCTTTGGTTACGGGTGCCGCGAGCGGTATCGGCAGGCTGACCGCGGAGAGGCTGGCGGCCGAGGGTGCCGCGGTCGTCATCGCGGACATGCAGGACGATCTGGGCCGGGAGGTGGCAGAGGGTATAACCGGCAGTGGCGGGCGCGCCCTGTTCACGCACATGGACGTGGCCAGCGAGGCCGACTGGGCCCGCGTCATCGACGAGGTGACCGGCGAGTTCGGTCAGCTCCACATCCTGGTCAACAACGCCGGCATAGGTGACAATGAGCCCATCGAGGTCACGAGCAAGGAAACTTACGACCGCGTAATTGCCATCACCCAGACGTCGGTGTTTCTGGGGCACAAGGCTGCGAGCGCGGCGCTGAAGGCGTCCGGCAACGCTTCGGTCGTGAATGTAAGCTCCATGTTCGGAATCGTCGGCGGCTTCGGCACCGGGCCCGCGTACCATGCGGCGAAAGGCGCGGTCAGGTTGCTCACCAAGAGCGCCGCGCTGGGCTGGGCCAAGGAAGGCGTGCGCGTCAACTCGGTGCATCCTGGCTTCGTTGACACGCCGATCATCGGAGACACCGACCGGGAGATGCTGGCCAACCTGACACCGATGGGGCGCATGGCCCAGCCGGAAGAGCTGGCAGCAGTCATCTGCTTCCTCGCCTCGGACGACGCGTCGTTCATCACGGGCGCGGAAGTTGTTGCCGACGGGGGTTACACCGCGCAGTAGGCAGCGCGCACAGTCAAGACGACTTGGGGGTGACCGCACTGAAGACGGTCACCCCCGATTCCTCAGTGCCCGAACGAGTCCGAATCGGCAGCATCGGCTCCTGCCTTGTCCAGCGCATCCAGCGCAGCGATCTGCCCGGCTGAGAGCTCAAACCCGAAAACATCCAGGTTCTCCTCCAGGCGCGCGGGGTTGCTGGTCTTGGGAATCGCCAGATGGCCCTTCTGCAGGTGCCAGCGCAACACCACCTGGGCCGCGGTGCGCTCCAATTCCGCGGCCGTTTCGGTGACGGCCGGCTCGGCGAGGAGCTCTGACTGCTTGCCGATTGGCGACCACGCCACGGGCCAGATTCCATGCCGCGCGCCGAATTCCACCTGGTCCTGCCGCTGGATGTACGGGTTCAGCTGGATCTGGTTGACGTCAGGCGCGACGCCCGTCTCGTCGAGCAGCCGCTGCAGGTGGCTGACCTTGAAGTTGGACACGCCGATTGCCCGTACCAGACCTTCCTCGCGCAGCTGGATCAATCCACGCCACGCGTCGACATACAGGTCCTGATCCGGGTTGGGCCAGTGAATCAGCAGCAGGTCCAGGTAGTCCAGCCCCATCAGCTGCAGGCTGTTGGCGCACGCCTGGGCGACCCGCTCCTGTTCGTGCCACTCGCGGTTGAACTTGCTGGTCACGAACACTTCATTGCGAGCGACTCCGCTGTTCTTGATACCGCGGCCGACGCCGGCCTCGTTGCGGTAGTTCTCCGCGGTGTCCACGGAACGGTAGCCGAGCTGCAGCGCCTGCGTCACGATGCTCTCGGCCACCGAGTCGTCCATGGGATACGTGCCCAGACCTATGCGGGGCATTGCCGGTCCACTGTTGAGTCTTACCGTCGGATCCATGAGAGTGAGCCTAGCAGTCATAGGCCAGAAACAATCGAGGCTAATCCACAACTACGGGCAAAAGGGCGGCAAACGCGCGAGAATGAACGGGAACGGAGCATCACCCATGACTGAGACCGCAGACATCGTGATCGTCGGCGCCGGAGTGACTGGCACCTCGGCAGCCTTCCACCTGGCCGAACGTGGAGCCGGACGCATCATAGTCCTTGACCGCGGCCCGTTTGCCGCCGGCGCCACCGGCAAGAGTGGAGCGCTGGTCCGCTGCCACTACGCCAACCGGCCGGAGACAGAACTAGCCCGGCACAGCCTCGACTACTTCCACAACTGGGCGGACCGGGTTGGTGGCGACTGCGGTTTCCGGCAGGTCGGCGTCATGATCCTGACGCCCAAGGGCAAGGAGCGGCAACTGGCGGCGAACATCAAGATGCAGCAGGACGCGGGCGTGGACACCCGCGAGATCAGCCACACCGAAGCGACCCAGCTGGACCCGGAACTTCAGCTTGCCGACGTCGGCGGCGTCGCCTGGGAACCTGCTGCCGGTTACGCCGACCCGCATGCCACCACTTTCGCCTTCGCCGAAGCGGCGTCGAAGCTGGGCGGGGAGTTCCGGCTCGACACGCCTGTTCTGGAACTGCTGGCGGACGCGGGTCGCATCAAGGGAGTCCGGACTGCGCAGGGCGAAATTCACGCCGGTCAGGTGCTGCTCGCCGGCGGCGCCTGGGCGCGCCAACTGCTGGACCCGCTCGGCCTCACCGACCTGGGGCTGATTCCCACAGCGACAAGCGTCAGCGTATTCCGCTGGCCCCCGGGCCGCAGCAGCAGCCACCCGGCCTACATCGACCACGTGCACAACAGCTGGCTGCGGCCCTATCCCGGCGAGCAGACGCTGATTGGCACTGAACGTGGCGCCGTCACGGACATCAATCCGGACGGCTATCCGGAAAATCCCGGCCAGGCCTACGTGGACCTGTGCCGCGGCATCCTGGCAGAGCGCATGCCGCGCCTGAAGCACGCAACCATGCGCGGCAGCTGGACGGGACTTATCATGCGCAGCGCGGACTCGCACCCGGTGATCGACCACCTGCAGGAGTATGAGGGCCTTTTCCTGATGAGCGGCGACAGTGGCAGTTCGTTCAAGACGGCGCCAGCCATCGGCAAGTGCCTTAGCGAATGGATGCTGGACAGACGGGCGCAGACGGTCGACCTGGCGCCCTTCAGCGCCAGCCGCTTCCGTGAGGGCAAACCCTGGCGGGATGAACACGGGTATTCCGACGCCGCGCAGACGATTTCCCGTTGACTGTAGCGCCTGGCCGGGCAGGAACCCCATGCCCCCGCGCTACAATGAATTGAATTGGGAACACTTGAACACTCTCGTGCGTCTGGAGGCACAGTGTAATGGGAAGAATCGGACCATTCGGAATCTGGGAGCTGCTGCTGATACTTGTGCTGGTGCTGCTCCTCTTCGGCGCCAAGCGCCTGCCGGAAATGGCCAAGGGCATCGGTCAGGCCATCAAGGAGTTCCGCAGCGGCGTGAAGGACGTACAGAGCGACATCGAAGGCAACGGCAAAGTGGGCCCGCCTCCGAACAAAGACCAGGTCTGAGCTGAGCAGTACGGACCTGCCGTGACGCTGATTGACCATCTGGCCGAGCTGCGCACACGGATTTTCATTGCGCTGGGCGCCTGGATTCTGGCAGCCAGCGTCATGTTCAGCTTGCGCTTCGTGCTTCTGGACTGGCTGAAGCAGCCGCTGCCGCCGGGCCTGACCCTGCACACGTTCCATGTGATGGAGCCGCTGACCGTCAGCATCTCCATTTCCGCATTTTTCGGCGTCGTGCTGGCCTCACCCGTCATCGGCGGGCAACTCTGGGGCTTCGTCGCACCCGGGCTGTATCCTTCGGAGCGGCGCTGGGCCGTGCCTTTCATCCTGTTGACGGCACTGGCCTTCACCCTGGGCGTGCTGTTCGCCCGTTACGTGGCACTGCCGTTTTCGCTGCCCATCATCACCGGCTTCCTGGGCGCGGAAGCCACCATGCTGCTGTCGACAGCCAGCTACATCTCCACAATCCTGATGTTCATGGGCGTCTTCGGCCTGGTGTTCGAGATGCCGGTACTGGCGTTCCTGCTGGCGAAACTGGGCGTACTGCGGCATGAGACACTGGCGCAGTACCGGCGCCACTCCATCCTTGGAGCGGTGGTCCTGGCGGCGGCCATCACGCCCACGGTCGATCCCATCAACCTGGCCCTGGTGGCAATTCCGCTGATAATCCTTTACGAAGTATCCATATGGGTGATGCGCGCGGCCCAGAAGGGTGCCACGCGCATCGAGGACGAGATTCAGCGGGACTGACCTTCTTGACTGATTAAGGTCCCACATCGATGAATGGCAAGGCGGCGCCCGGAATCATGCTCTGCGGCAGCACGCCGTTCCAGGCTTCGGCGGTGACAAGGCTCACGAGCGCCGGGTTGTCGCGCAAGGCGGCTCCGCGGGCGCGGATGGCATCGGCTTCCGCTTCGCCGGCGAGTCTGGTGGCTGCCGCCTCGGCCTCAGCTGAGGCGATGCGGGCGTCGGCCTGTGCCTGGGCCATGGTCACAGTGATCTGCGCCTGGACGCGCTGCTGGTCAAGTTCCTGGGTGCGCTTCTGCACTTCGACCTCGGCGAGCATACGCGCCTCGATCGACTGCTCGTAGACCTCGCTGAAAGCGACTTCCTCCACCTGGACGGATTCAACAATCATCGGGCCAGTGAGCGCCGCCGTGATGGCCTCGCTGACTTCCTGGTTGAGCCGGCCCCGTTCCTGGATTGCCTCCGATGCGGTGAAGCGGCCGAAGACCGTCTTGGCATGCTCGTTGACACGCCGGTCGATCAGCCTGGTGGCCAAGCCAGCTGCGCTGCCGTACTGAGCATAGACAGCACCGACTTCCGTGGGCAGTATGCGGTAAGTGACGGAAACCGTAATGGTCGCCAGCTGCTGGTCACGGCTGTACGCCTCCATGTTCTCGTATATTGCCGAGTCAGTCTGCACAATTATCGGCACGATGCGGTCGATCAGTGGCACCTTGAAGCCTACCCCTGGTTCGGCGATACCGGAAACGGCCCCGAGCCGCAGGATGACTCCGCGCGTGCCTTCATCCACGGTGTAGATGCTTCCAAAGACGACCACTATCGCAACAACAGCAAGGGCCACGACGCCCGCCAATGTCCTGTACATTTTCAACTTTGTATCCTCCCGGGATCCAGGCAGGCAACTGTGTTTTGCCTTGAATCACTCAATTGTAGTGGATACGGC
>CAYMUK010000059.1:0-2863 GCA_964393655.1 uncultured bacterium | reverse complement strand
CGCCACCGGCAACTCCGATCTCGACCAGGGCGGGACGATACTGTCTTACTGCGAATCTGCAGGCGTCATGGTTCTGGTGAACCGGATCCAGCGCGGCAACAGCAACACTCGTATCGCAAGCTCAGCGCTCTTCAACGCTGGAACTCATGGCGGATGCTCCGGACATCATCCACAGACTCGGGTTGCAGTCCCAGTGCTGGCGAACTTTTTTAGGCACGACAATCCGCCCAGCCTTATCGATTGCCACCTTCATGGCATTGCGCTACCAACTGTTTGACATGACGTGGCGATTAGGTGGTGCCTACGGGTTCCTGCAGTAGTTCGACGTGAGGCTGGGGTCGTTTGCCGGCCTCGGCCAGTTCGTAATTGCTCTGTAGGTTCATCCAGAACCTGGCTGTGCTTACGCCTGCCATTTCGAGCCTCAGTGCTAGATCAGGGCTGATGCCTGCCTTGCAGTTGAGAATGCGGGACAAGTTCGGGCGAGTCATTCCTAGCCGCATTGCTGCTTCTGTGACTGTAAGGCCGAGGGGTTCAAGTACGTCCTCTCTCAGTAGCTCTCCGGGGTGCGGGTGGCTATGCATGATGACTGCTCCCTTCAGTGGTAGTCGACGTAGTCGACCTGATCGGCGTTGGGGCCTGTGAATGTGAATGTTATGCGCCAGTTGCCGCTTACCGTAATCGACCAGTGATTCTTCAGGTTTCCTTTGAGCTGATGCAGGCGGTATCCGGGAAGGTTGAGTTCCTGTGGCGTGGTTGCTGCATCGAGGGCGGCGAGAATGCGGGTGAGCCTACGCTGGTGAGCCGGGTCTATTCCCTTGGTGGAGCCTGAGGCATGGAGTTGTTTCAGCCCTTTGTGCCGAAAACTCAAAATCACCAGTGAAGTGTAACGTGTAATGGCACGTTTGACAAGCCTTGTTGCTATCCGCTTCTTCAAGTGTGCGGGTTGGTGCTCTTGACAGATAACCCACCAGACCATATTGTTTGATTCATTAAATCAATCAGGTAGGGAGAGCCATGACGCGCTCAAGTCCTGCAGGGTCGCGCGACCAGATGCGAACCCGCAACCAGATAGAAGTTTTTGAGGAAGTGCACCGGCGCGGACCAGTTTCGCGCGTTGACATAGCCACTGCACTGCACCTCAGCCCTGCCACGGTCACCAACATCACTAGCGAACTGATTGACAGAGGCCTCCTGTATGAAGCGGGTGAAGTTGATGCTGCGACGGTAGGTCGCCGCGCCATCCTGCTGGAAGTCGACTATGCCTCTGCGGAAGTGGCCGGCGTGAAACTGAGCAACGCTGGCATCACCTGCGCCATCACCAACCTGAATGCAGAGGTCAGTCGCACCTCGTACCGGCCGATTGAGCAGCCGACACCGGAAATGGTCGTAGAGATAATCAGTGAACTCCTCGCCGAGATGGACGCTACGGGCGTAGTCGCACTTGGCATCAGCCTCCCCGGGATGGTCAGTGAAGACAGCCTGACTGTGGTGCATTCACCGCAGCTCGACTGGCAGAACGTCCCGATCGGGCAGCATCTGCAAAAGAGTCTGGGCGTGCCGGTGACGATTGAAAATGACGTGAACGCACTCGCGCTGGCCGAGTCGTGGTTCGGCTATGGTCGTGCGCACGACAGCTTCCTGGTGGTGACACTGGGCCGTGGCGTCGGGCTGGGAATCGTACTCGGCGGACAGCTCTACCGCGGACCAAGGGGTGGTGCCGGTGAATTTGGCCACGTGCTCCTTGACCCCGACGGGCCTGCAGCCCGCCACGCGGAACGCGGCACCATAGAGGCGTACCTGTCGGACAGCGCTCTGCTCCAGGCCGCCAGGGACAGCATGTCTGACCTGCCGCAGGACGCTGATATCGCAGACCTGGTAAGGATTGCAAGCAGAGGTAACCCGGCCGCCAGGCGAATATTCACCAGCGCTGGCCTGATTCTCGGCCGCGCCCTCAGCATCCTGGTCAACATTTTTGCCCCCAGCCTCATCATTCTGAGCGGCGAAGGCATGCGCGCAGCCGAACTGCTCCTGCCCAGCGCACGCGGACAACTCGACAGTGTCAGCTTCGGAAACCTGGGCCGGCAAACCGAACTGGTCACTCACGACTGGGGCGATGACGCGTGGGCACGCGGTGCCGCCAGTCTGGCCGCCAGCGGCCATCTCATCCGCGAAGCCGGCAGAACCGGAGGTGCCACCGCGAAACGCTGACGCCTTCCCCCGGATCGTGATGTTCCCACAGCAACAAGACGCGCTGGCGAACCAGCCGCCTGCCCCCACAAAGGAGCACATATGAAACGCAGCCTTACCCTCACTGCCCTGCTGTTACTGGCTTCTGCAGCAGCAGCCCAGACCATCACCTACTGGCATACGTACAGCACCGGCTCCGGTGAAGAGCAGACCATGCTTGAACAGGTCATTCCTCAGTTCGAAGCCGAGCATCCAGGCATAACTGTCGAAGCAGTCGGCTTCCCCTACGACGATTTCCGCCAGAAGCTTCTGACGGCCTTTGCAGGCGGAGTAGTGCCAGACCTGGTACGAATGGACATCATCTGGGTGCCCGAATTCGCCGAGATGGGTGCGCTCGAACCACTCGACAGTTACGACGGGTTCAGCGAACTCCGTGATGGTGTGTTCCCGGGCCCGCTGGCCACCAACTTCTGGGACGGTGCCTACTACGGACTGCCGCTGGGCACCAACACCCAGGTCATGCTCTACAACTCGGACGTGATCAGCACGCCACCCGCCTCTTTTGCGGAACTTGAGCAGTTCGCCACTGAGTTCAGCAACCCCGGCGAGAACGTGTGGGCATTCGCAATCCCCGGACCATGGGCCTGGTATTTCCTGCCCTGGATCTGGAGCAACG
>CAYMUK010000058.1:0-9920 GCA_964393655.1 uncultured bacterium | reverse complement strand
TCTTGGACGTGGGAATGCGCCTTTCCTACATCGCGCACCAGGACGTGGTGATGCTGGCGCTGACCACCGAGGACATCCGCGCCGCAAAGGCGAACGGCCAGGTCGCATTCATCGTGTCGCTGGAAGGCGCCGCGATGATAGAGAACGAACTCGACCGCATCGACATCCTTTACGGGCTGGGTGTGCGTTCACTCGGAATCGCCTACAGCGAAGGCAACGCGCTGGGCGCCGGCCTGCGCGAACCCAATGACGGTGGCCTCACCGTTTTCGGCCGGCAGGCCGTGAAACGCATGAACCAGCTGGGCATCGCCATTGACATCTCGCACTCAGGCGACAGGACCTCGCTGGACACCATCGAGGTCTCCGAGAAGCCCATCTTCATCACCCACGCCGGTGCCCGCGCCCTGTGGGACAGCCGGCGGCTCAAGCCGGACGACGTGATCAGGGCGTGCGCGGAGAAGGGTGGCGTCATCGGCATCGAGGCCGCGCCGCACACCACGATCACGAAGAACCAGCGTCGGCACAACATTGACTCCTTCATGGAGCACTTCGAGTACTGCGTCGACCTGGTCGGTATCGATCACGTGGCTTTCGGCCCCGACCTGCTCTACGGCGACCACGTGGCGCTGCACGACACCCTGTCCGAGGCACTCTCCATCGGCGCGTCCAAGGGCCAGGAAGAATTCCCCAAGGTTCAGTGGGTCGAGGGTCTGGAGAACCCCACGGAGGCGTTCCCCAACATCATCCGCTGGCTCGTGGCCAAGGGTTACAGCGACACTGACATTGCAAAGGCCGTGGGCGGCAACATCATGCGCGTCCTCGGTGAGGTCTGGCACAAATGAATCACGGCATGAGGAGCAGCACACTTGAACGAGCTTGAGAAACAGGTACTGGACCAGATTTCCCTGGACGCCCCCTGGGCGCTGATTGAAGAGTTTTCCGGTATGGTGCGCGAGCACCCGACCGAGGTGAATGCCGCCGCCGACGTGATCGCCCGGCGCCTGGGCGAGTTGGGCGTGCCGGTGACCGTGCACGAGCCCGACCTGTACCTGAGCATGCCCAAGCCTTCCTCCGTGAAGGTGGGTGACCGCGAGTTCCGGGCCAAGGCGCCGTCCATGAGCGCCATCGCCACTGAGGGCGTGACGGCCGAACTGGTCTTCATCGGCATCGACCGGCAGGCCCAGGTGGCCGACGACGTGTTCGACTTCAGCTCGGCGGAGATCCTGGCCCGTACCGACGTGCGCGGCAAGATCGTCGTCACCGAAGGCTTCGCCGGACCGGCCAACGTCGCCGAGTTCGAGGCCGCCGGTGCCGCTGCCGTCATCGCCGTGAACTTCGGAGTCGATGTTCATTGGGGCACCTGCACCTCCATCTGGGGCTCCCCCGACCTGCATGACCTGCCGCGCAAGCCGAAGATCCCCGCTGTGGCCGTGAACCGGCCCGACGGTGAGGCATTGATGGAACTGGCGCGCAGCGGCACCGAAGCCACCGTGTTCGCCAACCTGGAAGAGGGCTGGTACCAGTCCAAGGTGCCGGTGGTGGAGATCCCCGGCGCAGTGGAACCGGACAAGTTCGTGCTGCTGCACGGCCACTACGACTCCTGGGACGTGGGCGTGGGCGACAACGCCACCGGCGACGCCACCATGCTGGAAGTTGCCCGCCTGCTGTGGAACAACCGGGACAAGCTGCGCAGAAGCGTGCGTATCGCCTGGTGGCCCGGTCACTCGACCGGCCGCTATGCCGGCAGCACCTGGTTCGCCGACGAGTTTGCCATCGACCTGGACGAGAACTGCGTGGCGCAGGTCAACTGCGACTCCCCCGGCTGCCGCTGGGCCACCGAGTACAAGGACGTGTCACTGACCGCCGAGACCGAAGCCTTCGCCGCCGGCGTGATCAGCGACGCCGTCGGCAAGCCGCTGATCGCCGAGCGCGCCCACCAGGCCGGCGACTATTCCTTCAACAACATAGGTATCTCCGGCTACTTCATGCTGCTCAGCACCATGCCTGATGACCTGCGCGAGGAAAAGGGCTACTACGCTGTCGGCGGCTGCGGCGGCAACATCGCCTGGCACACAGAGAACGACACCATCGAGATAGCCGACCGCGACATCCTGCTGAATGACATCCGCATCTACACCCTGGCCGTACTGCGCAACGCCAACGCCTCATACCTGGGCTTCGACTGGCGCGCCACGGCTGCCGAGTTCGGACAGACGCTTAAGAAGTATGCGGCTGCAGCAGGCTCTGAGTTCGATTTCGGCGCGGCAAGGACCGCACTGACCTCGTTCAGCAAGCAGCTGGATGGCTTTTACCAGGCTGTCGAAGCCGGCAGCATCAGCGAGGAGAGCGCCAACCACGCGATCCTGCGCCTGGCCCGCCTGCTGATTCCCGTGAACTTCACGCGTGAGGCGCGCTTCTGGCATGACCCGGCGCTGACCATCCCGCCGCTGCCGGACCTGAGCGTGGCGCTGGAACTGGCAGACTTGGACGACACCCACCGCGGCTTCGCCCGCACCCACCTGAAGCGTGGGCAGAACCGGTTCGTGGCCACGCTGCGCGAGGCCGGCAGGCTGGTTGAGGCCGCGCTGGGCTAGGCAGTCGACATAACTTCGGACCTCCGTTGGCCCGGCATCATGCCGGGCCGTTTCATTTGTTGGGGTCCGTCACCAGGGGTTGGCTATCTCTCGCTGAACAGATCCTTAAGCGGCAGGCGGTACGGTTCGATCGGTGTCTCGGCCGGCTGTCCCAGGGCCACCATGCCCACGGGCTCCAATTCGGCGTCCAGTTCCAGCACCCTGCTGAGCTCGGCGTGCCGGAAGCCGCCGATCCAGGCGGCACCAACGTCGAGTGCCGTGGCCGCTATCAGCATGTTCTGGATGGCTGCCGCCACGTCCAGCCGGGCGTAGGCGGGTCCGTCCGGTCCGTAGCGGGCGGCGGTGCGGACCACGTTGGCGCACACCACCAGCAGCTCGGCGGAGGTTCCCAGCCAGGCCTGCGACGGTGCCGTCTGTGAAAAGCCGCCATAGGTCGTGGCCACCACGGCCTCGCGGACTTCCGGGGAGACTACGCGGATGAACTCCCACGGTTGCAGGTTGCCGCTTGTGGGCGCCCAGGTGCCCGCCAGGACGATTTGCTCCAGCTGTCCCGGCTCGAGCGGCCGGTCCTGGAACTTGCGGATGGTGCGACGCTTGCGCAGTGCCTCAAAGGTATCCATGCTGTTCAGACGCTCCTGACGAAACTGGCGGCATCAAGCCGCGGGGGACGTTCGGCCAGCACAGGTCCGGTGGCGCCGAACGCGAGCAGTGCCTGCACCTCAAGGCGCGGGGCCAGGTTCAGGCCCTCAGTCACAGCCTGCATTTCGATCTCGCGCACCCAGTGGCTGGACACGCCCTCGTTCAGGGCGGCCAGCCGCATCGTGGTGGCTGCCGCGGCGCAGTCCTGGATGGCGTACAGGTCCAGGCCACGTTGGCCGAAGCGGCACTTGCCGCGCAGGACGTTCAGGCAGACAAGCACCAGCTCGGCCACTCCCAGCAGGGCTTCGTTGCGGTGGTTCTTCAGCGGCAGTCCCAGCGAATTGAGGCTGTTGTCGGCAATCAGCTGCCTGGACTCCGTGCCGGTCACGTGGAGAACGGTCCACGGCTGCAGGTTGGCAGCCGAGGACGCGAGGCCCGCGGCGGCCAGGATGCGGGGCATGGCGCCTTCAGGTACGGGACCCTGCAATGCCTGCAGGGGTACGTCATAAAGATCAGCAAGATTCGGTATCACAGTGCGTGTATCAGTCCTTCAGTTTCGGGAAGAGGATCTCCTCGAAGCCGCGGCTGATGAAGAATCCGGCCGTGACGACGAGGACGATGGCGATGCCGGGTGGCAGGAACCAGTGGTACGAACCGCGTGAGAGCGCCTGGGAGCTGTAGGCATCCTGCAGCATGAAGCCCCAGGAGATCACGGTCGGGTCGCCGAAGCCCAGGAAGCTGACGCTTGCCTCGGTCAGGATGGCCCAGCCGATGGCGATGGAGCCGTAGAGGAGCGCCATGGGCATGATGTTAGGCACTATGTGCCTGACCATCAGCCTGGCCTGGCCGCTGCCCAGCGCACGGGCCGCCTCCACGTACTGCCGCTCACGCAGGGTGAGCACCTGCGAGCGGATGACGCGCGCGGTGTCGCGCCAGAGAATCAGGGTCATGGCGATGACGACGTTCCAGATGCTCGGGCTCAGGAACGCCGAGATGATGATGACGAACGGCAGGAACGGGATGCCGAAGGCGATATCGGTCAATCGCATCAGCACGGTGTCGACCCAGCCGCCGAAGAAGCCGGCCAGCACGCCAACGAAGGTGCCGAGCGCGACGACGCAGAATGCGGCCGTGAGGCCGACAATCAGTGCACTGCGGCTGGCCAGGACCAGCTGGGAGTAGATGTCGCGGCCCAGGTTGGTTGTGCCCAGGTAGTGCTCCGGTCCGGGCGGCAGGTTGGCGGCCATGCGGCCTTCCGGGGTGAACAGGATTTCGTGCGGATCGTGGGTGGCCAGCTGGTTGGCGAATATCGCCACCAGGAACGTGACCACGTAGATGATGATGCCGGCCAGGGCCAGCTTGTCGGCAGCCAGGAGCCGGAGGCTCCCGAGCAGGCCGGCCAGGAATCCTTGCGGGCGCTCAGGCATTCTTCACCCGGGGGTCCAGCACGCCGTACATGAGGTCGGCAACGAAGTTCATGACCACCATGACGACGGCTATCAGGAAGAAGGCACCCTGGGCCAGCGGGTAATCCGAGGCGGAGACGGCGCGGACCAGCAGACGGCCGAGCCCGGGCCAGCTGAACACGGTCTCCACGACCACGTTGCCGCCCAGGGAGTAGCCGATGCCCATCGCGAAGGCGGTCACCACCGGCAACAGCGCGTTGCGGGTGACGTGCTTGAACACGACGGTCAGTTCCGAGAGACCCTTGGAGCGGGCCACGCGCACGTAGTCTTCCTTCATCACGTCGACCATGCTTGAGCGCATGAGCATCGCCGGCATGCCCTGCAGGTAGATGGCCAGAGTCAGGGCCGGCAGGGCCAGGTGCTTCAGGAAGTCGGCCGAGAAGAAGCGCTGCCACTCACTGCTGAAGCGCAGGCCAGCCGAGTTGGCACCGCCGGATGGGAACCAGCCGAGCCCGAAGGCGAAGATGGCGAGCAGGATCATCCCCAGCCAGAATTCCGGGGCCGCCCGGGTGGTCAGGACCACCGGGATCGAGAGTTTCTCGAACCACCGGCCACGGAACCAGGCCATGAAGACGCCCCATACCGTGCCGAAGAGGTAGGCGGCGAGCAGTGACACGAGTGTCAGGACTATCGTGTTCGGGAAGACCGACAGGATGACTTCCGTTACCGGCTGCCGGTACGTGAAGGACACGCCCAGGTCACCCTTGAGCAGGTTCCCCAGGTAGATCAGGTACTGCTCATGCAGGGGCCGGTCGAGTCCGAAGCGCTGGAGCAGCTCCTGCTGCTGCTCCAGCGTGAAGGTCGGTTCGATATAGGCGGTCAGCGGGTTGCCGGGCATGAGGCGGAAGATCAGGAACAGTATGGTGGCTATCGCCCAGAGCACCACCAGCATCTGCAGGAACCTGTTCAGTATCCGGCCCGGCGTCAGCATCCTCTACTCAGTTGCCCTCTGCCGGCATGAGCAGCCTGCCGGAGGAATCCCAGCTGTAGCCAGCCTCTTCCAGGATCTGCCTGGCGACCGCCTCGCCTGCAGGCGGGTTGTTGACCTCCGGATTGTTCCAGAACGGCAGTGCCACGGAGACGACCGAGTTCGCCGGCGTCGCATAACCGGAGAAGGCGGCCTGCACCAGCACGTCGCGGCTCACCGCGAACGACAGTGCACGGCGGAAAGCGGGATCGTCGAACGGTGCGAAGCGGGTGTTGAAGGTGAACATGCGGAAGCCGATGTCCTCGGCGGTGACCAGCTCGATTGGTCCGCTGCTGGCGACATCCTCCAGCAGGGCGATATCGCCGCCGTACTCGCTGACGAAGTTCAGCTCACCCGAGCGGATCATGCCCAGTACAGCCTCCACGTTGGCGATGTTGCGGATGATGTAGCGGTCAACCTTCGGCGCGGCAAAGTGGTCCGGGTTGGCCTCAAGGACGACTTCCTGGTTCGCAATCCAGTTGCCGTAGCGGAACGGACCGGAGCCGACGGGCACTGCCTCCTGGTAGGACTCCGCGTTCTCCGGCTTGGTGGCCAGGTCCTCCAGGATCGGCGCCCAGACGTGCTCGGGAATCAGGTTGATCTTGGCCAGCGTCGCCGTCAGGAACGGGGCGCTCGGCTCGGTCAGGTTGAAACGGATGCGCTGGTCGCCCAGGTCCTCGATCGACTCGATGCCGGTCACGAACGGCGCGTACATCGGTGCCTCGCCGCCACCTGCCGCTTCAAAGGAGAAGATGACGTCGCTGACGGTCACGGGCTCGCCGTCGTGCCAGGTCATGTCGCTCCTGAGGACGACGTCGAGTGTGGTCTCGTCGACCCAGTCGTATGACTCGGCAGCCCAGGGCACGGGCAGTCCGTCCTCATCGATGCGCAGCAGGCGGTCCCAGATGAGCTCGAAGACCCAGCTGTCCACACCGCCCGAGATGTACAGGGGGTTGATGGCCTGCACCGGGTCGGCGGAGTTCGTGACGATGTCACGCGTGTCGCCCAGCGGCGTGAGGCTTATGTTGGTCCAGAAGTTCCTTATGCCCAGGCCGCTCTGCAGCACCACGGACCCGGGATCGAACACGTCGCTCCTAAAGGCGTGCGCGTTCAGCGGGTAGGCGGTCAGCATGTACGGCTGGTCCTGCGCCAGAATCTCCTGCGCCTGGAAGATCAGCTCGCGCCTAGCATCGGCGTCAGTCTCCACGCGCTGGGCCTCCACCACGGCGTCGTACTCGGGGTTCACGTAGCCCACGAAGTTGTAGCCGTCCTCGGCCGTGCTCGAGTGGAACAGGTTGAAGAGTATCTCGTCAGGGTCGGACCGTTCCGGGCGGCCCACCATCTGCCAGCCGGAGATGTCCCAGGCGTCGCGCTCGTACCAGACGACGTCCGACATCTGCTCCCAGGGCATCACCTGCACGTTGACGTTGAGTCCGAGTTTCCGCCATTCCTGAGCGATGATCTGCGCGCTCTGGAACTCGTACGGCGCAGCTGCCTGGGGCCGGGTGAGCATGTTGAATTCGCGGACCGGCTCGCCCTGGGCGAGTGCGGTGGCGGCCAGGGTGGCCACAAGGGGAACGATGATTCTCTTCATGTGTTTCCTCCTTTACTGATTCGTACTGCTGGCGAATTTGGGTGGCGTGGGGAAAGCGCGTTTGCTGTGGGCCATGCCCAGTGACACCAGGCTTTCGGCAGCCTTGAGCGCTGCCTTGCCGGCGTTGATGACGGGTACGCCCAGTTCCGCTGAGACTTCGTCGGCGACGTCCAGGAACGACATCGTCATGCAGCCGAGCATCAGGGTGTCAGCGCGGTGCTGCGTAATCGCCTGCCGGCCGACCTCGATGACCCGGGCGCGCGACTTCGCGGGATCCTTCATCAGGTCCAGCACCGGTATCTCGGTGGCGACAACGGATGCCAGTTTGTCCTTCACGCCGGCCTTGTAGGCCTGCAGTTCCTGACCTGCGACAACGTTGTCCAGAATGGTGACGACCGAGAAGCGGTGTCCCAGCGACGCTGCCAGCAGCAGGGAGGCTTCGCCCGGCCCGATGACCGGGATGCTGACGAGCTCGCGGGCGGCTTCGAGCCCGGGGTCGCCGAAGCAGCCGAGGATGACCGCGTCAAAACCGTCCTTCTCGGCCTGCATCACGCCTTCGAGGGTCGCCGGAACTGAGAGCAGTTCCTCATAGGCGGATTCGATGGAGGCGGGGCCGTCCGGCACATCGACTACCACGACCTCTGTGCCATGAAAGGCCCAGGAGTTGAGCAGCGCCTGGCGGCGGAGCAGCTCCTTGGCCCCCATCGGGCCTTTCGACATCGGTCCTGGTACCAGGTATTGAATCTTCACTTGCACTGCCTCCTGTTTTGTCTGCTAGAACTGGGTTTCAGTAACGTAGTAGGGTTCGAGTCGGTAACGGCTTCGGACCGCTGGTCCTTCAGTCCTCGATCAGTGCGTGTTTTCGGAGGAAGGCGACCACGGTGGCGAACCACGCATCGTGCTCCTCGATCTGCGGGGAGTGCCCGGAGTTCTCGAAGATCACAAGCTCGCTGTTGGGCAGCAGCTCATGCAGTTCCTCGCTGGCCTCGACCGGCGTGATCCAGTCGTGGCGGCCAACCGTGATCAGGACGGGCACCCGGATTTCGTGCAGCCGGTCCCTGACGTCATACTTCTTGAGGTTGTAGCTGAATGCGAAGTTGTCAGCATGGTGGTTGAGCTTCATGTTCCTGAGTCGCTCGGCACCCTTCACCGGGTCATAGTTCCTGTCGTAGAGAGGCTGGATAGCCCCGAACAGTTCGCGGAACTCGTCGTTGTCCCTGAAGTTTCCGCCCAGTGCGCGCTCGACCAGCTCGGGCGTCAACCAGGGGAATTCCTTCGCACGTGCCAGGGCGTTGCGTTTGGCCTCGGCGTCGTAGCTGCGCCCGGCAGTGTCGCGCAGCACCAGCGCGCGCACCCGGTCCGGATAGGCAAGCGCATACTCCAGGCTGAGGAAGCCGCCATACGAACCACCGGCCATGATGAGCTTCTCGGCACCGAAGTGTTCGCGGAGGGCGTCGATGTCGGCCGTCCATTGCTCATGGGTATAGGGACCCTGCCAGGTTGAATCGCCGCTGCCGCGGGCGTCGTGGGTGACCACCCTGAACCAGCGGTCCAGCTTGCCGAAGGCGCGTCGGGGTTCCGCGTGCGAGGACATGCCGGGGGCACCGTGATGGCCCACGAACAGTGGTGCTCCTTCCGGGCCGGTGTGCTCGACCACCAGGTCGACTCCGTTTAGATGAATGGTTTCGAGCAATCCGCACCCTCTCAGGATGGCCTGTGTTGCCGGCCCGTGGAATTGCTCCTGACTATACTGCTAAACGTTCCGGCCAGTGCAACCCTATTTCAGTACGTGTACACAGAGCGTTGTGTTCCAAGGTCGGGGCGGCACATCGCCAGTCTTGAGCCTTCAGTGCGTCTTCGCGCCGGAGCTACTGTCTGCCCCGGTCAGCGCGGAGCGCCGATGAGCCGGGAGACGTCATCGGCCGCCTGCCTTACCGCCTGGATGTGCCCTTCGAGCCGCTTGTCATCCAGTCTGATCACCGGCCCGGCGATGCTGATGGCGGCGATCACCTGGCTCTCGTGGTCGCGGATCGGTGCGGCTACGGAGAAAGCGCCTTCGTCCAGGTCGTTCTCGCACACGTGGTAGCCGCTCTGCCGGATGTCCAGGAGTATCCGTTTCAGTTTCTCCGGCTGCACGATGGTCCAGTCCGTGAACCGCTCGAGGTCGCTCTGCAGCACCTGCTCCTGCACCTCATCGGGTGCATGGGCCAGCAGCACCTTGCTGCCCCCGCCCGCGTGCAAGGGGCCCAGCCGGCCGGTCTTGGCGAACAGTCCCACGTTGTGCGGCCCCTGGCTGACGGCGAGAGTGAGGCTGCGCAAGCCCTCACGCACAATCAGGTGCGTGTTCTCAGCAACCTTGTTCATCAGTGCGTCCATGACCGGCCGTGCGGCCTGCAACAGGTTCGTCTGACCCTTGGCCTGTTCGCCCAGCAAAACGGCGCGGTAACCAAGCGTGTAGCCGCGCGTGCTTTCATTGCGGCTGACGTAGCCGCGCTTTTCCAGCGTGAACAGCATCCGGAAGACATGCGATTTCGTGCTGCCGGTCAGCTCCGCAAGCTTGGTGACACCCGCGCCGGAATTGCGCGCCAGCACCTCCAGCAGCTCGAGGGCAGCGTCGACCGCCGCAATCGTGTATGACATTGTGAATACCTGCTCCTGTG
>CAYMUK010000057.1:0-10174 GCA_964393655.1 uncultured bacterium | reverse complement strand
AGGCACCGCTTCCTCGACGAACTCTCCGGCGGCCAGCGCCAGCGCGCCTTCGTGGCCATGGTTCTCTGCCAGGACACCGATTACATCCTGCTGGACGAACCGCTCGCCAGCCTCGACATGCGCCACGCGGTCGCAATGATGAAACGCCTCCGCCGCATCACCGACGAGCTGAACAAGACCGTGGTGCTGGTGCTGCACGACATCAACTTCGCCTCCACCTACGCGGACTCCATCATCGCGATGAAGGACGGCGGGCTCGTGCATCACGCCAGCCCGGAGGAGGTCATCACGCCCGCCGTGCTGCGCGAAATCTACGACATGGATGTGGCCGTGCACGAGTGGGGCGGCAGGCGGGTGGGCCTGTACTTCGAGTGATCAGCCTATGTCGATGACGACCGGCACGTGATCACTGGCGCCCTTGCCCTTGCGCTCATTCCGGTCGATATACGCGGCTGTAACCCGTTCTGCCACTGACGGTGACGCCAGGATGAAATCGATGCGCATACCCTGGTTGCGCGGGAAGCGCAGCTGCGTGTAATCCCAGTAGGTGTAGCCTTCCGGAACCCGCTCCCGCACCACATCGCTGTAACCCAGCTCGAGAAAGGCATTGAAAGCGGCCCGCTCCGGTTCTGACACGTGCGTCGAGCCCTGGAACACGGCCATGTCCCAGACGTCCTGGTCCAGAGGCGCAACGTTGAAATCGCCAGCCAGCACCACGTCCTGCTGCACCAGCTGACCAGCCTCGGCGGCGAGTGCCCGCAGCCAGTTCAGCTTGTACGCGTAGTGCGGATCCTCAAGGCCGCGGCCGTGGGGCACGTACAGGCTGTAGACCCGCACCCCCGCGGCAGTGGCGGCGAGCGCCCGCGGCTCAGCGAACTCCGAATCACCGAAGTGTGGCACGGCGGCAAAGTGATGCTGCACGTCAGTCAGCGGCAGCCGGCTGATGATGGCGACACCGTTCCACTGGTTCAGGCCCAGCACCTCCACCTGGTAGCCGAGCTCAGCCAGCGGTTCGAAAGGGAACTGTTCCGGCTTGCACTTTGTCTCCTGGATGGCCAGCACATCGACATCGTTGCTCGCCAGCCAGGAGACCACGCGTTCCTGCCGCGCCCTGATTGAGTTCACGTTCCAGGTTGCCAGTCTCATTAGCGGGACCACCTCCACCCTGACCGGCAGAGTACCAGCCGGCGCACCTGTCTACAGGTGGGTGACCTCCAGGCCCACGAACCCGGCGAATGCCCTGAGCGACTCCGCGGCGTGGCCGTGCACCAGTGAAACGTGATGCTCCCAGCCACCGTCCAGCAACTCCTTCACGACCAGGTCTGCCGGGCTGCGCGTGGTGCGGACCCTGGCCGCCGCCCGCCGCAGCGTAAGGCGCTCATCCAGCACTTCGACGTCAATCACCAGCAGCCGGTAGCCACCCTTGCTGTAGCCGAGGCGGGCGAGAACGGCCGGGCCTGGCGCCAGCGTGAACTCGAGTTCACGGCCGTCGGCACTGAAGCGGATTTCGTCCTGAGAGCGCGCCAGGCTGGGCGCCCCGCCGTAGTGCCACAGGGTGAGCGTCGAACCTTCTGTGTCAAAGGCGCTGATGTCACTGAAGAATGGCTGGTTGCCCGTGAGTCGGTGCAGCAGTTCCATGGTTACGGCGCCGTTCACGTCACCCTCGGGAGCCACGTTCACGCCGTCGTCCTGAAGCCAGCTGACTGCGGGCCAGATGCCCGCGGGAATCGCCGGGTCAAAAGGCGCCATCTCCGGCCAGTCCTTCACTGCCACGCAGCTCAGCCCGCTCTCCTTCACGGCACCGTGGAGTGCGCCGTAGTAGCGGCCCAGCCAGCGGATGGCGTCTTCCCCGAGCTCGCCACCCTCTATAACCGGATACGACGTCACGGGTGGCTCGCGGTGGACGCCGTCCCTGACACGGTCCGTGACGGCCTGGATGCCGACATGCTCCACCCGCACGCCGAATGTCCGGCGCAGGAGCAGTTCGTCGAACGTCGCCGGATAGAAACCGGGAGCGCGGTACCCAAGCAGGCCGACGGTGCTGCCCCGCAGCGATTGCAGGGTGGCGGCCGCCCGCGCGTGGGCGCGCAGTTCGCCGGCGTGGGCCGCGTCGCCCGGATCGCCGAACACCCAGGAGTGGGCGTAGCCGAGTTCCTTGAGTGTGTAGGTTGCCATGTTCAGGCCGCACAGGCTGTTGTTGCCGATGCGTTCCTCCAGGCTGGCTTCCGGGAAGCCGGAAAGCACCACGGGCACCTGCAGCGATTCGGCTACCTGAGCGGGCGTGTTGCCATCCGGGAAGGTGCCCAGCTGCAGTACCACCGCGGACACGTTGCCCGCCCTCAGTGATTCCAGCCAGTCGGCCAGGCCGCGCCCGTCGGTCACGACCTCGCGGGGTCCCACGACGTCAAAGTCCTCCGCCAGCGCCGCGCGGGTGCTTTCCAGCCTGGTTCCTGCCACCTGCAGGTCGAACCAGGGCACACCTACAGAGATGAGGCCGATCCTGTGTTTCATTCAATCCTCCTTGGAGTCGTGCACGAAGAAGAGTACGAGCAGGAAGGCGGCGAGAGCCGCTCCCGCCGACACGGCGCCGAGCGCACCGGGGCCGAAGCGCGAGTAGAACCAGGGACCACTGCTGGTCGCCACGGCCATTCCTATCTGACCGGCCGCGGCCGACAGGGCGAGCACACGGGCGCGGGCCGCGGGACGCTGCTCACTGAGTATCGGCAGCATGCTGACGAAGCTCACCTGCATGAAGGCGCGCATGAGCACCAGGGCCAGCAGCACCCCGGCCAGGCCGCTAATGGCAAGGGGCAGCAGGTAGGCGACCGCGCTCAACAGGGTGCCGGCCAGGACGAGCCGCCTTGGTTTCAGCCGGTCGCCGCTGCGGCTGACGAGAATTGCGCCGGACAGATCAGCCAAGCCCAGCACCAGGGCAACGGTGCCCAGGGCAGCGGGCGAAAACGCGAACTCCTCACCCAGCCAGACCCCGTGGATGATCATCACGTTCAGGCTGGCGTAGAAGATTAGTCCGACCGCTGCTATGCCACACCAGAGGGATACGCTGCCGATGACGCCGCCGGCTTGAAGCTGGCTTCTGGCCGCCTGTGGCGCGGTCGCCGGGAGCTTGCGCAGCAGCAGCAGGCTTAGCAGCAGTAATGCGGCGAGCGTGAGCACCCCTGCGCGCCAGCCGAACGCCGCGATGAGCCAGCCCAGGGCCGAGAGGCCAAGAATGCCGGAGAGTGCCCAGGAGTACTCGAACATGCCCATGCCGCGCGCGCGTTGCGAGTGGCTGACGAAGGAGCCCACGTATGCCTGCAGCGCCGGATTGATCAGGCCCAGGGCGACGCCCATGGGTAACATCGCCGCACCCGCCGTCCAGACGGAGTTGCTGAGGCTCAGGACCACCAGACCGGTGGCCATCAGGATGATGCCCAGCCGGGCCAGTGTCAGGTAGCCGCGCCTGTCTGCCAGCGCCCCCAGCGCCGGTCCGCTCAGGCCACTCAGGCTGCGCAGGCTGACGAGCAGGCCAAGTTGCTGGTTGCTGATGCCGATACCCGCGGCGATGGTGCCCAGGAACGGGTTGAACAGCTGGTTGGCCGTGTCGCCCAGCAGCCTGGAAGTGATCATCGGCGGCAGGAGTCGCCTGAGCGACCAGCTCACGGTGCTGCTTGCTCCTTCAGCAGCTGCCTGACCTGGTCCGGTGTCGGGATGCCCGCTCTGCCGCCCGGCTGCTGGCATTTGAGGGCAGCGGTGGCACTGGCGAAGCGCACCGCCGCCCTGACGTCCAGGCCGCTTAAGCGGGCATGCACGAAGGCGCCGTGGAACACGTCACCGGCACCGGTGGTGTCAACTACCCGCACGTTGAACGCGGGAACGAAGCCCTCCTGGGCTCCCATCCGGTACCAGGCGCCGTTCACTCCATCCGTGATGACCACGGTGTCATGGCTGAAACTCCGGGCGGCTGCTACCGGGTCGCTTTCGCCTGTTTCACGCTCGGCGAAGGCGCGTGCCACCACCAGCCAGTCGACTAGGGGCAGCAGCTCATCCAGCCGCGGCCAGCGGTCACCGGCTCCGCCATCGAAAGAGACAGGCACACCCTGCGAGCGCGCATGGGCGGCGGCTTCCAGGGCGACTGAAACGTGGAAACCGTCGAGGTGCAGGGCGTCCGAAGTCTCGATGGCTTGCCTGAGTGCGTCCGTGAAGGCGGGCGCACGTGCGGTGCCGCGGCTGTACATGATGGAGCGGGCGCCTGTCGCGGCGTCAACCAGTATCACGGAGCGCGGCGCCAGGCCGGTTTCGTCCACGAGCAGCAGGGTCGTACCGACATTCTCCTGGCTGAGTTCCTGCCTGAGTGCGCTGCCCACTTTGTCCGCTCCGACCGAGCCCACGAATTCGGCCGTGCCGCCCAGTCTGGCGAACGCCACGGCGGCCGTGGCAGCCGGTCCGCCGCCCATCACGTCCAGGCCATTCAGTTCGAACACCTCGTCCCTGCCGGGCAGATGGGGCACGTTGGCCACGAAGTCCGTGGTCGCCATGCCCAGGAACACCGCCTTCACACTCATGCTTCTTCGTACAGCGTACGCAGTTCAGCTGCCCGGCCGCCCTGGCTGAATGCGGTGAGGAGATTGCCGGCCCAGTCCGCCACGCCCTCGGCGAGCTGCGTCCTCACCTCCTGCGGCAGGTCGAGCAGCTCGTTCTTGTAAGGGCCCCACATGCTCCAGCGCTTCTGCCGGAAAGCCTGCTCGGCGTCCTGAGCACCCGTTTCGCCACCGCGTTCCGCCGCGCCCACCACTGCGGTGAGCGCGTCCTGGCGCATCCGCTCCCGCAGGTCACCCGGGAAGTCAGGGGAATCAAACACCAGGTTCTGGATGTTGGTGGCCAGGTGAACTTCCACCACGCCGGCCGCCGGCAGCGCCGCGAACTGATCGGGTTGCAACGTGGACGCGCCATGCTGGACGATGCCCGCGAAGCCATTGTCACGGGCCACGTCGGCCAGCTCCCGCGCCAGCTTCAGGTCCAGGGGCATGCGCGTCACCTGGCCACCGGGACCCGTGATGCCACCGTGCCGGGTGCCGGTCTGCACGCTCACCTTGCCGAACCATTCAGCTGCTGAACCCGCGTGCCAGCGGACAAGGTCAATGAATACCTGCAGCTCCTCGGGTGTGGTGTTCTCGCCACCAATCTCGCCGACCTCGCCGCCGAAGATGGTGCCGGGCGGTGAATGTGCCGAGAGCGCTTGCAGCAGGGCCACGGTCGCCTTGGCATTGGGCAGTTGCCTGGCAACGGCACTGCCGGCAGGAACCGCCAGCGCTGCGGTGTCCAGGTCCACCTGACGGTAGCCTGCTGCCAGCAGGTTGCGGATGCTCCCGGCAAGCTCAGTGCGCGCCGAAGCGGAATCACTCTCAAGCGAGAAGTGGTCGCCCTGCACGAAGACCGGACCGCGCCAGCCTTCTGTTGCGGCGGCCGCAGCCACCAGCGCTGCGTACTGGGCGAACGACTGGTCGCCGGTGGCCGCCTCGGATGGCGCGAGCTCGAACATCACCGCCAGTGCGTCCCGGGCCAGCATGCGCCGGAAGATCGCGCGCGCCACATCGAAGGTGAGGCCGCGGATGTTGAAGGCCGGCACGGTGAGGGGCGCAATCGAGCCTGCAGCCAGCGCCCGGTAGACAGGGCTGATGGGAGCCAGCCGGACTCCCTGCTCAGCCACCCGCGCCAGAAGCCCGGATGCCGCAGCGTCAGCGTCGCTGGCCGGCAAGCGCGCAAGCTCCTCCGCCCGCAGCTTAAGTTCACTCACGCGTGGCTGTCCCAGCTGTCGGTCACGTGAGGGGCAACTGCGGCCTCGTCGAAGCTGATGCCGATTCCCGACTTCTCGCTGACGGTTATGAAGCCGTCAGCGTCCACCTCGACGGTTTCACTCAGCATGTAGTCGCGTGCCCCGGTGGTCCACGCGGGCGGGTCGATGGGGAACTCGAACCAGTCGCAGTTGGGCGTGGCTGCGGCCAGCTGCAGGTTGGCCGCCAGGCCGACCCCGTTGGACCAGGTGTGCGGGATGAAGCGCTTGTAGGCCAGTTCGGCCAGTGCCGCCACCTTGCGCAGCTGGAACACTCCCTCCGAGAAGGCGCAGTCAGCCTGGATGATGTCATAGCAGTTGCGGTCGATCAGCTGTTTGTACTCGTGCAGCCCCAGGTTGAGCTCCCCGCCGGCAATCGGTATGTCCACAGCTTCAGTCAGGCGCGTCAGGTTGTCCAGGTCGTAGCGGTGCAGTGGTTCCTCGAGCCAAAGGACACCCAGGTCCTGCATGGCACGCGCCACCGTCAGGGCGTCGTGGTACTTCCAGTAGTTGTGCGGTCCCGGGCTGGGCATCACGTGCGCCTGGTTGGCGTCCACCATCAGGTCCATGCTGTCGCCAATCGCCGCGCGCACCTGCTCCACGAACTCGATGTCCTCCCTGATAGTGGCCCGCCTGAGCCGCAGTTTCGCCGCTGTGAAGCCCTGCTCGCGCAGTTGTGCCAGCCGGTCCAGCTGCTCAGGCACATCGGTCAGTTCCGCCAGGCTGGCGTAGGCGCGGATGCGCTGCTTGTGGGCGCCCCACAGCCGGTAGGCAGGCTGCCCGGCGACCTTGCCGATGATGTCCCACAGGGCGGTCTCAAACCCCCATGGGTAGCTGCCGTCACGAGCCGCACTGCGCAGGATCGGGCTTATGGCTTCCACCTGGAAAGGGTCCTTGCCCAGTACGTAGGGAGCCACCAGGTCGCGGATGGTACCCAGGCCGATCTGGCCCGTGTCGGGGGCCGCCCCGTAGCCGGTCACGCCGCTGTCGGTGGTCACTTCCAGGAGCGTGCAGGTGCTGTGCGTGAACTCCCTGCCGGGGGCCCAGGAGGGTTTCAGTGGTTGCGGCAGCGGGTAGCGGATGACCCGGGCTGTGATTCTGTCGATTCGCATTTCTCTCCTTCTTTGCTCAGTCCCGGGGCTCGCTGCGGGTTCCCAGGAGCTGCTCACGGCCGATTGCCTCGAACAGCAGATGACTGCCGTAGATGATGTGTTCACGCAGTTTCTGTTCCGCCAGATCGGGGTCGCCGCTGCGCAGGACCTCGATGAGCTGCCGGTGGCGCTCGGCCAGGTTGTCCATGTCCTCGTAGTAGGTGGTTGCACTGAACACGGCCATGGTGATCTGCGCCCGTATGGTCCGCCACGCGGCGTGAGCGCGCTTGTGACCGGAAATCTCCATCAGTTCGGCGTGGAAGCGGGCGTCCACATCCGCACCGGCGAAGCGGTCATCACCTTTCTCGATAATCGCCATCTCGTCGATGATGTCCTCGAGCCGGGCCAGATCCGTGCGCCGCAGGTTCTGGCTCGCCAGGCGGATGGCCAGCACTTCCAGGCTTGCCCGCAGGCTGAAGATCTCCTCCAGGTCCTGGGGGGCGAAGCCGATGACGAATGCGCCACGGTTCGGGTAGATGTCGACGAAGCCGTCGCCGGCCAGCCGCCTGATGGCGTCGCGGACCGAGATGCGGCTGACGCCGAGTGCAGCCGCAATCGGCTGTTCCGCCAGGTGCTGGCCGGGTCCTATCCTGCCCTGAACTATCGCCACGAAGAGGACGTCGTGGACGTGCTCGCTGAGCGATTTGCCCACCACCTGACCCGGGTCCTGCAGGGCGGATTCCCAGTCGAGGTCGCTTGCCTTCACGAGCCTCATCCCTTCACCGCCCCGGCTGTGAGCCCTGCCACCAGGTAACGCTGCAGGAAGATGAACAGCACGACCACTGGCAGGGTGGTGACGACGGCGCCCGCCATCAGCAGGTTCCAGTCCGTGGCGTACTGGCCGATGAATGATTGCAGGCCGATCGGCAGTGTGCGCAGGTCCGGCGTGCTGATGAAGGTGGTGGCGAACAGGAATTCGTTCCACGAAAGGATGAAGCAGTAGATGATGGTGGCGGCGATGCCCGGGCCGGCCAGCGGCAGTGTGACCCGCAGGTGGGCGCCGAAGCGCGTGGAACCGTCAATCATGGCCGATTCCTCCAGCTCCACGGGGATGGAGCGCAGGTAGCCTGTCAGCATCCAGATGCTGAAGGGCAGCGCGAACGAGGTGTAGGCGATTATCAGCGACAGGTGCGTGTCCAGTATCCGCAGTTCACGCATGACGACGAAGAATGGTGGCACGAGGAGTACCAGCGGGAAGAGCTGGCTGAGCAGTACCCCGAGCAGGAGGTACTGGCCCCCGGGCAGCCTGTAGCGTGCGAAGCCCAGTGCGGCCAGGATGGACAGTGCCGCGGAGATGACTGTGGTGATGAGCGCGATGAGCACGCTGTTTAAGAAGTAGCGGCCAAACTGGCCGGCGTTCCAGATGCGTACGTAGGCCTCCCAGTAGATTCCGGCTTCGGGGAATATCTTTACTGGGCTGCTGAACAGCTCGGACGGCAGCTTGAGTGAGGTGAGGATCATCCACAGGAACGGGATGGCGAAGACGAAGCAGATGAGCAGTGCCAGGACGCTGAGTGGCAGCTGCCTGATGGCGACGTTGGGCCTGACGCGTGCCATCAGGAATCCAGCTGCGCTTTCACGTACTGGCGGCCAAAGATGGCGACGAACAGGAACAGGATCAGGAAGGTGATGACTCCAATGGCGGTCGCCTCACCCATGTTGAAGCCCTGGAAGGCAGTCTTGTAAGTCAGGATGGTAAGCGTTTCCGTGGCACGGAGCGGCCCGCCTTCCGTCATCAGCCAGATCGAGTTGAAGTTGTTGAACGAGTAGATGGTGGTGAGCGTGGCGGCTATGACCACTGTCGGTTTGAGTATTGGCAGGGTCACGTGGCGGAACCGCTGCCAGCCGTTCGCTCCGTCCACCTTCGCTGAGTCGATCAGTTCGGCGGGGACGGCCTGGAGCCCGGCCAGAAGCATCACCAGTACGAACGGGGTGCCTTTCCAGATGCTCTCGACGAGAACGGCCGCCATCGCCGTGTCGGTGTTTCCCAGCCAGGCGTAGCCGCGCTCCAGGATGCCCAGCTGCACGAGCCAGGAGTTGATGATGCCGAACTGGCCGTCGTACATCCAGCGCCAGGTCAGGACCGCAACCACGGACGGCACTACCCAGGGAATGAGCATCGCGCCGCGGGCAAGCGCGCGGCCCGGGAAGTTGTTGTTCAGCACCAGCGCGATGAGCAGACCGATGACCATCTGCGCGACCAGATTCACGGAGGTCCAGACGAAGGTCTGCCAGAGGGCGTTCAGAAAATAGGGGGACTGGATCACGTTGAAATAGTTCTCGAGGCCGATGAACGGCTGGCCTAGCTGCGGGCGGATGAGGATGATCCGGTGCAGGCTCATGTTGAAAGCCCGGACCAGGGGGTAGCCGATCACGCCCAGCAGCACCAGCAGCGCGGGCGCGATGAACAGCAGGCCGGGCCAGGTGGGCGCCAGTCGGCGGCGCCTCTTGCGGGGAGTGGCGCCCGGAAGCGCCACTCTCCCATCTGTGCGTGGGTTGAGCAAAACTCCCGCCTACCAGCTGAGGACGTCGATGGCGCACAGCTCGGCTTCGGCCATGGCGGCGTTGACGTCCGCGCCTTGCAGGATCACCTTCATGAAGGCGGGCTGGACGCAGTCGTAGTCGACGCTGGTCCACAGCGGATTGGTGGGGCGGGGGCGGGCGTAGTCGAGCATCTCGGCGAACGCCTGCATGCGCTCGTCACCAGCGACGATCGCCTGCTCGGTCAAGGCGCCGCGCCGGGCCGCCATGCGGTTGTAGCCGTCCAGCAGCGGGAACACGGCGGGTCCGCTCACGTAGTCGAGCCAGCGCCAGGCGGCGTCGGCAACGTCGGTGTTGTTGTTGACGACCCAGTTGGCGCCGCCCACGAGGCTGGCGCTGGTGCGGTGGCTGGGCAGTGGGGCGACGCCCCATTCGAAGTCCGGGTCGGCCTGGTCGATGATGCTGATGCTCCAGTCGCCGGCTTCGAACATGGCAATGACTTCGTTATCGAAGGCGGCGCCCAGTTCGGCCCAGCCGCGCCAGGTCTTGGCTGCTTCGGGCACGTAGTCCGGGTGGGTGACGATGTCCAGGAAGAAGGTGGTGGCTTCCAGACCTTCGGCGCTGTTGAAGGCTGGGCTGTTGCCGTCCTCGCTCAAAAGCTCGCCGCCGGCCTGCCAGAACCAGGGGTACCACTCGAAAGTGCCGCCCCAGG
>CAYMUK010000056.1:0-10873 GCA_964393655.1 uncultured bacterium | reverse complement strand
CGGGGGCTCATGTACCGCAGTGGCGTGATCCTGCACTCCTACCCCTTCAACTGGCGGGACGGCAAGCCGCTCATGAACGTCGCCAAGAAGAGCTGGTACATCAGGACCACGGAACTGAAGGACAAGCTGCTTCAGAACAACGCGGAAATCAACTGGTACCCGGAGGCCATCGGCGAAGGTCGCTTCGGACGCTGGCTCGAAAACAACGTCGACTGGGCACTCAGCCGCGAGCGCTTCTGGGGCTGCACCATGCCGATCTGGGAGGCGGCCAGCGGCAAACGGGTCTGCGTCGGCTCCGTCGCCGAACTGGCGGAACTGGTGGGCCGCGACCTGAGCGAACTGGACCTGCACCGGCCGTTCGTTGATGAAATCACTTTTGAGCTGGACGGCGAAACGTACCGGCGCGTGCCCTACGTCGTCGACGTGTGGTTCGAATCTGGAGCCATGCCCTACGCCCAGTGGGGTTATCAGGGTGAGGACAGCAGCCGGGCGGTGCAGTTGGCGCTGGAGCAGAACTTCCCTGCCGACTACATCTGCGAGGCCATCGACCAGACGCGCGGCTGGTTCTACAGCCTCCACGCCCTGGCGACCCTGCTGACCGACAGCGGGGACGAAGGCCGCGAGCCCGGGCCGCTGGCAGAACTGGGACCCGACACCTCGTCATTCCGCAACGTGATCGTGCTGGGCCACATCCTGGACGAAAACGGCGCCAAGATGAGCAAGTCCAAGGGCAACGTGGTGGACCCCTGGGACGTGCTGAACCGCCAGGGTGCCGACGCACTGCGCTGGTACATCTACAGCTCGAGTCCGCCCGAAGCCAGCAAGCGTTTCGGCGTCAACCTGGTGGAGGAAACCCAGCGCGACTTCTTCAACACGCTGTGGAGCACGTATTACTTCTTCGTTCTGTACGCCAACCTGGACAGGCCGAACCTGGAAGACGCCCCGGCGCGCCTGGAGCGGCCGTTGGCGGACCGCTGGCTGCTGGCGCGCGTGCACTCGCTCACGGCCTTTGTCACCGGTTGCCTGGAAAATTACGACGCCACCGCCTCCAGCCGCGCAATCCGGGATTTCGTGGTGGACGACCTGTCCAACTGGTACGTGCGCCGTAACCGCCGCCGCTTCTGGAAGGGCGGACAGGGCGCGGACAAGACCTCGGCCTACGCGACGCTGCACGAGGCGCTTGTGACGGTGGCCCAGCTGATGGCGCCTTTCGCCCCCTTCATCAGCGAGGAACTCTATGGCAACCTGGTGGGTTCCCTGGACGGATCCGCCGCCGAAAGCGTGCACCTGAGCAACTGGCCGGTTGTCGACCCCGCCCTGATGGACGAAGACCTGCTGCACAACGTCAGCGTGCTGCAGCGCGTGGTGGAGCTCGGCCGGGCTGCCCGCGCCGAATCGGGCGTCAAGACCAGGCAGCCGCTCCCGGCGCTCCTGGTGCGTGTCCGCAACGACGCGGAGCAGCGCGGACTGCAGCAACTGGAGGCGGAACTGCGCGAGGAACTCAACGTCAAGAAGGTCACCTACCTGGACGTGGCGGCGGACTTCATCGACTACACCGTGCGGCCGAACCTGCCGCTGGTCGGCAAGCGCGTTGGCCGGCACATCCCGGAGCTGCGCAAGTGGCTCGAGCAGGCCGATGGCCGCCAGTTGGCCCGCAACGTGCGCGAAGGCACCGCAACGGAAGTCACCCTCGGGGGCGAGGTGTTCAGCTTCGAGCCGGAGGCTTTCCTGCTTGATGCAAGGAGCCCGGAAGGCTACGCGGCCGCCGAGGGCGCAGGTTACCTGGCGGCGCTGGATACCAGGCTCACGCCCGAACTGCTGGATGAAGGCCGTGCCCGCGACATCGTAAGGCTGGTGCAGAACGCCCGCAAGAATGCCGGTCTCGAAGTCTCTGACCGGATCGACCTGGTGCTTGAAGCCGCCCCTGAGCTGCAGCCGGCAATCGCTGCCCATTCCGCTACCATCGCCGGCGAGGTGCTGGCCACCACCCTGGCTGACTCGGGCGAGAGGGACCACAGTGAGGAGCAGGAGGTTGACGGACACCGCATCCGCATCGCACTGGGCAAAAGTGCCTGAGCTGCCACGGTCCGCGGCGCGGCACTCGCGGTACAATCCGCAGCAGAAGTCGGGCCGGCTCCGTGCCGGTACCGGCGCAACCATCAGCCTGGAGGGCAACCCATGAGCATTGGCATCAACGGATTCGGCCGCATCGGCCGCCAGATTTTCCGCATCCTGCACGAACGGGGACTCACCACTTCAGTCAAGGTCCTGAATGACCTCACGGACAGCGCAACGCTGGCGCACCTGCTCAAGTTCGACAGCACCTACGGCCGGTTCGCGGGAACCGTCGAGCATGACGGCAACAGCCTGACGGTGGACGGCCACCGGATCCTGGTGTCCGCCGAGCGCAACCCGGCGGACATCCCCTGGAGCGAGAACGGCGTCGCCACTGTCGTGGAGTCCACCGGTTTCTTCACCAAGCGCGCTCAGGCAGCGGCCCACCTTGAGGCCGGCGCCAAGCGGGTGCTGATCAGCGCCCCTTCCCCGGACTCGGACTTCGACGTGATGATGGGCGTCAACGAGCAGGAGTACCACGCGGACGAGTCCACCATCGTCTCCAACGCCTCCTGCACCACCAACTCGCTGGCTGCCGTCATGCAGGTGATAGACCAGGCCTTCGGGGTCGAGCAGGCGATGATGACCACCATCCACTCGTACACGAACGACCAGAACATCCTGGACGCGCCGCACAAGGACCTGCGCCGCGCCCGCAACGCAGCCACCAACATCATCCCGACCACCACGGGCGCAGCCCGCGCGGTCGGCAAGGTGCTGCCGCAGTTTGACGGCATATTCGACGGCGTCGCGGTGCGCGTGCCCACCCCCACCGGGTCACTCTCGGACGTCACCATGATGCTCAAGCGCGACGCGAGTGCGGACGAGGTCAACGAGGCACTCCGCGCAGCCGCTGCAGGGCCGCTCGACAGGGTCATCGAGTACAGCACCGACGAGCTGGTCTCCAGTGACATCGTCGGCAATCCGCACTCGGCGATCGTGGACAGCAAGCTGACTCGCACGATGGGCAGGATGGCCAAGGTGTTCGTCTGGTACGACAACGAATGGGGTTACGCCAGCCGCATGGCGGACGTCCTGGAGCTCATGGAGAGCGCGTGAGGCCCTGAACGTGCGGAGCGATTACCAGCGCAGCGACCGGCTGGCTGTGGACGGCAAGCGCGTGCTCGTACGCGTGGACTTCAACGTGCCGCTGAAGGATGGCGTGATCGGTGACGACAGCCGGATACGCGCAGCGCTGCAGACCCTGAACGGACTGCTGGCCGCAGGCGCCACCCTGTTCCTGATCAGTCACCTGGGCCGCCCCAAGGGCCCGGAGGACCGCTACCGACTGGAGCCCGTTGCCGGGCGACTGGCCGAACTGCTCGGACGGGACGTGCGTTATCTGGCGACGGACGGTCCCGCTTCTGAGGAACAGCAGGAGTTCGTGGCGAGCGCACCGCCCGGCAGTGTCACGCTGCTGGAGAACAGCCGGTTCGACTCACGGGAGACCAGAAACGACCCGGAGCTGGCACGCACGCTCGCAGGCTTCGCCGACTTTTTCGTTAACGACGCCTTCGGGGCCGCCCACCGCGCCCACGCCAGCACGGCTGGCGTCGCGGAGCTTCTCCCCTCGGCGGCCGGATTGCTGCTTGACGCTGAACTCTCGGCGCTTGAGCGGCTGGTGGACAACCCTGAGCGGCCCTTCCATGTGGTCATCGGCGGAGCGAAGGTTTCCGACAAGATCGGCGTACTGGAAAGCCTGCTGAAGCTGGTTGACGCCATTCACATAGGTGGCGCCATGGCCTGCACCTTCCTCGCGGCGCAGGGCGGGGAGCTGGGCAACTCGCTGGTCGAGGAAGACCAGTTCAAAACCGCCCTGTCACTGCTCAGCGCGGCAGAGGAACGGGGCGTGCAGGTGTCGCTGCCCCAGGACTTCGTGTGTGCGGCGGAGATTGCGGCAGGCGCCGAGGCGACCGTGCAACCCGCGACGCGGGTGCCGGCCGGTCAGATGGCGCTTGACATCGGACCTGCCACCGCGGCCGCCTACGCGGAAGCGCTGGGCACCGCGCGCACCATTTTCTGGAACGGGCCCATGGGGGTCTTCGAACTGGAGCCCTTCGCTGCCGGCACGCTCAAGGTGGCCGAAGCCGTGGCCGCCAGCAGTGCCTTCACGGTTGTGGGTGGCGGGGACTCGGTGGCAGCCATCAACCAGGCCGGACTCGCCGACCGCGTGAGTCACGTGTCCACGGGCGGCGGCGCCTCACTCGAGTTCCTGGAAGGGCAGGAGCTGCCGGGCGTGGCGGCGCTCAGGAAGCGCGGTTGATCGACCTTCCTGTCTGAACATCACCTCAGCCAACGTCAGGGGGCGGATCCAGTTGCCGGATCCGCCCCCTGTTTTTGAGTCGTGTGGGTGAAAAGGCCGGCTCAGCCGGCGTCCTTGTGCTCCCGTACCGCCTTCACCAGTTCGGGGACGATCTGGTTCACGTCACCGACAATCCCGTAGTCGCTGATCTTGAACAGCGGCGCGTCGGCATCGCGGTTGATGGTGACTATCACTTTCGAGCGGTTCATGCCGGACAGGTGCTGCACCGCACCGGAGATGCCCAAGGCGATGTAGAGGGCCGGCGAGACTGTCTTGCCGGTCTGGCCAACCTGCTCCGCGAAGGGGCGCCAACCGGCGTCAACCACGGCCCGGGTGGAGCCAATGCCGGCGCCGAAGGCAGCGGCGAGTGGTTCGACCAGCTGGGCGAAGGCCTCGGCGCTGCCCACCCCGCGGCCGCCGGCGACGACTGTGGTGGCTTCACCCAGGCTCACCTGGCCACCTGCGGCCTGCTGCCGGTCCGAGGCAGCCGCGCGCCCGTCCTGCGGCCTGGCGGTCACCGCCAGTGCGCTCACGGTTCCCGTTGAGCCGGATTCTGCAGCGGGATCCCAGGTGTTGGGTTTGATGCTGATGACGACACGTGGGGCGTCTGTCTCCACCGTTTCGGTAACGCGCGACAGGTAGCTGAGCCTGGTGGCACGCACCTTCTGGCCGTCCACGGCCAGGCTGCCGACGTCCTCGAGGAAAGCGGCGTCCAGGCGGACGGCCAGCCTGGGCGCCACGGCTTGCCCGGTGCGGTTCGCACTCAGCAGTACCCGACTGGCGCCGGTTTCGGCAGCGGCGGCCTGCAGCGCGGTGACTGTTGCCGCCTGGTTGCCGGCCGGAACCTCTGCGGCGTGGTGGACGCTGTCGCAGTAGGCAGCCAGGGCTTCAGCGGCAGCCGCGGCACCCTCGCCGGTTACCAGGGCGGCAACCTCGCCACCAAGCTGGCGTGCCGCGGCAACCAGTTCGAAGGCGCCCTTGCGGGGCTTGCCGTCACGCTGTTCTGCAAGTATCAGGTTGCTCACAGTACCCGTGCCTCCGAGTGCAGCCTGCGGACGAGTTCCCGGGCGACAGTCGCCGGGTCGCCTTCCAGTATCTCGTTGCGCCGGGCGCGGGTCTCTATCTCCTGGCTGACAGTGCCGGTGAGAGAGCTCGCCCCGCCGGCCTCTTCCAGAGTCAGAACCTTGAGTTCCTTGCGGCGCGCTTTCATGATGTTCGGCAGGGTCGGGTAGCGCGGCTCGTTCAGCCCCTGCTGCGTCGTCACCACTGCGGGCAGCGGCATGGTCAGCTGCTCACTGCCGTCGTCAGTGTCGTGGCGGGTGGTCAGCTGCCCGCCGGCCAGCTCAAGGCTCGTGGTCCAGTCGGAGAGTGGCCAGTCGAGGACTTCGGCCAGGGCCGCGCCGAGTCCGGCGCTGTCCCAGTCCGCCTGCTTGCCGCCGAGCAGGGCCAGTTCCACGCCTTCCTCCTGCAGCAGACCGGCCAGCAGTCGCGCGTGAGCTATGACGTCCAGCTGCCCGTCAGTCTCCACGAACACGGCGCGGTCGGCTCCCATTGCCAGTGCGGTCCTTACCGCCTCCTCCGTCCTGGAGGGTCCGACGGCGAACACGATTATTTCCGCGTCGAGACCGCCTTCGCGCAGCCTCAGTGCCTCTTCCGTGCCGTACTCGTCCATCCCGTCCAGGATGAACTGGGCTCCCTCCAGGTCCACCTTGCCGGCGGACGCGCGCACGCGTGCCTCCGCATCCGGGACCTGCCTGATTATTGTCGCTATCTTCATTGCTCTCCTGTCCTGCCGGCCCGCCTGCATCTGAACGCACGGTCCGGCGGCTTGATGTTCCTGTCGGTCACTCAGCGTATCAGGCTGCGGGCGATAACGACACGCTGGATTTCGTTCGTGCCTTCGTATATCTGGTTGAGCTTCACGTCCCGCAGCAGTTTCTCAACCGGGTACTCGTTCATGTAGCCGTACCCGCCATGGATCTGTATGGCCTCGTTCGCAGCCTCGAAGCCGATGTCGGAGGCGTAGGCCTTGGCGATGGCCGAAGCCTGGGAATGGGGTTGCCCACCGTCCACCAGCCACGCGGCGTGCCATGTCTGCAGGCGCGCGGTGTCGAGCTTTATCTTCATGTCCGCGAGCTTGAACTGGATGGCCTGGAAATCCTGGATCTTGCGCCTGAAGGCACTTCTTTCCGCGGCGTAAGCTAGCGATTCGTCAAGAGCGCGCCTGGCGATGCCCACTGAGCCCGCGGCCACGGGAATCCTGGTCTTGTCCAGCGTCTTCATCGCGATGCGGAAGCCGTCGCCAACCTCGCCGAGCAGGTTGCCGGCGGGAACCCTGACGTTGTCGAACGTGAGTTCAGCGGTGTAGGAAGCGCGCTGGCCCATCTTGCCGTGCAGCTTGGCGTGACTGAAGCCCGGGGTGTCCTTCTCGACCACCACCGCGACGGACCCCTTCGTGCCGGCTTCCCTGTCGGTGGTGGCGAACACCACTGTCACGTCGGCGATGCCGCCGTTCGTGATCCACATCTTGCTGCCGTTAAGGACAATCTCGTCGCCCTCCAGGCGTGCGCTTGTGCCCATCGCCGCCGCATCGGAACCGTTGTCGGCCTCCGAGAGCGCGAACGCTGCCAGTGACGGCCGGTCCAGGAGCGGCTTCAGGAACCGCTCCTGCTGCTCCGCGGATCCTGCCAGCAGTATCGGGGTAATGCCGAGTTCGGAGGCCATGAAGATGGTGTAGATGCCCATGCAGCCCCAGGCGAGCTCCTCGCCCACCAGTACCTCATCAAGCATGCCCAGGCCCAGGCCACCCAGTTCCTCGGGGATTCCGGTGTTGACCAGTCCGAGTTCGAATGCCTGCCGGACGATTTCCTCGGGGTAACTCTCCGCCTGGTCATGTGCGGCAGCCGCGGGGGCAATCACCTCCCGGGCGAACTGGCGGGCCAGTGCCTGGATCTGCTTCTGCTCATCTGTCAGGCTGAAGTCGATCATAGTCTTCCTTTCTCGCGGTTCAGCTGGCGGCTGATCACCACCCGCTGGATTTCGCTGGTTCCTTCGTAGATGCGGGTCACGCGGGCATCCCGGTAGTAGCGTTCGACCGGGTAGTCGCGCGAGTAGCCGTAGCCGCCGTGGATCTGCAGCGCTTCATCGGTGATGAAGCCGGCCGCCTCGCTGGCGTTCAGTTTGGCCATCGCTGCCTCCCGCGTGACCCTGTAGCCACGGTCCTTCAGCCAGGCGGCCTTCTGGGTCAGGAGCCTGGCCGCTTCCAGGCGCACGGCCATGTCGGCAAGCTTGAAGCCCACCCCCTGGAACCGCTCGATCGGCTGACCAAAGGCCTCACGCTCGCCGGCGTAGTCGCTCGCGGCCTCGAAGGCGGCGCGGGCGATGCCTACGGCCTGCGCCCCGATGTTGATGCGTCCGCCGTCCAGCTGGGACATGGCGATCACGAAGCCCTGGCCGGCCTGTCCGACCAGCTGGCTGTCCGGCACGAAGCAGTCGCGGAACGACAGCGAGCTGGTCACGGCCGCCAGCTGACCGAGCTTGCTTTCAGGCTCACCCGGCACCATGCCCTCTGCCCCCTTAAGCACCACGAAGCAGCTGATGCCGCGTACGCCGGCCTCCGGGTCAGTGCGTGCCAGCACCAGGTAGAGATCGGCGTCGCGGCCGCTCGTTATCCAGGCTTTCTCGCCGGTGATGCTCCAGCCGCCGGCCACCTTCACCGCCCTTGTCGTGATGGCGGCGGCGTCCGAGCCGCAATGCGGCTCGCTGAGGCAGAAAGCTCCGATCCACTCGCCGCTCGCCAGGCGGGGCAGCCAGGCCCGCCGCTGCTCCTCGGTGCCGAAAGCGAGCAGGCTGCTCTGCGGGAAACCGTTGCTCACCGCCATGATCGTGGCCACGGAGGCGTCCGCTGCCGCCACCTCCTCGAGCGCGGTCACCATCGCGAGGGCGTCCAGGCCGGCTCCGCCGTACTCCTCCGGCGTGGTTACACCCAGCAGGCCGAGGCTGGCCAGCCCTTCCAGGGCCTCACGCGGGAAGCGTGGCTGCCGGTCAAGTTCTGCTGCGGCTGGGGCAATCTCTTTTCGGGCATAGTCGCGGACCACCTGCTGCAGCTGCAGCAGTTCCGGCGGCAAGGCAAAGTTCAAGTCGGCACCTTCCGTGCATCACATAATTAGGGCAATCATACCGGGCTGCCGCCCGCCCTACTTGCGGGTACAATGCCAGCACGATGAGGCTGACTGCATGAACACAACGGAGTTGCTCCACCGGGTTCCGGAAGTGATCGACGAATCGCAGCTGGAAGGCGTCGAGGCCGTCATCCAGTACCAGTTGGACGAGCCGGTCCACCACATGTTCTCGGGTGGTCAGGTGAGGGCCGTGACCGGCACGCATGAGAAGCCGGACGTCACCATAATCATCAGCCAGGAGAATATCCGCAAGCTGCTGCGCGGCGACCTGCGGCTCAGCAGGGCCGTGTTCACCGGCAAGTTGCGCGTGCGCGGTGACCTTCTGCTGGCCAAACGCCTGCTGGGTCTGCTCGACCGCGAGGCGCTGGCCCGCATCCTGGACGAAGCCAAAGCCTGACCCCTAAAGCCGGCGGTCAGCCGGTTGTTTCCTCCGCAAGCCCGAACTCCCGGTGGACGGCCTGCAGGGCGTCCCTGGCGTGCTCGGCTCCCACAACCACGGAGATGCGCACTTCGCTCGTCGCGATCATCTCGATATTGGCTCCCACCGAGGACACGGCCTCGAACATCCGGCCGGCGATGCCCGGAGTCGAACCGATGGCAATCCCGACAATCGAGAGCTTGGCGATGCCGCCGTCCGCGTCCACGCTGCCGCCGGTGCCAGCCAGGACAGGTCGGATGGCCTGAAGGGCGTCCTCCACCAGCTCCTGTTTAACGGTGAAGGCCATCTGCTGACGGCTGTCACCCGCGCCGGGGACGCCCTGGATGATCATGTCTGCGCTCACGCCGGCGTCGCCCAGCGCCTGGAACAGCCGGGCGGCGACGCCGGGCCGGTCCTGCACCCCGCGCACGCTGATTCGGTACTGGTTGGTGTCCAGTGCCACTCCGGTCACTGGGTGATCGCGGATGGCCTGTGCCTCGCCGTTGCTCAGGTTCATGACCAGGGTACCTTCCTTGTAATCGAAGCTGGAACGCACGTGCATCACGATGCCGTAGTGCCGGGCGTACCAGACGCTGCGGGTGTCCAGCACGCGGGCACCAAGGCTCGCGAGTTCCAGCATCTCGTCATAATCTATCCGGTCCAGCTTCCGCGCCTCGGGAATCAGGTGCGGATCCGTGGTGTAGATGCCATCGGTGTCGGTGTATATCTCGCATTCGCTGGCGCCGAGCGCCGCCGCGAGCGCCACGGCTGTGGTGTCGGAGCCGCCGCGGCCCAGGGTGGTGCGGTTACCGGCGGCGTCCACCCCCTGGAAGCCCGCCACCACGGCCACATCGAACTCGGCCAGGGCAGTCCTGAGGCCGGAGGGCTCCACCCCCAGGATTCGCGCCGAGCCGTGCAGCGAATCGGTCCTGATGCCCGCCTGGGCGCCATCGAAGCTGCGTGCCTTTACGCCCAGCTCGTGGAGCGCCATGCACAGCAGAGCCATGCTCTGCTGTTCGCCGGTCGCCATGAGCACGTCCAGCTCGCGTTTCGAAGGCCGGGGGCTCATCTCGCGGGCCAGGCCGATCAGCCTGTCGGTGGTGCGGCCCATGGCCGATACGGTCACCACCACGCGCGAGCCGGATTCCACAACCCTGGCGATGCGGGCAGCGACCTTGCGCAGACGCTCGGCGTCGCCCACGCTGGTGCCCCCGAATTTCTGCACGGTTAAGGGCCAGGGCGGGCGTTCTACCTGTGTCGCTGCGTTCACCCGCGAAGTCTAACCGAGCAGGCGGGGAGTCACGCAAGACACCCGCCCCGCGGCTCAGCTGCGACAATGGAGCCGTGAGCGAGGCAAGTAACTACCGAGTGGCCATCGTCGGGGCCGGGCCGGCGGGATTCTACGCAGCTGAATCGCTTCTGAAGGACCACCCCGGGGCGAGCATCGACCTGATCGACCGGCTGCCCACCCCGTACGGGCTGGTGCGCTACGGCGTGGCGCCCGACCATCACCGCATCAAGAGCGTCGCCGCGATGCTTGCGCGCACAGGCAGGCACGAGCGCGTCCGTTTCCTGGGCAACGTCGAGTTCGGGTCACACCTGACGCTTACAGATCTGCTGCGGCATTATCATGCCGTCGTCATCGCCGTCGGCGCGCCGCTGGACCGCAGCCTGGGGATTCCGGGTGAGCAGCTGCCCGGCAGCCTCTCGGCAACCGAGTTCGTGGCCTGGTACAACGGGCACCCCGATTACGCCGACCTGCAGCCGGACCTGAGCGCCCGGACCGCGGTCGTCTTCGGCCTCGGCAACGTAGATGTCGACGTCACGCGCATTCTCGCCAAGTCAGCTGACGAGCTT
>CAYMUK010000055.1:2711-10965 GCA_964393655.1 uncultured bacterium | reverse complement strand
GCTGGGTCTACTACGAGGAGGCCTGAGTGCCCCGCCTCATGTCCGCCCGCGTGGCCTTTGTTGTCACCGCGTACGCCCTCCTCATCATCGGCAGTGCCGCCTTCCTGTTCCCGCTGCTGTGGATGGTGGCCACCGCCCTCAAGCCCGAAGCGCAGATATTCGCCTACCCGCCCGTCTGGCTCCCGCAGCCACTCGACTGGGCCAACTTCATCGAGGCAATCAACTTCTTCCCGTTCTGGACCTACCTACGCAATTCCACGATCGTCACCGTACTGGCTGTCGTGGGCCAGGTGTTCTCCGCGGCCTTCGTTGCCTACGGCTTCGCCAAGCTCAAGTGGAAGGGCCGCGACGCGCTGTTCTTCCTGGTGCTGGCGACCCTGATGATCCCGGCGCAGGTGCTCATGATCCCCCAGTACGTCATCTTTACGCGCATGGGCTGGGTGGACACCCTGCTGCCGCTGATCGTCCCCAGCTTCTTCGGCGGTGGCGCCTTCAACATCTTCCTGTTCCGCCAGTACTACCGGACCATCCCGCGTGAGTACTCAGACGCCGCCCGCATCGACGGCTGCAGCGAGTTCCGCATCTTCTGGCAGATAGTCCTGCCGCAGGCCAAACCTGCGATGGCAACCGCCGCCATCTTCGCGTTCCTGTGGACCTGGAACGACTTCATGGGACCCGTCATCTACCTGCACAGCCCGCAGAACTTCACGCTGCCAATCGGCCTGCGCGCTTTCCAGCAGCAGACGGGGACCGAATGGGACCTGCTGATGGCCGCGTCCCTGGTCGTGATGCTGCCGGTCATCGTCCTCTTCTTCATCCTCCAGCGCTACTTCGTCGAAGGCATGAGCATGTCGGGCCTCAACCGCTAGCCCTCAAACCGTCTCTAGGAGCAGATGCCAGTGCAATCCGAAACCACCAACAGACCAATCACCCTGCAGCCGGCGGCGTTCAGCAGGAACGCACTCCGACTCGTGCCCGCGGCCGACTCGCTGGCCAGCGAGCCACTGACAGTCGACCCGCGCGACCCGGAATTCGCAGCACCCGCCCTGACCAACCAGTGGTCAGGCCTGATAGCCGGCCGGGAGCCGTTCGCTTACGCCGGCTGGAGCACACCGGAACTGTTCCACGAAAGCCACCAGGCTGAGACGTTCCTGGCCGTGGGCGGCGGGCCGCTCCAGCCGACCGCTGAACTGTTCACGCCGCTCACCTACCGCTGGTACCCAGGTCGTATCGAGCGCCACGGAAGCCATGGCCGACTGGACACCAAGGTCACTACCAGCCTCTCGGCAACCAGGCAGGTCGTGCTCAACCGGCTCGAATTCAGCAACCGCGGGGACTCCGCCACCATTCTCGACCTGTTCGTGAGACTCACGACCGACGTACGGGCGCAGTGGAGCACAGAACTGCCGGCTCCGGAGACTGCACTCGGCCACATCGATTTTGATGCCGCCGCCGGACGTGTCCTGATCGAATCCCCGCTGGGCGACGCCGCGGCAGCGGCCGGCATGGCGGTCAGGCCAGCGTCCGTCGCCAGCTTCGGCCGCGATGATCCCCGCTGGCAGGCTGCACTCGCGGCAGGCAGTCTGGACAACCAACTGACAACGGGCGAAGCGTACGTGGTACTGCACTACCGGCTCGAGCTGCAGCCGGGCGAGACCCGGCAGCTCGACTGGGCGCATTCGCTGGCCGCCACCGACGAACAGGCAGTGGCCGACCATGCCGCCTGCCTGGGCGACCACTCAGCTGAGATCGCACGCACCCAGGACGCCTGGCAACGGGAGTGGACCGCTGCCTTCGACAGTGAATCAGCAAGCTTCAGTGGTCACGCCCCAGTGCTGGAAAGCCGCAACCCGAAGCTCACGCGGCTCTACTACATGGGAATCATGACACTGCTGCAGTGCAAGCGCACGCCTGTCTTCGGCACGGCCGCGCAGGTCTACGTCACGGGTTTTCCCTCCAGCACCTTCACGTTCCACAACAACTGGGTGTTCCCCTGGGACGCGATGATGGTCTCCGGAATCCTCTCGCAACTCGACCCGAGCGTCATGAAGGGCATGATCGACCTGTGGCTGGAATCGGACCTGCACGCGGGCTGCGCCGTCGACTTCCGTGACGGCACCCCGGTGGGCTACTGGTACGCCGTCAACGATTACGCGCTGATCCACATGGTCTGGCAGTACACGCGCTACACGGGAGACTACGGCTACCTGAAGGAGCAGGTGCGTGGCATGACCGTGCTTGAGCACCTGAAGGCTGCCGCGCTCCACTACCGGCGCATCGCGGGCGACGACGGCCTGGCCGACTACGGCGGCGCCAACAACCTCCTCGAGTGCGTCAGCACCTACACCCACAAGGTCGCCTCGTTCAATGCCGCGAACGTCTGGAACCTGCGGACTGTCGCCGGAATGCTCGAAGAGCAGGGTGAGGCCGCGGCAGCCAGGGAATTGCGCCAGCTGGCAGAGGAACTGGTGCCGCGCGTGCAGGCCCTATACGTGCCGGGCGAAGGCGTGTGGACCTGCCTGCAACCCGACGGCAGCAGCAACGTGGTGCGTCACTGCCTCGACTTCCACACCGTCGCCCAGTGCATGCGGGACGACCTGAGCGAACAGCAGAAGCAGGAGATGGTTGCCTTCTTCATGCGCGAGCTGAAAACAGAAACCTGGATGCACGCGCTCTCGCCACTGGATCCGGACACCGCCTTCAGTTCCCGCACCGACCACCAGGATGAGGGCGCCTACACCACCTGGCCGGCCTACGCGTTCGAGGTGCTGATGGACTCCGGTTTCGAGCAGGAGGCCATGGACTGGCTGGGAGATCAGGGCCGACCGGGCTTCGCAGACGTCACCAACCAGGGTCCGTTCGGCCAGGCCTACAACCACGGCGACGAGGGCAGCTACCGGCTGGCCGGCGCCGGCTCGAAGGCGCCGATGGAGGAGCCGCACATAGAGAAGCCGGTGCTGCTGCCCGGCGGAAAGTATGCCCAGATAGTGGTGGAGACGATTGCCGGCATCCAGCCACAGCAGTTCGGGGAGGTCCTCAGCACCCGGGAGACACCAGTGGCCGGCGTCGCCCTGCACAACCTGCTCCTGCGCGGCAGAAACCATTCATTCATGGGCGAGGGCTGAGCAAGTGGAGTCCGGCACGACCACCTGCCTCGCCTGCGACATCGGCGGCAGCACCGTGAGTGCCGGCGTGGTCCTGGGAAGCGGCAGCATCGTCGGCCGCGTGGACCGCTCACTCGACAGCCGGGGCAGCGCGGAGGCAGTACTGGACGAGCTCGCAGACGTACTGGGCCGGGTGCTGGAGTCAACCGGGGTCACCCCGGATTGCCTGGGCCTGGCAGTGCCGGGACCGTTCGATGAGGCAAGCGGCAGCTTCCGGATAGTGGACCAGGGCAAGTTCGAGGCACTTCACGGCGTGCCACTCCTGCCGGGCCTGCTTGCACGTCTGCCGCGCCTCTCCCACCTGCCCGCAGTATTCGTGAACGACGCCCGCGCCTTCGCACTCGGCGAAATCTGCTTCGGCGCCGCCCGGGGAGAGGGGCGGGTGCTGGTACTGACGCTGGGTACCGGCTGCGGCTCGGCGTTCGCAGTCGATGGGCAGCTGGTCACCAGTGGCCCGGGCGTCCCTGAAGGCGGTTACGTCTACTCCCTGAAGTACAAGGGCCAACCGGTGGACGACCAGTTCTCCACCCGCGGCCTGCAGAGCCGCTGGCTGGACCGGGGCCGTCATGACATATCTGTTGCCGGCATGGCTGAACTTGCCCGCAGCGGTGACCCTGACGCCGCTTTCGTGTTCAGCGACTTCGGCCGCGGGCTGGTCCAGGCGCTGGAACCCGTGCTGCGTGATTTCAGGGCCGACAGGCTGGTGACCGGTGGCGGCATCGCCCGGGCTTTCGAGCACTTCGCGCCCGCTGCCAGGGCGGAAGTCAGCGTGCTCGGACTAGAACTGGATATCAGGCCCGCCCACTCACTTACGGACTCGGCGCTACAGGGCGCAGCCAGGATGTCACTTGGAGGTTTGGTCACATGAGGATCCACGGCTGGCTCAGGCCACTTGCCCTGGTGCTGCTCGCAGACAGCGGCATCGCCAGCGCGCAGTGCGGATTGGAGTTGGACATGATTGAACAGGGTTCCACCAGGATTGACCAGCAGTTCGATGAGCTGTTCACCAGCTTCGGCCCCGGCTGGACCGGCGGGGACAGCACCTACTCGATCGACCTGCCGGACGGGCGCACCCTGTGGCTGTTTTCCGACACCCTTCTGGGCCATGTGAACCCCAGCAGGACCCGGCCCCGCAACGCGCCTTTCATCAACAATTCCCTGGTCGTCCAGGATGGCGGGAATCTCGAGACCTTCACCGGCATGATTGGCACCTTGCCGGTCGCCTACTTCAGGCCTGTGGACGACTCCAGCTGGTACTGGGTGTACGACGCGCTCCTGGAAGAGACTACGGACGGCACTGTCCTGAGGGTGTTCCTGATCAGGTTCGAACGCACCGAGGTGGGCGGCACCTTCAGCTTCCGCTGGCTGGACAACGCCCTGGCGACCGTCAGTCTGCCGGAACTGGAACTGGTCAGCATCCAGCCGGCGCCCTCCGGCCACGGCGTCTCTTGGGGCGCAGCGGTCATGGAGTCGGCGGACTGGACGTACATCTACGGCACCGAGGACCTCGGTGATGACAAGTACATGCGGCTGGCCCGGGCGCCAACCAACCAGGTGACGGACTACGGGAGTTGGCAGTTCGCAGATGGGGCGGGCGGCTGGTCGGCAGTCGAGGCGGATTCCGCGCGCCTGCTGCACGGCGTCGCCAACGAGTACTCCGTCACAAGGATCGGTGAGGCCTACCTGCTCATCACCATGGACACCGCGGAGTCATTCAGCCCGAGCATCCTGGCTTTCAGCAGCTGCGACCCGCAGGGACCCTGGGAAAACCGGGCGCTGCTCTACGAAACGCCGGAGACGGTGGAAGGCCTGTCCTTCACCTACAACGCCCATGCCCACCCGCAGTTCACCAAGGACAGCGAGCTCCTTATCAGCTACAACGTCAACGCCCGGGATGTGGCCTGGATCTATGCGGACGCAGACCTCTACCGGCCCCGCTTCATACGCGTGCGGCTGAGCGCAGGGACCCATTAAGGCTTAAAGAGGAGAAGTACTTGACGAACAACTGGCGCAAGAGCCACCACCCCCTGGTGCCCGTGAACCGCACGCCCGCCGAACCGGGCCATTACAGCCTCTATCCGGTGTTTCCCCTGCAGGACAGCGGTGAAGGAGGCGTGGCGGCAGGCTATGACGAACTGGCCGCGCTGATTCTCCGGCAGGCCGGGCACAGCGGCAACCTGGTACGCATCGACGGTGGCAGCGGCGTGCTGTGGCAGCCGTTCGTGCGTGGACTGGAGGCGTCGCTCCAGCGACTCGGCGCAGCTGCCATCTGGCAGCCTGTTGCTGCGGCGCTGAAACCGGCAGCGGAGCTCGAGGAGCTGGTCACGCCTTACCTGGGCGGTGATGACCCGATTTTCGGGCGCCGCTTCGAAGGTGAACTGCGTGATTTCTTCACCCCCGGGCTGACCGACCTGTTGCCACCTGAGGCGGGCGGCCTCACCGTCCTGTACGGCACTGGCGCCGCGCTGGTGGCTTCTCACGGTCCGCTTTTGTTCCTGGACGTCCCGAAGAACGAGGTCCAGTACCGGCTGCGCGCGGGCAGCGTATCGCCGCTGGGCACGGAAGTTCCGAGTCAGCCCGACCCGAAGCCGGCCTACAAACGGCTGTTCTTCGTCGACTGGCCGGTGCTCGAGAGGCATGTCGCCGAGATTGCCGGGCAGGTCAGCCTGTTCGTCGACACCCAGGATCCGCACTTTCCCCGCGCGATCAGCGGCACTCAGCTGCGGTCGACACTTTCGGGAATGGCCGCCAGTCCCTTCCGCGCCAGGCCCTGGTTCGAAGTCGGACCCTGGGGCGGCCAGTGGCTCAAGGAGCAGCTGCCACAACTGCCCCGCGAGGAGGACAACTACGCGTGGTCCTTTGAACTCATCACTCCCGAGAACGGGCTCCTGCTCGGCGACACTGAGAATCAGCTCGAGGTCGCCTTCGAATGGCTGATGGCGCTGGAAGCGGAGCGGGTGCTGGGCGAGGCCGCAGACCGCTTCGGCAGGCACTTCCCGATCCGCTTCAACTACCTGGATACCGTCCACGGAGGCAACCTCTCGGTCCAGGTCCACCCGAGCACGGAGTATGTGCGCAGCAACTTCGGCCATGGCCTGACGCAGGACGAGACCTACTACGTGGTCACCACCAGGGAATCCGGCCCGGAGCCGATAATCTACCTGGGCTTCAGGGAGAACGTTGACCAGGACGAGTTCGAGCATGCGCTAAGGCACAGCCTGGGAAGCGGCGAGGAGCTGGACGTGGACCGGTTCGTGCACCACGTGCCTGCCCGGAAGCACGGCCTGTACCTGATACCGAACGGAACCATCCACTCATCCGGAGAAGGCAGCCTTGTCCTGGAGATAAGCGCCACCACCTACCTGTTCACCATGAAGCTGTACGACTGGCAGCGGCTGGACATGGACGGCAAACCCAGGCCCATCAACCTGGAGCGCGGCATGGCCAACCTGGATCCCACCATCACGGGGGAGGTGGTCGAGCGCGAACACATCGCCTCCCCTCAGCTCCTGGACTCAGGCGCCGGCTGGGAACTTCAGCACCTGCCGACCCACGAACGCCATTTCTTCGACGTGCACCGGTTCACGCTTGAGCCCGGCGCCGAAGTGGAAGTCCGGACAGACAACCAGTTCCACGTGCTGAACGTGGTCGAGGGGGAGTTTGTGAGCGTCCACAGCGGCGGCGGTGAAGGAAAGGTCTTCAGTTTCCTGGAGACATTCGTGGTGCCGGCCGCCACCGGCGCCTATCGCCTGCGCAACAACGGCAGCACCAGGGCGCTGGTCGTCAAGGCGTTCGTGAAGCCCGGACGTGGCGAATGGAACACCACAGGCGGCAATATGGAGACATGAACGGTGACCCGCGGCTGCCCGCCAGGCATGCGAACCTGCCGGAATGGCTCGCCTGGCAGGTGCTTGACCTGATACGCAACCAGGAACTCGACGTGGGCGACAGGATTCCCAGCGTCAAGGATCTGGCGGAGCGCTTCACGGTGGCTGCGCCCACCATGCGCGAGGCGCTCAGCCTGCTGCAGATGGCCGGTTACCTGGATATCCGCCATGGTTCAGGCATCTACGTCCAATCATTGGAAGCGCGCTTGCTGCTCAACAACCCGTATGGCAGTGCCCTTGATGGCGGCAGCATCCTGGAGCTGCTGGAGGCCCGCAGGCTGATCGAGCCGCAGGTGGCAGGCCTGGCCGCGCGAAATGCCACGTCCGAACAGATGCAGGAACTGGAGTTCCTGCTGGCCGGGGCGGCAGAGCACCTGAGCGGCGGACCCGAGGCGGATGCGCAGCTCAACATCGCCAACATGCGCTTTCACCGGGCCCTGGCTGACGCCGCGCACAACCGCGTGCTGGCCGAGGTCGTCCACACCCTGACGGAGGTGCGTGTCAAGGAGCAGTTGGCTGTTCTGGGACTCTACGACAACCGCGAGCGCGACTTCGGCCAGCATCGCGATATCCTAGCTGCAGTGATGGCAAGGGATGAACAGTCAGCGGCGGACGTCATGCGCCTGCACCTGAGCGAGGTCCATGATGTCGTGGCCGGCAGGCTCAGGGAGCGTAGTTGAGCGAACTGGGCGGCAAGGTGGCGCTCGTGACCGGCGCCGCCAGCGGCATCGGATTGGCGGTCAGCAGATTGCTGGCCGTCCGGGGTGCCGCTGTAGCGCTGCTGGACCGCGATGGGGAGGCCCTGAACCGGGCGGCGGCCGGGCTCGAGGACGCCGGCCACCAGGTGCACGCCGAAGAAGTCGATGTCACCGATCAGCCCGGTGTCGAGGCGGCCGTGGCACGGGTGGTCGAGCGTTTCGGGCGGCTGGACATCCTGTCAAACAATGCCGGGGTGCAGCGCTACGGCACGGTGGAAACCATGCCCGCGGGACAGTGGGACGAGGTGATGGCCGGCAACGTCGCCAGCGTGCTGCTGCTGACCAGAACCTGTCTGCCGCACCTGCGCGAGTCCCGAGGCAACATCGTGAACATGGCCTCCGTCCAGTCGTTCACGGCGCAGGGGAATGCCCTGTCCTACGCGGCGTCGAAGCACGCCCTGCTGGGCGTTACCCGCTCCCTGGCGTTCGACCTGGCAGCCGACGG
>CAYMUK010000055.1:0-2611 GCA_964393655.1 uncultured bacterium | reverse complement strand
AGCACGCCCTGCTGGGCGTTACCCGCTCCCTGGCGTTCGACCTGGCAGCCGACGGAATCCGGGTGAACTGCGTGGCGCCCGGTTCTGTCGACACGCCCATGCTGGACTGGGCGCTCAGCCTCAACGATGATCCCGAGGCCCTGCGCGCGGAGGTGGAGCGGATCCACCCACTGGGTCGGCTGGCCCGGCCCGAAGAGGTTGCCGAGTGCGTGGCCTTCCTGGCTTCTGACCGCGCCTCGTTCGTCACCGGCACCAGCCTGGTGGTCGACGGGGGCTTGCTGCTCGGCATAGGTGGCGCTCCGCGGCAGGCCCGCTGACAAGTCAGTTCTGCTGCATGGTGAGCTTTCCGCTGTCCAGGTGCCAGCGTCCGGTGGCGACGCGGTCCACGAGCCGCCGGTCGTGCGATGCGAACAGCACCGTCCCCGGGTAAGCGACCAGAAGCTTCTCGAGTGCTTCGATGGCAGCCAGGTCAAGGTTGTTGCTGGGCTCGTCCAGGATGAGCAGGTGCGCGCGCGTGACGACCAGTCGCGCCAAGGCGAGTTTTGTGCGCTGTCCACCCGAAAGGTCACCGATCCTGAAGTCGAGGCTGGCTGGCAGATCCAGACGGCCGAGCAGGTGATGGATGTCCTGATCACGGAGTCGGGGTTGGGCGGCGCGGACGGCAGCGCTGACCGTCTCCAAGGGAGCCAACTCCTGTCCCTGCTGCCACGCCGCGAAGGTGCTGAGCCCATGGCCGTGCACTACCTCGCCGGCGAACGGCAGTCTGCCCGCAAGTGCCAGCAGCAGACTGCTCTTGCCGCTGCCGTTCGGGCCGGTCAGCGCTACCCGCTGACCGCGGGCCAGGTGCAGGTCGACCGGACCGAACAGTTCCCGCCCACCGCGCCTGACAGTCAGGTTCTCCGCGCGCAGCACATCGCCGGGCCCGGTCGGTACGACCGGCAGGGGCAGCGTGATCTGCAGGGAATCCTCGAACGGTTTCTCCAGGCCGTCCATGCGCTCCAGCCGCTTCTCGAGCGCCTTCTGCCTGCCGGCAAGCGTGCGGGATACGTTCTCAGCCTTGGCTTTCGCCAGGATCAGGGGTTGGCCGCTGGCGCGCTTGTGATTGAACCTGTCCGCGCTCCGCGCCCGGGAGGCGAGCGAGTGCATCTCGGTTTCCAGCCTGAGCTTCTTGCGTGCCTGTGACTGGTAGGCGCGCAGGTCGGCTGCCTGCTTCAGTTCCTTGAGTTCAAGCGCCTGACTGTAGTTGCCGGGCCAAGCTTCCAGCTGGCCCCGTTCGAGCTCAAGAACCCTTGAAGCGACATTGTCCAGGAAAGCGCGGTCGTGAGACACGAACAGCACGGTGGCAGGGCTGGCTGCCAGCCAGGACTCCAGCCATTCAAGACTGCTCAGGTCCAGGTGGTTCGTGGGTTCGTCCAGCAGCAGGATTCCGGCGGGTGACAGCAGAAGGCGTGCGAACATGGCCCTCCGCTGCTCGCCGCCGGACAAGTTCGCCAGGTCGCTATCAGCGTCGAGGCCCAAACCGTCAAGGACGGTCGCAGCTTCGCTCGCGAACCCGTAGCCACCCAGGGCGCGGTATTTTTCCTCACTGGCTGAATACTCCTGGAGGACTGCCTCGGTCGGGTTGCCAAGTGAAAGCTGCGCCCTGTGCAGTGCGCGCTCGGCAGCGGCCAGCTTGGCCGGGCGCACGAAATCCATTATCCGGCCGGCGCCCGGCCCTGGCCCCTGTTCAAGCAGTGCCATGCTTCCCTGCGCGGTGACGGAACCGGAGTCAGGTTGCTCATGACCCGCGATGATGCGCAAAAGCGTGCTCTTGCCGCTGCCATTGCGGCCTGTCAAGGCCACCTTCTGGCCGGCTTCGATTGTGGTGGTTATGTCACTGAAAAGTTGTAGGTCGCCATATGACTTGGCAACGCCGGAAATCACGATACTCACGCTGAACTCCCTTGGGGAATGACTGGAATGTTGTCAGTCGGTCAAGTTCAGAGTGAATTGCGCATCTGCTCCTCGTGCTTTGCTCAAGAGTACGGTCAGCCCCCAGGAAGCCTGGTCGGGGCGGTCAAATTCTAGCACGCGCGCCGCCTGGCGGGTGTTCTACCCCATGAGCGGAGTGGATATGCCGCAGATGCCGCCCGACGTGCGTCACGTGACGGTCCGGATGCGCAACAATTCGGTGACATACTTCCGGGCACGGGCTCAAATAATGCCTGTTGAAGGCTGACTCACAGCCAACAGGAACCGCTGCAGGGAGTGCAGCTGAAACGGAAGTGAACATGTTCAAGAACCTAATCAAACTGGCAGTGCTGGCAGTGCTGGCTGTCGGCGGTCAGGCAATCGCCCAGAACCGCATCATCGCACTGAACGGCGACATCACCGAGTTCATCTTCGCGCTCGGCGCCGAAGACCAGCTTGTGGCCATCGACGCCACGTCCAACTACCCGGAGGCCACGAGTGACGTGCCGAACGTCGGTTACGCCGGCCGCCTCTCGGCCGAGGCACTGCTGGCTTTCGATCCGACCCTGATAATCGCCAACGACCTGGCCAACCCGCCCGAGGTCCTGGAACAGGTGGCCGCCAGCGGTGTCGAGGTCGTGTACACCTCCAACGAACCGTC
>CAYMUK010000054.1:0-11005 GCA_964393655.1 uncultured bacterium | reverse complement strand
GCCGGAGCCTCAAGCGCCGTCAGTGCCTTGATCAGGGCAACTTCCAGCGAGAACAGGTCATCGCGACGCGTGAACCTGTCCTGTTCCTCGTCCAGGGTGGCGATCATGCGCATCAGCTCGGGCGTCCCAAGCTCCAGGGTGAATCCGCCTGTGCCGGCCAGTGAGTTGACGAGGGCATCGCGGAGCGTCACAGTCAGGCGTTCCGCCAGCGAGCGCGGTGCAAAACCGTCATGGTAGAGCGAAGTCGCCTGCTCCAGTGCAGTGCCGAGATCGCCGGTGGCCAGCGCGCGTGCCAGCGCCTGCAGGCGTTCCGCCGGCGGCAGGCCCAGGGCCGAGGTCACGGTTTCCCTGTCGATATTCGCTCCCGGCGCCAGCAGCCGCTCCAGCAGCGACTCCGCGTCACGCATGGCACCCTCGGCGGACCGCGCCACCAGCTCCAGTGCACCTTCCTCGGCGGTCACGCCCGCGGCCTCGCAGATGCCCACGAGTTTGGAATGGATCTCGTCGTCGGAAAGTCGGCGGAACCGGTAGTGCTGGCAGCGGGAAAGTACCGTTGGAGGCAGCTTCTCGGGCTCGGTCGTTGCCAGGACGAAGATGAGGTGGGGCGGCGGTTCCTCAAGCGTTTTCAGCAGGGCGTTGGCCGCGGCCCTGCTGAGCATGTGGGCCTCGTCCAGGATCCAGACGCGGCTGCCACCACGCATGCTCGCCAGGCCTGCCTTCTCACGCAGGTCGCGGACGTCATCCACCGAATTGTTGCTGGCTGCGTCGAGTTCGATCACGTCGGGATGCGCCCCTGACGCCACGAGCCTGCAGTCCTCGCACACGCCGCAGGGGCGCTCACCCTCGGCCTCGCAGTTCACGGCCATGGCCAGCAGGCGTGCGCTGGTCGTCTTGCCGACGCCGCGTGGGCCTGAGAACAGGTAGGCGTGCCCCAGACGGCCCTGGCGCACCGCGCTGGCCAGGATGCCCGTTACGTGTTCCTGCCCGATCACCTGCGCGAAGGTGCTCGGACGCGACCTGTGCGAAATCGCTGTCACGCCGAGGATTCTACCACCCGCCCGTTCCGCGCTTCAGTCGCCCGAAGGGGTAGCATGTGCCATGGCTTCCGGGCCGGAACTCGTGGTGGCGCTGGGCGGCGGGACTGCCCGGGCAATGGCGCATGTCGGAGTGCTGCAGGCGCTTAAGGAGGCGGGAATCGCCCCGGAAGCCTCAGCCGGCACCTCCTTCGGCGCGATAGTGGCCGCGCTGTACTCACTCGACGTCCCGCTGCCCGAGATGCACCGGCTGCTTACCGATCCCTCCGCACGCGAAGTCTGGTCACAGGGCCTGGATTTTGGCCTGCACCGCCTGAGCCTGGTTCATGGCAGACGACTGGAACACTGGCTTGACAGCCGGCTCTACCACGGCGCCACTTTTGCGGACCTGAAGCGTCCCCTCGCCATCGCCACCACCAGCCTCACGCACGGCGACCTGCACCTGGTGCAGGAGGGGTCGCTGGCGAAGGCGGTGGTGGCTTCCTGCTCACTCCCGCTGCTGTTCGCTCCGGTCCGGATCGGAGGCCAGTGGCTGGTGGACGGCGGCTTCGTCGAGGCCGTGCCCTTCCGGTCCGCGCTGACACTGGGCGGGAGGCACCTGCTCGGCATCAACACCGGAATCGACACTGAACAGGCGGGCATGGTCCGCTGGCTGCGCAGGGTGAGGCAGCGCGCCTGGGCACGCGGCTTCTCAGACTGGAGCGTCAGCCGGTCCGTGGACCGTTCCGCGGGCAGGGCCCTGAGGGGACTCGGCTGGGCTGCGCGTTCCTACGCGCGTGCCCAACCGGTTCCTGATGGCGCAAGCCTCCTGCGTGTCGATCCGGGGATCGCCTGGTGGGATTTCCACAAGACCGACCAGGCGGTGGAGGCCGGCTACCGTGCCGCCCGCAGCGCGATTGCCGGCGGCCTGCTTGCTACGCTGCAACCGGTGCAACCACTGGAGGTGAACGGTGAACAACCAATCCGGCTGGCTGCTGACGGGGCTTAAAGACAGACCCTGGTGGCAGGCAGTCATGGCACTTGAACGGACACTGGCAGGCGCCGGCGGCGACGTGGTCGCCTCCTATGCGCAGCTCTTCCGCAGCTTAGCAGCCACTGGGCACGCCAGCCTGGCTGAGGCCCTGGCAGCCGAGCTGCTCCACGGTGAGCTGCCTGTTGACGTTGAACTGCTGCAGGACGGGGCGTCACGCCAGGCACTGCAGCTGGACCTGGACCGTGTTTCCGAACTGGCCGCCTGCGACTGGCAGCAGCAGACGGTATCGCTGGCCGGCCAGCAGTTGCCGGGCCTGCACGGACTCGCCTCAGGGCCCGACGCGACGGTCAGCGAACTCGCCCGTTCTCTCGCCGGGGGCAGCGCAACTGTGGAACAGCTGCTGGCCATCTACAGGAAGCAGGGCCAGGGTCAGCTGGCGCGCGGCCGCGCCTGGCGCCTGCTCGGGAGCCGGCTCGAACAGGTGGCGAATCCGGTGCCGGACGAATTCTCGGGCCTGCACGGGCTCGACACCCAGCTCTCCGAGCTCAGGGCGGCCGTGGAGCCCTGGCTGGCCGGCAGGGCCAGGTTGCATCTGCTTCTCTACGGTCCCCGCGGCAGCGGCAAGTCCACCGCCGCGCGCTCACTGCTGAAGGAGTACGGGGACGTGGGCCTGCGTATGGTCGAGGTCCCGCCACAGGAACTACCCGGCCTCGCGGCAATCCTTAAGGAACTGGCGGCGTCGCCCCTTAAGTTCGTGCTCTTCGTCGACGACCTCGGTTTCGGCAGGGACGACAGTGGCTGGCAGCAGCTCAAGACGCTGCTGGACGGCACCCTGCAGGCCCTGCCGCAGAACGTGATGGTCCTGGCCACCAGCAACCGCCGCTCGCTGGTCTCTCAGCGGCACGCGGACCGGCCGGATCCCCTGGATGACGATGCCGCAGCCTGGGACACCCTGGACGAGAGGATGGCCCTGGCGGACCGCTTCGGCCTGGTGATCACCTTCCCGGCAAGCGACCAGCGCCGCTACCTGGCGATAATCGCCGAACTGGCAGCGGCCCGTGGGCTGGATTCCTCCGGGTTGCGGGAGGCGGCACTGCTGTTCGCCAGACGCGGCAACGGCATGTCGGGACGCACAGCCAGGCAGTTCGTGGACAGCCTGGCACCATGAATGCTTTCTCAGGAACGGCTCACTGTGCGGGACGTGACGGGTGATAGCATTGGCGCCATACAGGAGGAGGTCCTGATGCGTGCATTCCTGCTGGCACTGTTGCCGCTGAGTCTACTGGTTTCCTGCGTGCCTGACGCACAACCCTCGGTTCACGAGGTCAACCTTGTCGGTTCCGAGTACGTCCGGCTCACCTGGTTCTACGGCCAGCCGCGCGAGCTTGACCTGGGCGGCAAGACCGTGACGCTGACCCGCGGACATGATCTGGCGTCAGGACCCATGGTCGTGGACGAGGCCCTGAGCGTGGACGGCGAACCTTTCCTGCGCGAGAGCCTGCGGCGCCTGGACCGTGCCCCCACCCAGGCAAGCTATGTCGCCGGCAGCAGCGACATGCGGGTGATCGTCGGTCAGGACGCGGCGCAGGTGCTCTACTGGGACGGGGAACTGTGGTTCACACTCCTCGAGGACGCCAGCAGGGGAGTGAACACCCGCGTGGTGCCGGTGCCCCGCCTCTCGGGCCTGCAGGGACTGGCGCAGCTGACCCGCGCCGAGGCACTAGCACTGCAGGAGTACCTGCAGAGCCGCGCCCCCGCAGTGATGACCGTTCTTGATGTAATGCCGTCACCGGCCCGCTCGGTCAGCGGGGTCGAGGAGTACCTGCGCAGCGGCTTCTACATCCAGCGCCAGATCGGCACGCTGGCGGCCGAGCAGCGGCCTCAGGAGGAGCAATTGTTCTTTGACATCCTGGCCTCTGGTGGCAATGCGCTGGTCAGCGAGCAGTCGCATGCACTCATCGGCAGTGACGCGGAACTCCTGCAGGCCTGGAATGCGGCACATGCCACTTTGCTCACGCCCCCACCCGCCCCGGAAGTGAACTGGGAACGCGAGACGGTGCTTGCGCTGTTCCTGGGCAGCCGGCCCACCGGCGGGTACGGCATCAGCCTGGAGCGGCTCAGCCAGCAGGGAGCGGAGATCTACGCAGACATCCGTGTGAGCGAGCCCGCCCCGGGTGCCATCTCCACCCAGGCGCTCACCTCGCCCTGGCAGATGGTGCGCATCCTGCGCGGTGGCGTGCAGGTCGTCTGGTTGCGCGACGCCGACACAGGTCAGATCCTGGGTGCCGTCAACCGCTGAGCCCAGCGCTCAGGTGAGTACGTCCGGCGCGAACAGGCGCTGGTACTCCTTGCCCACGTAACGGTCCGTCATTCCTGCCAGATAGTCGATGATCGCGCGGTCCAGGCCGCGCTCATCGGCCAGCCTGGCGACGCTGGGCGGCAGCATTTCCGGCGTCTTCATGTAGGCGCCGAAGATGCGCTCCAGGATGTCGTTGGCCTTGACCGTCATGCGGATCAGCCGGTAATGGTAGTAGAAATTCGCGTACAGGAAGCGCTTCAGTTCCTTCAGCCGGGGCTCGAGTTCCGGTGAGTTGCCGATCAGCTTGCCCGGCTGGTTGCGCACGTCCGCAACACTCTTCACCCCCGCACTCTCGATGGCCTTGGCCGTGTGCACCACCGCGTCATCGATCATCAGTCCCAGCAGCTCCCGGACCAGAAGGTAACGTTCCTGGTCACCAAAGCCCTGAGGTCGCAAGCCCAGCTCATCCATCAGGTCGCGAATCACCGGAACCTCATAGATCTGGTGCGCGCTCAGATGGCCCGAGCCGAGCCCGTCGTCCAGGTCGTGGGCGTTGTAGGCAAGCTCGTCCGCCACGTTCACCACCTGGGCTTCCAGACCGGGTTGCTGGTCGGGCTCCCAGTCGGCATCCGGCAGGTCGTACTCGGTTTCATGCTTCATGATCCCCTCCAGCGTTTCCCAGGTGAGGTTGAGGCCCGGAAACGAGGAGTAGCGCCGTTCCAGTTTGGTGACAATCCGGAGCGTCTGCTTGTTGTGGTCGAAGCCGCCGAAGCCGGCCGAGAGTTCATCCAGCGCCTTCTCGCCCGCATGGCCGAAAGGCGGGTGGCCCAGGTCATGCGCCAGGGCAATGGTCTCCGCCAGGTCTTCGTTCAGGCCCAGCGCGCGCGCAACCGACCTGGCGACCTGCGCGACCTCCAGGGTGTGGGTGAGTCTGGTGCGGTAGTGGTCACCCTCCGTGTTCACGAACACCTGGGTCTTGTACTCCAGGCGCCTGAAGGCCGTGGTGTGTATCACGCGGTCACGGTCCTTCTGGTAGGCGGTACGGCGGGCACTCTCACCCTCAGGGTGGAGGCGGCCGCGCGACTCGGCGGCCAGGCTGGCATAGGGAGCCAGTACCGACCGCTCGTTCTCTTCGAGTTTGTTGCGGGTCAGGAGCATTGTGCGGGTTAGTCTAGCATCGCCTGCTGGAGGGAACAGAAGCAATGGAGACGACAATTTCGGAGTCAAACGGGAGTGAGCTGGACCGGTACCTGCAGGTGGCCATAAGCACGGCCCAGGATGCGGGCAAGGTAACGCTCAGGTACTTCCGGAACGAACTCACGACCAGTTTCAAAGCGGACCGCTCGCCCGTGACTGCTGCGGACATCGAGGCTGAGCAGCTTATCCGCGCGCGGCTGGAGCGCGAGCTGCCGTCCCACGACATCGTCGGGGAGGAGGGCGGCGAGAGCCTGAGCGGCTCCGCCTTCCGCTGGTACGTCGACCCGATCGACGGCACAAAGGCGTTCACGAGCGGCGTGCCGCTGTACGCGGTGCTGCTGGGCCTGGAGATTGACGGCCGTATCGAGGCGGGAGTCGTCCACTTCCCGGCACTGGGGGAGACGCTGTGGGCGCGCAGCGGCTCGGGTACCTTCCTGAATGGCCGCCGCGTCACGGTTTCCACGGCCGGCAGGCTGGAAGAAGGGACGCTGGCCTTCACCGACGTGGGCAACTTCCGCCCGCACGGACGGCAGGAGGCCTTCGAGCGGCTATGCGCCTCAAGCCGGGTCCGGGCCGGCTGGGGTGATGCATACGGTCATTCCCTTGTCGCCAGCGGCCGCATCGAACTCATGCTCGATCCGGCGATGAACGCCTGGGACTGCGGCCCCTTCCCGGTTCTCCTGCGTGAGGCGGGCGGGTATTTCGGCAGCTGGGACGGGCAGGAGGGCATCCATCATGAGGAAGCCATCTCCACCAGCCGGGTCCTGCTGGACCAGGTGCTGGAACTGATCCGGGGTCGCGCCGGCAGCGGCCCGGCGACGGACTGACTGCTAGACTCGGAAGCGATGAACACGGCTCTTCCGGCGCGCCGCGCCACACCCACGGTAATGATCGGCGACGTCGCCGTCGGCGGCAGCCATCCCGTGGTGGTGCAATCGATGACGAACACGGACACCGCGGATGTCGCTGCCACAGTCAACCAGACGGTGAAGCTCAATCAGGCCGGCAGCGAGATCGTCCGCGTGACCGTCAACAACAAGGCAGCGGCCGAGGCCGTGCCTGAGATCAGGCGGCAGCTGGACGCCCTCGGCTGCAGCGTGCCCCTGGTGGGCGACTTCCACTACAACGGCCACCTGCTCCTGCAGGAGTTCCCCGCGGCCGCCAGGGCACTCGCCAAGTACCGCATCAATCCCGGCAACGTGGGTGCAGGCAAGCACCATGACAGCAACTTCCTGACGATAATCGGAATCGCCCGCGACCTGGACAAGCCGGTGAGGATCGGTGTGAACTGGGGCTCACTGGACCAGCAGCTGCTGACCAGACTGATGGACGCAAACGCGGCGAGCTCAGCGCCGCTGCCCGCCCAGGACGTCCTGATCGAGGCGATGCTGCAATCCGCTCTGCTGTCGGCCGAACTGGCCGAGGAGCACGGGCTCGGGCACGACCGCATCATCATCAGCGCCAAGGTCAGCCGGGTCACAGACCTCTGGAACGTTTACAGGCAGCTGGCTGGGCGTTGCGATTACCCGCTGCACCTGGGTCTGACCGAGGCGGGCATGGGCATCAAGGGCGCGGTTTCAAGCGCGGCCGCACTGTCGCCTCTCCTGTCGGAGGGCATAGGCGACACCATCCGCGTGTCCCTGACGCCCGATCCCGGTGCGCCGCGCGAGCGTGAGGTCGAGATCGCCCAGGAGATTCTGCAGGTGCTGGACCTGCGGGCGTTCGCACCGAGTGTCACTGCCTGCCCGGGTTGCGGCCGGACAACCAGCACCTTGTTCCAGGAAATGGCCCGGGACATCCAGGCCCACCTCAAGGCGCAGATGCCGCAGTGGCGCGAGCTGTACCCGGGGGTCGAGAACCTGCGGGTCGCCGTCATGGGTTGCGTGGTGAACGGCCCTGGTGAATCCAGGCACGCCGACATCGGCATCTCACTGCCGGGCACCGGGGAATCCCCGCGGGCTCCCGTCTACAGGGACGGTCAGCTGTACCGGACGCTGCAGGGACCCGATCTGGCTGCCGACTTCAACGTGCTGCTCAATGAATATGTCCAGGAGCGCTATGGCAGCAGGTTGACGCCGGTATCATCTGACACATGAAGATCTACACAAGGACCGGGGACGACGGCGAGACCGGGCTGTACGGCGGCGAGCGCATCGGGAAGTCCAGCCTGCGGGTGCGTGCCTACGGCAGCGTTGATGAGGCGTCCAGTTTCATTGGCCTGGCGCGCTCCCACGTGGCCGACCAGGACCTGAACCGCACGCTGGCCAGCCTGCAGTCGCTGCTGTTCGAACTGGGGGCCGACCTGGCCACACCCCACACTGCGCGGCAGCGTGAGAAGCTCTCGCCGATCAGGGCCGAGGACGTCGCCTGGGTCGAGAGCCTGATCGACGAACTTGATGCCGAGCTCGAGCCGCTCACCAGTTTCATCCTGCCCGGCGGGATTCCGGGCGGTGCCGCGCTGCACGTGGCCCGTACCGTGATGCGCCGGGCGGAGCGCGACGCCGTCGCGCTGCAGGCGGAGGAGACCATCAACCCCGAGGTGGTGAAATTCCTGAACCGCGTGTCCGACCTGCTGTTCAACATGGCGCGCGTGGCCAATACCCGCGGCGGTGTCAGCGAGACCCGCTGGGAGGCCCGCAGCACCGACCAGGACTAGAGCTTCCGACGGTGCCGGCTACGTCCTGCGTGTCAGGCGTCGAGCCCCACCAGCTCGCCGACTGACGCCACGCCCTCACGCTCCACTTCACGCAGCAAGCCGCCCAGGATCTTCCGGATAAGCCCAGGACCCCTGTAGACGAAAGCGCTGTACAGCTGCAGCAGCGAGGCTCCGGCGCGCACGCGCGCGACCGCGTCCGCCGCCGTCCAGATTCCGCCAACCGACACGAGCGGGAGGCTGGTATTCGCGCGCAGGAAACGCAGCTGCGCCAGAGCACGGTCCCGCAGCGGCAGGCCCGACAGGCCGCCTTCCTCGCCTGGATCATCCTGCAGGCCTTCACGTGAGACAGTTGTGTTGCTGGCAATCAGGCCGGCCAGCTGGGACCCGGCAGCCAGCCCGCAGATGACCAGCAGTGCCTCCTCGCTCAGGTCCGGGGCGATCTTGAGCAGCACCGGCCTGCGGCCCAGCGACTGGAGGTCGGCCGCCAGGGCCAGGAGTTCCGCCAGGCGGCCATGTTCCTGCAGTTGCCTCAGGCCCGGGGTGTTGGGCGAACTTACGTTGAGCACCACGTAATCCGCGTGGGGCCACAGCAGTTCAAGGCTGGCACGGTAGTCGGCCGCGGCCTCCTCCAGCGACCTGACGCGTGACTTGCCGACGTTGATTCCCACCTGGAAACCTGCCGGTCGCAGTGACTCCGTGTCAGTCGCTTGCCCCAGTGCCGCGAGCCTGTGCGCGGCCACCGCCGCACCATCGTTGTTGAAGCCCATGCGGTTGATGATCGCCCGGTCCGCCCTGAGCCGGAACAGGCGCGGCCGGGGATTGCCTTCCTGCGGGAGCATCGTGAGCGTGCCGACTTCGGCGCCGCCGAACCCCAGTGCCGCCCAGGCCGGAATCGCCACTCCGTTCTTGTCCATGCCTGCCGCCAGCAGCAGGGGATTCAAGAAGCTCAGACCGAAAGCGTCCACTCTGAGCCGGTCGTCCTTCAGGCTCGCCAGCCAGCCCAGCAGCCTGAGCAATCCCGGGTGCCTGGAAGCGAACGCCAGTGATTCCATTGTCAGTTCGTGAGCCTGTTCGGCGTCGAGCCGGAAGAGCAGGGGCCGAAGCAGCGAGTACATGCTGCCAGCTTAGCAAGCGTTGTTGCCGCGCTTCCGCGCCCTGGCGCACTCTGGTATCGTGCCAGACCGTGGAAGAACAGGCCGCATCTGGATTTCTGGTCAGGCAGAGAGCTTTCAGCGGCACGCTGCAGGAACTGCTCACCGCACTGCGCAGTGGCCGCCTGCCGCCATCAGACCTGGACCTGCTGGGCCTGGTGCGTGACTGGCTCGCGTATTTCGAGCAGCTGAGCGTGCGTGACCTGGATGCAGCCAGCGAGGCACTGCCCCGCGTGGCCCAGGTCCTGGAACTCAAACTGCGCCTGCTGCTGCCCAGGCAACCCCGCCTGGATGAGGAAGAACTGCTTGAAGAGGTTGCCGAAGCTGTCGAAGCGCTGCTGGACATGGACAATGCCATCGACTACCTGCGGCTCCGGCGCGAGGACCGCAGGTTGCTGCTGCCTGCCAGGGTGGGCCCGCCGGCACTTGAACGTGAGCGGCGGCCCCAGCCGGTGCCCGCGGGCCGGCTGGCTGAACTCGCGGCCAGGCTGCGGTCCGCCAATTACTTCGAGCTGGCCCGTGAAGGATTCGGTTTCCGCCAGGCCACGCGACAGCTGCTGGACCTGCTCAAGGTCAGGAACAGGTTCAGTTTCAGCGAACTGCGCGAAGGTCAGGAATGGTCACGCGTCACTGTGATGTTCGTGGCCCTGCTGGAGCTGGTGCGGCAGGAGCGGGTGAAGGTGGTCCAGGCGGAATCCTTCGGTGACCTGCTGGTCAGGCGCAGCAAAAAGGGTGTACCCGGCGATCCGGATACACCCGTGGGTGGTTGAGGGAATCAGGGCAGAATCAGGCCGACTGGGCCGCGGCCTTCGCTTCCTTCTTGCGGACGTTGGGATCCAGGTGACGCTTGCGCAGACGGAAGCTCTTGGGGGTGACCTCCAGCAGCTCGTCGTCGGCCAGGTAAGCCAGGGCTTCCTCGAGCGACAGCTGCCGGGGCGGCACCAGGACGATGTTGTCGTCCGAACCGGAAGCGCGCACGTTGGTCAGCTTCTTGTTCTTCGTCACGTTGATCTCCAGGTCACCGGCACGGATGTGCGCTCCCAGGATCATGCCCACGTAGACCTCGTCCCCGGGGTTGATGAAGAACTCGCCGCGGTCCTGCAGCTTGAACATGGAGTACGCGAACGTGTTGCCGGATTCCATTGAGACGAGCGAGCCTTCCGGACGGCTGCGGATCTCGCCCACGCGCGGCTGGTAGCTGTCGAACACATGGTTCAGCAGGCCCTCGCCCGCGGTCATGGACAGGAAGGTGCTGCGGTAGCCGAAGAGCGCCCGGCTGGGCATCAGGAACTCGAGCTTGGCGCGCTCCTCGCCCTGCTCCATGTTCACAAGGTTGCCCTTGCGGCTGGAGAGCGATTCCATCACGGCGCCGACGGCGTCGACCGGCACTTCAGCGATCACGCGCTCGAACGGCTCCAGCCTGACGCCGTTCTCCTCGCGGTAGATGACCTCGGGTCGCGAGACGTTGAACTCGAACCCCTCGCGGCGCATTGTCTCGATGAGGATTGACAGGTGGAGCTCCCCGCGGCCCGCGACCCGGTACTGTTCGCCACCGAGTTCCTCGACACGAAGCGCCACGTTCGTCAGCAGCTCCCGCTTCAGGCGGTCGCCGATCTGTCTGCTGGTCAGGAAGCGGCCTTCCTTGCCGGCGAACGGGCTGTTGTTCGGGCTGAAAGTCACGCGGACGGTGGGTTC
>CAYMUK010000053.1:0-11106 GCA_964393655.1 uncultured bacterium | reverse complement strand
GGGCGAGGACGGCTTCATCGCCTGGCTGCTCAGTGGGCCGGACGCGGAATACCTGGTGCCACTGCCCGGGCCGGCTGACGAGCGCCGTGGCATTCTGGACACCTACACCAAGGAGCACTCCGCGGAGTACCAGAGCCAGGCACTGATCGACCTGGCCCGGCGGATGAAGCCGCGCCTGCCGGCGGGCAAGGAAATCAGCGACATTCACATCCTGACCAGCCATCACACTCACTTCGTGATCGGCACGGGTGCGAATGATCCACAGAAATTCGACCCCACCGCCACCCGCGAGACGCTGGACCACTCGATCATGTACATCTTCGCGGTGGCACTGCAGGACGGCGCGTGGCACCATGAACATTCCTACGCTCCGGAACGTGCCGCACGGGCTGACACGGTGGAGCTGTGGCGCAAGGTGCGGACGAGCGAGGATCCGGAATGGACCAGACGCTACCATTCGGTCGATCCCGACGTTAAGGCGTTCGGCGGCAGGGTCGTCATCACCTTCACTGACGGCAGCACGCTCGAGGACGAAATCGCTGTGGCCGACGCGCACCCGCTGGGTGCCAGGCCGTTCGCGCGTGAGCAGTACTTGAGCAAGTTCCGGATGCTGGCCGAAGGCGTGGTTGAGGCTGCTGAGCAGGAGCGCTTCCTGGAACTGGTCGGCCGCCTGCCGGAGCTCACGGCGGACGAGGTCGGACAACTCAACGTCAGCGTGAAGACCGATGTGCTGGGGCGCCCCGCCGCGCCCGGATTGTTCTAGGAGGAACAGAGTGGCTGAGCAACAGGTCTACAAGGGGCTCGCCGGAGTGGTCGTGGATCACACGGCTGTCTCAAAGGTCATGCCGGAAACGAATTCCCTCACCTACCGCGGCTACCCGGTGCAGGACCTGGCTGCCAGCAGGAGTTTCGAGGAAGTCGCCTACCTGCTGCTGAACGGGGAGCTGCCGGACGCCGGCCAGCTGCGGGATTTTGCCGCTGCCGAGCGGGCCGAGCGGCCGCTGCCCTCGCAGCTATCCCGCCTGCTGGAACTGCTGCCTGTGCAGGCGCACCCGATGGACACGGTGCGCACCGCACTGAGCCTGCTGGGAGCCACAGACCTGGTGCTGCGACCGGATGCCGGAATGCATGACCAGGCGATCCTGCTGCTGGGCAAGATGCCTACGGTGGTCGCGGCCGACTTCCGCCGGCGGCAGGGGCAAGCGGCCATTGAACCCGACCCGAGCCTGGGCTTCGCCGAGAATTTCTTTCACATGTGCTTCGGCAGCGTGCCCGCCCGCGAAATCGTGAATGCGTTCGAGGTGTCCCTCATCCTCTACGCAGAGCACAGTTTCAATGCGTCCACGTTCACGGCGCGCGTCGTGACCTCCACGCTCTCGGACCTTTACAGCGCCTGCACCGCCGCAGTGGGGACGCTGAAAGGGCCGCTGCATGGAGGCGCCAACGAGGCAGTGATGCACATGATGCTGGAGATCGGCGATCCCGCCCACGCGGCCGCGTGGCTCCGCGAGCGACTGGCTCGCAAGGAGAAGGTGATGGGCTTCGGCCACCGCGTGTACAAGCAGGGAGACAGCCGGGTGCCGACCATGAAGGCAGCTCTCGAGCAGGTGGCGCACGCCACGGGCGGACAGAAGTGGCTTGAGATGTACACCGAGCTCGAGAACGTGATGGTGGGCGACAAGGGCATCCATCCCAACCTGGACTTCCCGGCCGGACCGGCCTATTACCTGATGGGCTTCGACATCCCCATGTTCACGCCGATTTTCGTGATGAGCCGCATTGCCGGCTGGTCGGCGCACGTGCTTGAGCAGGCTGCCGACAACGCACTGATCCGGCCCCTCTCGAACTACAACGGCGTGGCCCAACGCGAGGTGCCTGCCCGCTAGGTAAGGGAACGAACCCTGACTGCAGTGGCAGTGCGAGGTCGGCCAGAGCAATTTGGCGGCAGACCACGGTGTTTCTTGTTTGCACAAGGTATGATTAGTGTTTGTACATTTATAAGCCAACAGCTGCCGTAACAATAGCCGGATTAGCGCTGTACACAGCTGAATCAGCTTGACGTTTGCCCTAACAGTGCTAGAATCCAGTCATTCACCGTCGGGACTTTTGTCCTGTCCGGAATATCGGTACCCAAAGGGGGTCAAGTGATGATCTTCAAACACAGGCTGGCGCTGTGCATGGCAGGGCTGCTCGCCCTGGTCCTCTCCACAACAGCATTCGCTCAGGAGCCCGCGCGCCTGGCGCTGGCAGAGTTCCCAGGAGTCGGCAGAGTGCTGGTGGACGAAGGAGGCAACGCGCTCTACGTCTTCCTTAATGACGAGAGGGGTGTAAGCAACTGCTCGGCCGAATGCCTTGAGAACTGGCCACCACTCCTGACGGAGGGACGCCCAATCACTTCGCCCGGTCTGATTCCAGGCTTCGTGGGCACCTTGGAGCGGGACGAGGGCATGCAGGCGACCTACATGGGCATGCCGCTCTACTACTACGTCGGCGACACCGAACCGGGCATGGCCGCCGGCCAGGGACTGGGCGAAGTCTGGTACCTGCTCAGCAGCACCGGGGAGACGGTCACCGGTGCCGTCGGTGAGCCGGATGACTCAGCTGTCCAGGAAGCCGAGGAATTCGAGCTGGATCCCGAGAGGATGCTCGCCGGGCAGCAGGCATACGGAACCTATTGCGCAGCCTGCCACGGGATTGACGGCAGCGGCGGCACAGGTGGGCCCAGCCTGCGCAACCGTGACATCCTGGCCGACAAATCCTACGTGACCAACCAGATCCTGCACGGCGGCAGCGAGATGCCGCCCTTCCAGAACGTCCTTGACGACGAGCAGATAGCAGTCATCGCCACCTACATCCGCAACAGCTTCGGCAATTCATTCGGACCCGTCTTCCCGGAAGACGTTGAGCGCTAGGAAGCCCCCTCGGCTGCACTTGCGGCCGCACGGTTTCAGACAACACAGGAGGAAATCATGAAAGCAAGCAAAAGACTGTTGGCGTCTGCGCTGCTGGGACTGGTACTGCTGGGCACCGCCACCGCCCAGATCGACTATTCCCCGGTAAGCAACGACGACATCCTCAACCCGGCCCCGGAAGACTGGCTGATGTGGCGTGGCACCCTGGATAATCATGGTCACAGCGACCTTGACCAGATTAACCGCGACAATGTCGCCGACCTGACCCTGGCCTGGGCCTGGCCGATGCCCGTACCCGGTCTCCAGGAAATAGCGCCGCTGGTTCACGACGGCATCATGTTCCTGGGTCACAACCGCAACGTCGTTCAGGCCCTGGACGCCGTCACCGGCGACCTGCTCTGGGAGTACCGTCACCCGCTGCCGGTGCTCGAGGGCGGCTACCACGACAACCAGGCGAACCGCCAGAAGAACACCCTGGCCCTCTATGAGGACGCCCTGGTGCTGACAACTGCTGACGCCAAGATCGTCGTGCTGGAGGCAGCTACCGGCCAGGTGCGCTGGGAAGTCCAGGTTAACGACTACGAGAAGGGCTACAGCTACACGGCCGGTCCGCTGGTCGTGAACGGCATGATCTACACCGCCACTTCGGGCTGCTCGATCACGGGCACCGCCGGAGCCTGCTACATCACCGCCCACGACTTCGAGAGTGGTGAGGAGATGTGGCGAATCAACACACTGGCTGACCCGAACAACCCCGAGGTTGACGCCTCCTGGGCCGGCCTGCCCGTCGAGAACCGCTGGGGCGGCTCCCCCTGGATCACCGGCTCCTATGACCCCGAACTGAACATGCTCTACTGGGGCGTCGGCATGCCGATTCCTTACCCCGAGGTCATCCGCGGCAGTGTCGGCGGCGACGCGCTCTACACCAACTCCACCCTGGCCATCGACGCCGACACCGGCGAGATCGTCTGGTACTACCAGCACCTGCCCCGCGACGACTGGGATCTTGACAGCCCGTTCGAACGCGTCCTGGTTGATACTGCGGTCGCGCCCAACGCGGACGAGGTCGACTGGATGAGCGAGGACATCGAGCCCGGCCAGGAATACAAGGTCGTGGTCAGCGTGCCCGGCAAGTACGGCACCGCCTTCGCGCTGGACCGCGAGACCGGCGAACCCCTCTGGATCCGCGACACGGTCTTCCAGAACGTCATATCCGGCTACACCGATGATGGCCGCGTCATCACCAATGTCGACCTGATCTCCGAAACGCTGGACGAAGGCAACTTCATCTGCGGCGGCCGCAACATCGGCAAGCTGTGGCAGGCCGGCGCCTACAACCCGGACACCAACGCTTTCTACGTGCCCCTCAGCGAGTCCTGCACGACACTGACCCCGCGCGTTCAGGAGTTCCTGCCCGGCGAATCCGTCGGCTCCCAGTCCGGCAGCGGCCCCGAGTTCGCTCCTGATTCGGATGCGGTGGGACACATCTTCGCCATCGACGTCGGCACCGGTGAGTTCCTGTGGGTGCACGAGCAGCGTGTGCACATGAGCGCCTCCACCCTGAGCACGGCCGGCGGCCTGATCTTCGGTGGCGACGCCAACCGTTACGCCCGCGCCTACGACGCCGAGACCGGCGACATCCTGTGGGAAGTCCGCCTGAACTCCATGATCGGTGGCTACCCCATGACCTACATGGTTGATGGCGAGCAGTACGTCGTCATCCCGACCGGTACCGTCACCCAGGCCCGTGGTGCCGTGAACCGCGAGCTCTACCCTGAAGTGTCCGTTGCCGAAGGCGGCAACTCCATCTTCGTCTTCAAGCTGCCCAGCCAGGCTGCCTCAGCCGAATAGGGACAGGTTCGCCCGCGCCGGTGGTGTCAAAGCCACCGGCGCGGGCCACACCACCATGAACAGATTCCTGAAAGTCATATCTTGCCTGTTTGTATCCACCTTCCTGCTGGCGTCGGCCCAGGTGCCATACGTGCCCGCGGAACTTCTGGACAATGCCGTGAGGATGCAGGGCGACCGGGTCAGCATCTGCGTTTTCGGCGGACTGGACACCACGGAGTTCGACCGCGCGGCCACCGCCCTCATCGCTGAGGCCCTGCTGATAGACCACGTGGTCACCGAGATCCCCTCTGATTTTCCGCTTTACGACGAGGTGGACTTCTTCTACACCCTCTACATCCACCTTGTGAACGACTGCGACATGATCGCCGGCCTGAGCCTGACCGCTGGCATCTATCCCGAATGGCTGGCGATCACCGCCCCTTACGCGTCACTGCCTTTCGTCGTGACGGCCGTGAATCCCGACTACGAGAAACTGGGCGATGTGCCGCGCGACCGGGCGGTAGGCGTGCAGATAGGCAGCCAGGGTGACATGAGCTTCCTCTCCTTCAACACAAGCCTGGCGGCGGCTGACCGCTGGCTGCGACTGCCCTACGGCGACGACGAACTGATGCTGCAGCGCCTGGAAGACGGGTCCATTGACGCCGCCATGATCTGGTTGCCGGACCTGCTCAGCTCACCCGCGTGGCAAAGTGGCGACTACCGCATCATCGACAGCGCCCCGCTGCCCAGCCAGGTGGCGGAGATCGGCTTCGCCAGCCTGGCCAACCAGAACTGGCTCCTCGAGGAATTCGACGCCGCCATAAGCGAACTGATGTCCAGTGGCGCCCTGCAGCAGCTGGCAATCGATTACGGAGTGACACTCGGCGATACAATGTGAAGCATGTTTGACAGCTTCATCCCACCGGCGCTCAGCCTGCAGCAGTACCTGCTCCGCACCGTGTCCATCCTCCTGGTGGTGGCGGTCCACGGCTTCCTGCTGGCGCTACTGGCCAGGCTGTTCGGTGACGAGGGCACCAGGCATGACGGTCGCCTGAACCTGAACCCGCTGGTGCACCTGGATCTGGTCGGCGCCATCGCTGCCGTTCTTTACCGGGTCGGCTGGATGCGGCCAATGCGCATCGATGCCGACGAGCTGCGCGGCGGTCGGGTCACGCTGGTGCTGATAGTGCTGCTGGCGTGTGCAGGCACCATCGCCGTCGCCTTGCTTGCGCAACTGCTGAAGCCACTGGTGGCAGTGAGCATTTCCGGCAATGCCGGACTGACCGTCCAGTCGATCATCACGAACTTCGGCCGCATCGGCCTCTGGTTCGGTCTGGCCAACCTGTTGCCGCTCACGCCCTTCACGGGGGGACATATCCTCACGGCCATCTCACCCAAGGCGGGGCTTTGGCTGCAGAAGCACCTGCTGTGGCCGACCATCGTAGTGGCGCTCGTGGTAGCCAGTGGCCTTGCCGAACGGATTGTCGCGCCCGCTTACCGCCTTTTGGCCCCACTCGCCACCGGGCTGTAAAGCGCTTTCACCTTTTGTTTACTCCCGCTGTTTCGGGGGTGACATTTTGGGCGCGGCATGTTGATATAGTCCGCAAGGGACAATTGTCCGGCAGTCGCAACCCGTGCTGACTGACAAGTTATCAACAGGAGTGGATTCATGATCAAGAAGTATTTTGCAACGTTCGCTGTCGCCAGCCTTCTGCTAGCCGGCGCAGCCGTTTACGCTGCCGGAACAGACACGGATGACTCAGCCGCCGAGAGCGCTGCCCCGGAAGTCACTGCCAGCAACGTGTGGGAAGGCGTCTACACCGACGATCAGGCCGCACGTGGCAAGGAAGTCTACGAAGTGAGCTGCATCGGTTGCCACGCCGCAACCCTGCGCGGAACCCCCGGAGCACCCGGCATCGCCGGTGGCCGTTTCACCTTCAACTGGGACGGCCGCAACCTGGGCGAGCTGCATGCGTACATCGTGCACAACATGCCTGTCGGCCAGGCCGGCACTCTGAGTGACCAGCAGTACGCCGACATCGTCGCCTACATCCTGCAGGTCAACGAATTCCCGGCCGGCGAAACCGAGCTGGCAACCGACCCGGTCGCCTCCGACGGCGTGCTGATCACCCGCACCGCCGAGTAAACAGCAATACATGGCAGCAGGCCGGGGGCCGGAGCGATCATTGCTCCGGCCCCCGGCTTCTCTATACCCGCTGCTGAGGCTGCAGCTCAGCGCAGGATCAGTCCGAGCCGGGTCCAATCCTTCAGCAACAGATCCTCAATGCTGGCGTCGGTCGGTACGGGCAGGTAAAGCGCGGATTGCTCCTGCAGGCTGTCGCGCAGCGAGCCAGTAAAGCCCTGCCACGCCAGCCGGTATTCGGCCAGTGCCTGCTCGTTCAGGGCGACGTCGAACTCCTCGCCCGTCTCTGAATCGATCACCCGCAGGGCGCTGCCAGAGCCCAGCCGGGCAGGGTCCTCCTCGGAAGGGCTGAAGACGTGCAGGCACAGGACTGCCCGGCCCTCACTGCGCAGGAGCGCAGGCAGGCGGCCTACGTCCTGGGCCAGCCAGTCCGACACCACCAGCACCAGCCCGGTTGCCGGAAGTTGCGGCACCAGCTGCCTCACTGATTCGGCCAGGTCCGTCTGCCCGTGAGCCTTCAGGCCATTCAGCCAGGCGAAGAGGCGGTCGGCGTTGCGCGGGCCGCTGAACCATTCGCTCCACAGCACCCGGCCTTCCGCGCAGGCCGCAAGGCGCACCCGGTCGTTGCCGGCCAGAGCCAGGTAGGACACGGCCGCCACCAGCTCCCGCGCGAAGTCGAGTTTGGCCGGTTCATCCTGACCCATGGACGCGCTGACGTCCAGCACGATGCTCACCGGCAGCTGCTGGTCCACGCTGTACTGCCTTATGAAGGTCTCGCCCAGGCGCGCTTCCAGGTGCGGGTCCACGTGGCGCAGGTCGTCACCCGGCTGATAGGGCCGGTGTTCCGCAAACTCGAGTCCCGCTCCCTTGGCACGCGAGCTGCGGTCACCCTGACCACCCGAGGGCAGCGCGCTGTTGAGGCGCAAGCGGCTGCGGCTGAGCAGCGATTGCAGCCTGGGTGGCAGCAGCCGTTCGCTCACGCCCGGGCAGTCTCCCTGGTGCTGGCACGGAAGGTGTCAAGCAGCAGCTCTTCGGCCTGCACACCCTCCGCCTGACCTTCGAAGCTGAGCTGGAAGCGGTGGCGCAGCGCCGGGGCCAGCATCGCCTCCAGGTCGCTGTGGCTCACGTTGTAGCGGCCCTGCAGCAGGGCATGACCCTTGGCTGCCAGCAGCAGCGACTGGCCGCCGCGCGGGCTCACGCCGAAGCGCACGTTGCGGCGCACTTCCTTGCTTGAGGCAGGATCGCCCGGCTGCGTGGCCAGCACGAAGCGTGCCACGGAGCGGCGGATGTGGCTGGCCACGGGAACGTCCCGGGTCAGTTTCTGCAGCTCAAGCAGGCGCTCCGGTGTCAGGACCTGGTTGACGCTGGCGCTGCTGCTGCCGGTTGTGAGTTCCAGGACCGAGTCCAGGATGTCCTCGTCCGGGAAGGGCACCAGTACCTTGAGCAGGAAGCGGTCCACCTGGGCCTCGGGGAGCACGTAGGTGCCCTCCATCTCGAACGGGTTCTGGGTGGCCAGCACGAAGAACGGTGCCGGCAGGTCCATGCTCTGGCCGGCAGCGGTGACCGTCTTCTCCTGCATGGCCTCCAGAAGCGCCGACTGGGTTTTCGGCGTCGAGCGGTTGATTTCGTCCGCCAGCAGGAGCTGGGTGAAGATCGGGCCGCGCTGGAAGCGGGTTTCGGCCGCACCGGCTGCGTCACGCAGCAGCACCGTGGTTCCTGTGATGTCCGCCGGCATCAGGTCCGGGGTGAACTGGATGCGCGAGAGTTGCAGGCCGGCGGCCTGGCCCAGGCTGCGCACCAGCAGGGTCTTGCCCAGCCCGGGGGCGCCTTCCAGCAGCACGTGCCCGTCCGCCAGCAGGGCGATGAGCAGTTGGTCAATCACTTCCTGCTGGCCCAGGACGGCCTTGCCGATTTCGGCTCGCAGCTGCTGCAGTGAATCCAGTGCGGATTCGATTTCCTTGTTGTTGTCGGTCATGAGCGGGCTTCCTTTCTGAGGAGCGCGGGATCGTAACGGTTTACCAGTTCGAACAGGAAGACGGCCAGTCCCAGTACCAGCAGCAGCGGCCACAGTGGCCAGGAGAGCAGGTAGCGCTGTCCGCCCGTGAACAGCGGCTCGCCGCCAGTCAACATGCGTCCGCCGCTGGCTTCGGCCAGGTTCTCGAGCACTTCCGGGTCCGCCAGGCTGAAGTCCAGCTGCGCCGGGTACGCCACGTGGAAGCTGCGGGTCAGAGTCAGGTCCCCGGCCTGGGCCACCAGTTCAAGCCTGCCCGGCTCACTCAGGCCCAGGGTCCCCTGGTACAGGCCTGAACGGGTCTCGCGCAGCACCTGCCCGTTCACGCTGACCGGTAGCCCGGATACTCGCTGTTCGAATTCGTCCAGGACCTCAACGTTCAGGTTGAGCTCGTTTCCCCTGCGCAGCATGGTCAGGTTGATTCCTTCCTGACCTGCGGCGGGCAGGAAACTACGCAGCGCCTGCGACCAGAAGAGCGGGTAATCAGGCAGTGAGATCCACTCGGATGTCCAGTCCCCGGCAGCCTGCGATGTGAATGCCAGCACCTGACCGTTGCCGTAACGCCAGCTGGCCAGCAGCGGAAACTGCTCGCCCTCGGCGTCGGGCACCTCCAGGTGGATGGTGGCGTCTTCCTTCGGTGTGGTCAGGACGAAACCGCTGATCGGGGGCACGCTGAGAGGCAGTCCCTGCACGAACGGTTGCTCGCGGCTGGTCCAGGCGGGCTGGACCACATTCTCCTCGATGGGTGCGCCCGAGAGCATCATTGACTCCTGCGACAGGATGCTGGGCAGTGCACGGAAGTCGCGCGTGGCGTGGAAGGTGCCACCGCCCATGCGGGCATAACGCTGGAGGCTGGTCACGTCGGCGCCGTCGCCAATGGCGACCACGCTGACGGTGATGCCTTCCTCGGTCATTTCGCCCAGGAGCGTCTCGAAGTCGCCGGGTTGGGACAGGCCGTCGCTCATGACGATGACGTGCGTGGCAGCGGCGTCGACACCCCGGAGCTGATCGAAGGCAGCAGCCAGGCCGGGATGGATGGCGGTACCGCCGCCGGGTTCCAGACGCGCCAGGGCGTCCTCGATTTCGGTCAGGTCAAGCCGCTCCTGAAGCGGAACCAGCACGTTCGCCTCGGAGTCGAAGACGACGATGCTGACGCGGCTCTCCTCGTGCAGCAGGCCGGCGGCGGTGATGGTGGCCTGGCGGGCTATGTCGAGCCGGTTGGTGCTGTCCTCAACCGACTGCTGCATGCTGCCGGAGCGGTCGAGTACGAAGGCAAGGGCCACGTTGGGCGCGTCGCGCGGCACGCGGCTTGAGAGCGGGGACAGGCGTTCCAGTACGGTCTCGAAGTAGCCGCCGGGGCCGAACGAGTTGGGGCCGCCCAGGATCAGCAGCCCGCGGCCGTGTTCGGCCACGGCCTGTTCCAGCAGTTCCTGCTGGCGCACGGTCAGGTCGATAGACGGAACATCAAGGAGGACCACCGCGCGGTAGTCCAGCCAGCCGTCCAGGTAGAAGGGCGCGCGGTCCGGCCGCACTACGGTGACGTCCAGGCCCTGGAGCCTGAGGGCGTCGCCGAAGACCTCGCCCCATTCCGTCTGGCGTGCCACCACCAGGACGCCGGCGGGGGGCAGCACCTGCAGGTAAACGCCGTTGCGGTTGTTCTGCTCGAAAGTATCGCCTGCAGCGTCCACGGACACCTCAAAGAGGATCTCGCCGGCGTCAGCCTCGCTGACCAGCAGGTCCACTATGTTGCGGCCGGCCTGCAAGGGCTGTTCGCGGGTGAGCAGCAGCTCGCCGTCCCGGTGGAAGCTCAAAGTGGCGTCAGTGGCCGTATCGGCTGTGACTGTGGCGTGGAGCGTGAAACGGTCATGCGCGTGCACCTGCGCGGGGGCGAGCACGCGTTCGAGCTGCACCTCGCCCTCCGGCAGCGTCGCCAGCGGCAGGACGTCCACGCTGGTCTCGCGCGCCTGCAGTGCGGGCAGCACCTTGCGGACGTCGCCACTCGTCTGGACGCCGTTGCTGGCCAGGAGCACGCGGCCCGGCAAGCCAGGATTCAGGCTCGCAAGCGCCAGGTTGAGCCCGGCCTGCAGGTCGGGTCCCTCGCTGCTCGGCTGGCCGCTGTCCTGTTCCGTGAGCAGGCTGGGGTTGCCACCGTAGTCAATGAGGGTCAGTGACTGTCCCTGGGACAGGTCGGCTGCCGCGCCGCGGGCCTG
>CAYMUK010000052.1:0-11220 GCA_964393655.1 uncultured bacterium | reverse complement strand
CGGCCCGGCGCCCCAGCCCAGACGCCAGCCGGTGAGTGCGTAGCCCTTTGAGGCGCCGTGGATTATCAGCGTGTGCTCCGGAGCGAACGAGGCGGGGTTGCTGAATTCTCCCTCGTATACCAGGTGCTCGTAGAGTTCATCGCTGAACAGCCACACGTCATGCTCAAGAGCGATTTCCGCGAAGCGGCGCACCACCTCAGGCGGATAGACGGCGCCTGTCGGGTTGCTCGGCGAGTTGATGACTATCACCCTGGTGCGCCTGGTAATGAGCGATTCCAGCTGTTCGGGATCCGGTATGAAGCCGTTCTCGGCCTTTGAGGGCAGGTAGACAGGTACTCCTCCGAGCATCTCCACCTGGGCGGGATACGAGACCCAGAACGGCTCGGGGATTATCACCTCGTCGCCGGGTTCCAGGACAGCGGCGAAGGCGTTGTAGAGCACCTGTTTGCCGCCGTTCGCCACCACGATCTGGTCCGCACCGTAGTCGAGCCCGTTCTCGCGCCTGAACTTGCCGGCGATTGCGTTGCGCAGTGCAGGAGTGCCTTCCGTCGCGGTGTACTTGGTCATTCCGAGTTCGATGGCTTCACGCGCCGCCGCCAGGATGTGCTCTGGCGGCTGGAAATCCGGCTCACCGGCCGTCATGGCGATGACATCAACGCCACTTTCCTTCAGCTCACGTGCTTTGGCTGAGAAAGCCAGGGTGGATGATTCCTTAAGTTGCTCGATCCTGCTGGAGATTCGCGGCATTGTGCCCCCGTTTCTATACGTTGCTCTCTTAAGAAGAAGGCCCGGGCCCGCTTGCATTAAGCGGAACCGGGCCAGGACTGCTCAGGTGTGTCCGGTCAGAGGAGTTCTTCAGGCTTGAAGAAGATGCCGATCTCGCGCTCCGCTGTCTCGGGGGCGTCGGAGCCGTGGGCAACGTTTTCGTCCAGGATGGTGGCCAGGTCGCCGCGAATGGTGCCCGGTGCCGCGTCCTTCGGGTTGGTGGCGCCCATCATCTTGCGCCACTCGAGAATCGCGTTCTCGCCTTCGAGCACCATGGCCACGACCGGGCCGCTGGTGATGAATGAAACGAGGCTGGAGAAGAAAGGCTTGTCACGGTGCTCGCCGTAGTGGGTCTCTGCGGTCTCGCGGCTGATGACCAGCTGCTTGAGCCCGACGATGCGGAAGCCCTTCTGTTCGATGCGGCGGATGACTTCTCCGGTGAGGCCACGTTTGACCCCATCCGGCTTGACCATTGCGTAAGTGCGTTCGATTGCCATAGCGCCAGAATGTTACCACGCTGCCGGGCCGGGACAGGCCGGACTACAATGGCGGCAGCGGCCCAGGTGCCGCGCTGGGAGGCAGACATATGGATGAGAACCAGGTCCCCGAAATCGGACCCGAAGAAGCCAGACAGCGCATCGAGGCCGGCGCGCTTTTGCTTGACGTGAGGCGGCAGGACGAATTCGACCTTGCCCGCATTCCCGGGTCGACGCTGATAGTGCTTGATGAACTGACCCAGCGCGCCGGGGAACTGCCCCGCGACCGGGAAATCGTCGTGCAGTGCAAAAGCGGTGGCCGCAGTGCCCGGGCTGCCGCCTGGCTTAACGCCCACGGCTACAGTGCCGTGAACCTGGCTGGCGGGATCGAAGACTGGCGTGAGCAGGGGTTGCCGGTGGAACCTGGCAACCCCTCGGTCAGCGACTGAAAAGTCGGCCTAGCGCCGGCGGCGAAGCCGCTCGAGGGCGCCGCGCATGCTCACGCGCATGCGTTCCAGGGCGGCCGCAAGGTCGTCAAGCTCATCGTCGGAGCGGAAGTTTACCTGCTCCTCGAGCTCACCGCGGCTGATTTCGTCGGCCTTGTTGGTCAGTTGCAGCACGTTGTCGGTCAGGAGGCGCGCGCGGCGTACGGCGATGAAGATTGCCAGGAGCAGCGGCAGCAGGCTGAAGAGCAGCACGTTGACGATGATGCGGTTCACCTGGGCGGTAACCGCAGCGTCGCTCACGCCCACGACGACCGCGCCCACCGGCTCCTGATTCACGATCAGCGGCTGCGCGACTATCTCGATGCCGGTGTCGGCTCCCGCCAGCTGGCTGCTTGAACCGGTACGGCCGGTGCGGGCTTCGGTGCCGAGCTGGATCGCTTCAAGCGCCCGGTCACGGATGGCGTTCTGCAGGTCGGCAGCATCTGCCGTCAGGCTCACACTGCCGGCGAAGAAGCCAGGCAGCGGGTTGCCCAGCGTGTCCGTGGCGATGATGAAGGCGATGTCCTCCCGCGGGAAGGCCTGGCGGGTAATCAGGATGGTGTTCTGCAACTGCAGGTAGTCGATGCCCCCGGTGCTGGCGGTCTGCTCGAAGGCCGATGACAGGCTGGCTGCGGTGGCGATGGCAGGGTTGCGCGCCGAATCCAGGAGCTGCTGGTAGAGCGCGGGGCGCGCCGTGTACCACGTGGCCGCCAGGGCGCCGATGATCGTCAGCAGCACCGGGATTATGGCCGTGGTCAGCAGTTTCGACTGCAGGCTGCCGCGTCTTCGCGTCCCCTGGGCCCGCGCCCGGCGGGGCGGTGCGGCTGCCTGATCTCCGGCTGCGCCGGCCGCTGCCGCTTCCGGGTCGCCCGCGGATGCTTCCGCCTGGGTGTCGGCTGTGCTCAGCCCGCCACGCAGTCGCGCCTGCAGTTCGGCCGGGGTGACCTCCTCGAACGTCTCGAATGTGCGGGGATCACGTGCCGGCGGCGGCAGGGAATCAGTGGTATCCGTGACAGGTCCGTCCGACAGGAAGGAGGCTTCCGCTTCAGATGGTTCACCTGAATCCACGGCGTCCTGTACGGAGCCGGCGTCACGCTGTTCGACCCGCGTGTCACGGGCCGCGGCGCCCCAGCCACTTGCATGCGTTTCGGGCGGTGGGAAGAGTTCCGTATCAGTAACCGGGTCTACGCCATCGTCCGCGCTGAAGACCTGGCCGGCCGGCTCGCTCTGCTCCAGGTCATCCGTCTCCAGGAACAGGTCATCCTCGTCGTCGAAGGCCGGCTGCCGGCCGGAATCACCGCTCGGCTCGAACGTGGGTTTGGCAGCAGGGAAGTCGAATAGTGTCGGCGAGGAATCGCGGGTCACGCGCCTTATGCGGGCCCTCAGGCCTGCCTTACTGAAGCGTTCGACCACCACAGTTGCCTCATCGAAGCTGATGGGACGGGTCACCACATCAGGCAGGCGCCTGACCAGAGTGGCCACCCGGTCCTGGTCCAGCCTGAGTATCCGGGCCAGTTTCTGCGTCACCGCTGCAGTTTCGCCGGGCGAGGGTGCCGAAACGTCGACTACGTAATCTTCAACCATAAGACGCTACCTGTTCCTCCCGGTACGCCGGTACGCTGCCTTGGCTGCCGTGCCGGTACCCTGCTGCTGCAGTCACTTCCTGCCCGGGCCCGGGTTCCTTGCGAGCAGCTCCCTCACCTGGCGGTCGTACGCGGCGCGCCAGTCACTGCGTTCCTGCTCGATCAGGCTCCCCAGTCTGCCCAGAAGCTCGGGCAACTGGTCCTCGGGCACGCTGTCCGCCGTCAGGTTCAGCTCGTAAAGGGCTTCATCCACGACGATATCGGCCAGCGGTCCTATGATGTCACGCACCAATGCCGTCAGGCTGTGAATAAACTCCGCGCTGACACTGGCGCTCCTGTGCGGCGTGGCCAGGCCGGAGCTGACAATGACCCCTGCCGCGGCAATGACGTCGGGCAGGGGCGCGCCGATGCGCTGGGCGATCGCGGCAAGGTCCACGTTCTGGTCGAGCAGTGGCAGCACCTTGAGCGCCAGCACCGGCAGCGTCACCGCTTGCTCGCCCGACCTGCGCCCAGCCTGGCTCGCCACCGGGGTAAGCACCGTGCTGCCCAGCAGCTGCTCGCTGCCCAGGTCCTCCACGTCCGTGTCGTAGGCCACTTCGAGCAGCAGGGCATCAAGCGGCTTGTCCACTGTCCTCTGCGGCGCCGTCACACCAGCCTCGAACGAGAACCGGCCCTGGGTCCAACGCAGCAGCGTCACCAGGGCGCGCCTGCCCGTGAGCTCACCGCTGGCAGCGTGGACCACCTGGCCGTTCTCGGTGAACACCTCACCCATGCTGCCGAGCCCGGTGGTAAGCCGCAACACGCCACTGGCGCCATTCAGGTTCAGGTACTGCAGCAGGTTTATCAGGATGTCGCCGTCAAGCTGGCCCTGGATCCTCATCGGCAACGCGGCTCCTTCATGCTTTCAGCATACGGGTCTTAACCCGTGCCCGGATGTGGAAACTTTCCGTCCCTCACGGTTCGGCACATTATACGCTGCTGTCACAGCCCGTCAGGCAGCGATGCCGTTTCAGACGCAGGGGCGTGGCAGGGAGCATGACTATGAAGAGGATTGCAGCTTTCGGGCTCGCGCTGCTGGTACTGGTTGCCGGCAAGGCGTCAGCCCAGGATTTCGTCGTCAGCATCAGTTTCGATGGTGGCGGCTGGTTCGACCGGTCGTTCAATGAAGGAACCTGGGCCGGCATCACCGAGGCGGTGCGGGACCTGTCCGCAGTCACGGACTTCGACATCCTCATCTACAACGGCGCCCCCGAAACCACCACAACGGGCGTGCGGAACCTGGCCGAGGCCGGCACGAACCTGCACATCGCCGCCGGCTTCAGCCAGGAGGAAGCAATCGCCCAGGTGGCGAGCGAGTACCCCTGGACCAGCTTCCTGCTGATCGACGGCGTCGTGGAGAACACCAACGTCAGGAGCGTCACCTTCAAGGACCACGAAGGCTCCTACCTGGTGGGCTACCTGGCAGGGCTCATGAGCCAGACGGGCGTAGTCGGCTTCGTTGGCGGTATGGACATCCCGCTGATCCGCAATTTCGCCCAGGGCTATGAGCTGGGCGTCCGGGCCGCCTGCAGCAGCTGCACGGTGCTGTCCGGGAACCTGGGGGACACCTTCGAGGCCTGGAACGACCCGGTCGGTGCGCGCGAGCTGGCAACGGGCATGCGCGCTCAGGGCGCCGACATCATCTACGCTGCGGCCGGCGATTCCGGCAACGGCGTGATTGACTACGTGACCGAGACACGCTGCTTCAGGCCGGAGTCGCAGCTGCGCAACACACCGCTCAGCACGGTCTTATCAGACATCGCCAAGGACCCGCAGTACCAGCTGGCCTGCGGTTCAGGAGGCATGCAGCCGCTGTTCTACATTGGCGTTGACAGCAACCAGAACTGGCTGGGCGACACCGACGGCGACCCGGCGACCATGAACCATGGCCTGACCAGCATGCTCAAGCGCGTGGATGTGGTGGCGAACGCCGCCATCCACGACGCCGTTGCCGGTGGTTTCACCGGTGGCTGGCAGGAACTGGGCCTGGCGGAGAACGCCGTGGGCTTCGCCCTGGACGACTACAACCAGGCGCTGATTCCCGAGGAGGTCCGTGAGCAGCTGGAGCAGGTGCGCCAGGACATCATCTCGGGCCAGCTGGCGGTACCGCCGTACGCGCAGTGAGACCGGGCCGGCGGGCACCCCGCCGGCTGCAGTACAATCCGGCCATGAAACGTCCCCTTGCAGCTCTGCTGCTCACCGGTCTGCTTCTTGCTCTGACTGCGTGTGCTCCGACCGTACAGGGCAGCTCCAGCAGCTTTCCCGTTCCGCTCACCAGCGGTGTCATCGAGGTGACACCGGGTCAGTCGCTCTACGTGCTGGCCGTCCATTCCCTGTCTGAACTCGGCTTCAACGAAGGCGACCTGGCGACAGTGCTTTTCGTGAACGAGGGCAGCCGGCGCTCGAGCGGCCGGGTCGGCAGCCATATCGCGGTGACGCCCGTGCGCGTGCCCGCCTACTGGCGCGTCAGCCTGGCTGACGCCCGGTTCGTGTATGAAACTGTGGGCGCGGGCATTCGGACGACCGTGCAGACGGTGCTGCTGCTGCAGGTGCCGGCGGACGCCGACCTGGGTGTCACGGAGGTGCGGGTACGGATCGACGGCCGGCGGGACGCCGCCACGGTCAGAATCCCGCTGCGGGTGCGGCAACGCTAAAGCAGGGTGCCGCGCAGCACGACTGACGCGATGCTGAAATAGAGCACGATTCCGGTGACGTCGACCAGCGTGGCCACGGCCGGCGTCGAAGAGGTTGCCGGGTCGAGGCCGAGCCGCTGCAGCAGGAACGGAAGCATGGCTCCCATCACCGTGCCCCACAGGACGATGCCGACCAGCGACAGGCTGATTGTCAGGCCCACCAGGGGCCAGGCCGGCCCGTAGTCCCCCGATATCGCCTCCACCACAGCGATGCGCAGGAAACCCAGGCCACCCAGCACGCCGCCGATGGCCAGGCCGGTGAGCAGCTCGCGCTGCAGGACGCGCAGCCAGTCGCGGAGCTGGATGTCGCCAATGGTGAGCGCGCGGATGACCAGGGCTGCCGCCTGGGAGCCGCTGTTGCCACCGCTGGAGATGATCAGCGGCACGAACAGCGCCAGGACCAGCGCCTGGGCGAGCTCAGCCTCATAGCGCTGCATCGCGGTGGCGGTGAGCATTTGCCCGAAGAACAGCAGCACCAGCCAGAAGGAGCGTTTGCGGATCATGCTGCCCAGTCCCATGGTCAGGTAGGGCTGGTCCAGGTGTTCGGAACCCACCATCAGGTGGATGTCCTCCGTGGCTTCCTCCTGGGCGATGTCGAGCACGTCGTCGACCGTCAGGATGCCCACCAGTACGCCATCCGAGTCGACTACCGGCAGTGCCGAGCGGTCGAGGCGCCGGAAGAGCTGGACCGCCACCTCCTGGTCGTCGAGTGCCGATAGTGCGGTGAAACCAGGGCTGATCAGCTCGCTGACCGGGGTTTCCAGCGCAACCAGCAGCAGTTCGCGCATCCTGATGTCAGCTATCAGCTTGCCGCCGGGTGCGGTGACGTACACCACGTTCAGTGTTTCGCTGTCACGGCCGTAGAGCCTGATGTGCTGCAGCGCCTCCTTGACCGTCCAGTCGGGTTTGACGGCCACGTAATCCGGCGTCATGCTGCGGCCGATGGATTCGGGAGGGTAGCCGAGCAGGTGCGTCGCCACGGACAGCTCGGCCGGCGAGAGCAGGTTCAGCAGGCGTTTGGTGATACGACCGGGCAGTTCCTCGAGCAGCATGGTGCGGTCATCCGGTGACATGGCGTCCAGTACCCGGGCCACTTCGGCGTCGCCCAGGGCCAGCATCAGTGCGTGCTGGTCGCTGAGCGGCAGGTGCTCGAAAGTGTTGGCCGAGAGTTGCCGGGGCAGGAGGCGGAACACGATCGCGTGGTGCTCGTTCTGCAGCAGCGTGATGAGTTCGGCCACGTCGGCAGGGTGCCGCAGCTGCAGCAGCTCGCGGATCTCATGGAACCGCCGCGCCGTGACCAGCCCGGAAACCTCGGCGGCCAGCTCCGTAAGGTCGGGGGCCAGTACCTCGTTCACGCGCGCATCTTACCGTCAGGTCGATGGTCCGTGAGCGCGGTATGCTCGCTTTCATGTCGATGAACCGCCAGCTACGCCGCGCGCAGGAAAAACAGGAGAAGAAGGTCGAGAAGGAAAAAGAGGAACGGCGTGCGGAGCGGCGCCGCAGGCTGGACCAGCTGCGGGCGCAGCGCCAGCGCAAGGCAGCAGCGAAGAGCGGAACGGCCAGCAGGTCCCAGCCGGCAGGCAAGCAGGTCGAGGCCGGGGCCAAGCCGGCTGCCAAGCCGGGCAGGAACGACCCGGGGCGCTTTGCCGGGGCACTGGCAATCGCCACCATTGTGTTCATAGTCCTGCAGGCGGTCGTGCCCAGCGAGACGGAAGGAACGTTCGACAGCGTGATAAAGGCCGGCTTCTACCTGATGCTCGGCTACTTCCTGACCCTGTGGCTGCTGCGCCGGCAGCAGCCCAACGCGCTCATACTCTCGGGCCTGGCGGGGATAATCCTGCTCACGGGCACCTGGCTCGGCTTCCTGCTGCGTCCGGATGCCGCGTTGGACGGGCTTGCCATGCTTATGGCCCTGCCGCTGCTGGTGTTCGGAATCTGGCTTGGCCGGCTTGTCTACAACATGGCCCGCAGCCAGAACCTGACCTGAAAACCGCTGTGATATTCCTCCGGAAACCGGTCGGAATCCGATGAACAGCGGGTTCAGGGGTTGTCAAACTGCACAGTCCGCGTGGTAGCTTAATGCGGTCAGCTCTTGAAAGGAGGGACACATGGCCTCTAAAGCCGATATCATCAACCAGCTCGTCGAGGGTGGCGAACTCAACCGCAAGGATGCCAAGGCCGCCGTCGAAGGCGTGCTCGGTGCCATCAGCGGTTACCTGGCAAAGGGTGAAAAGGTCCAGCTCACAGGCTTCGGTACCTTCGAAGTGCGTGAACGCAAGGAACGCAGCGGCGTACGCCCCGGCACCACGGAACGCATCACCATTCCCGCCAGCAAGTACCCGGCATTCAAGCCCGGCAAGGTCCTCAAGGACGAAGTCTCCAAGTAAGGCAATGCAGGCGACCGGCGCAGCACTGGACCGGTCCCGCGACAATCCGGACGCAACAGGTCAAGTGCTGTTGCGTCCGTTGCCATTGGGGGCAGGCAGTTGCTGGCAGTAATCGGCGCCATGGAGCAGGAGACGGCCCTGCTGGTCGCGCAGCTCGCAGAGCCACAGGTACAGGAACTGCATGGCTTCACCCTGTACCGCGGCACCTTCCGGGGCCACAGGCTGCTGGTCGCCACCTGCGGTGTCGGCAAGGTCAACGCCGCCATGCTGAGTACGATTCTGGTCGGTCTGGACGCAAGCCCGGTCATCTTCACCGGCGTGGCCGGAGCACTTGATCCGGAGCTGCAACCCGGCGACGTGGTCGTCAGTTCGGACTGCCTCCAGCACGATGTCGATGTGACTGCGCTCGGTTATGAACCCGGTCACGTTCCCGGGGAGGCAGTGGCCTGGCCGGCCGACCGGCGGCTGGCGGAACTCGCCCTGGCAGCAGCCCGTGAGTTGCCGGATACGGCAAGCCGGCTCGGCCGGGTGCTGTCTGGCGACAGCTTCGTGGCAGACCCCCTGCAGGCAGCTTCACTCCGCGAACGCTTCGGTGGCAGCTGCGTCGAGATGGAAGGTGCCGCCGTGGCCCAGGTGTGCAGCCGCGCCGGTGTCCCCTTCGTCGTGATCCGCTCCATCTCGGACAGGGCGGACGGTGGCGCCAAACCTGATTTCCGTGAATTCACGGAACTTGCTGCCGGCCAGTCACTCGCGGTTGTATCCGGGCTGCTTGAACGATTATGATTGCGGGCGCAGGGGAGTAGCCACCTGGGTGCCCCATCAAGCGGCACCAGGGGTTGCGCTTCGTCAACACGGTGAGCCATCACCCGGAGCGCAAGAGCAGACGCGAGACCTGACATCAACCGCGGAGACCGCTGGCCGGTGCTCCGCGATTGTCTGACGGAGGTTTTTCGTGGAGCTCAACCTGCAGGTACCCACCTCATTCTGGATAGGTTTCTTCGTGCTGATTGGCACGCTGCTCGCCCTTGACCTCGGCGTGTTCAATCGCAAGGTGCACGTGGTCAGTGTGCGCGAGGCTGGCATGTGGACAGCCGTCTGGGTCAGCCTCGGACTGCTGTTCAACCTGGGAATCTGGTATTTCTTCGGCGGCGAGGCAGGCCTGACGTTCCTGACCGGCTACCTGATTGAGTACTCACTGTCGATAGACAACATCTTCGTGTTCGTGCTGGTGTTCGGTGCCTTCGGCGTGCCGCCCCAGTACCAGCACCGTGTCCTGTTCTGGGGCGTTCTTGGCGCGGTCATCATGCGCGGCATCATGATCTTCGCCGGTGTCGCCCTGATCGAGCGGTTCGAGTGGATCATGTACCTGTTCGGCGCCTTCCTGGTCTTCGCCGGGGTGCGCATGCTGCTGGAGAAGGATGACGGCGGCATGGACATGCAGAACAACCGGCTGCTCCGCTGGGTGCGCCGTGTGCTGCCGATCACCGAGCACTACGAGGGGCAGAAGTTCTTCACCCGGCACGCGGGCAAGCTCATGGCGACGCCGCTGTTACTGGTGCTCATCGTCGTGGAGGTCACCGACCTGGTCTTCGCCGTCGACTCGATTCCCGCCATCTTCGCCATCACCACCGAACCGTTCATCGTGTTCACCAGCAACATCTTTGCCATCCTGGGCCTGCGCAGCCTGTATTTCCTGCTGGCGGGCATCATTCACCGCTTCGTGTACCTGAAGACTGGCCTTGCCGTGATCCTGGGCTTCGTCGGCATCAAGATGCTGATCGCCGACTTCTGGCACATGCCTACGCTGCTCAGCCTCGGAGTGATTGTCGGCACGTTGGCGATCAGCGTTATCGCCTCGCTTCTCGCCACTCCCAAGGAGCCGCCAGCCGCCGTGGAACCACCGACCAGCACGCCTGCGCCACCTGAGGAATGAGTCGGTGCCGACATCGGGATGGCCGCCGGCGTGGGGTAGACTGGAGTCAGCGAGCCGGACACTGGCTCAGACGGCGACGGTCATGCCTTTAGCGGCCTGATCGAGAGAGGAATCACCAATTCACCATGGCTGATAATTCAGGCAAGGCGGGGCAGGCAGCCCGCGCGGCACTAAGCGGGGCGGAGCTGGCGCAGCTCGAATCGACAGAGATGCGCGAATGGCTCGAGTCGCTGGATTACGTTATCGAATCCGGTGGCGCCGACCGCGTACTGCAGATACTCAAGCAGCTGCGGGACCACGCAGCTGAAGAAGGCGTCAAGGTGCCTTTCGAGGCCACCACTCCCTACATCAACACAATTCCGGCCAGCGAACAGCCGGAGTACCCGGGCGACCTGGAGATTGAGCGGCGGATCCGCCACCTGCTCCGCTGGAATGGCATGGCGATGGTCACCCGCGCCAACGAGATGTCCAAGGGCATCGGCGGCCACATCGCCAGCTACGCCTCCAGCGCGACGTTCCTGGAAGTTGGTTTCAACCACTTCTTCCGCGGGCCGGACGCGGGACTGGATGCGGACCAGATCTACTTCCAGGGCCACGCGAGTCCCGGCATCTACGCGCGCGCGTACCTGGAGCACCGCTTCGATGTCGAGACGCTGCGCAACTTCAGGCGCGAACTCTCTGGCGGGCCATCACTCTCCAGCTACCCGCACCCGTACCTCATGCCGGATTTCTGGAGCTTCCCCACGGTGTCCATGGGGCTCGGTCCCATCATGTCGATCTACCATGCCCGCTTCGTGCGCTACATGGAGGATCGCGACCTGAAACCCAAGGGCAACGGCAAGGTCTGGGCGGTCATAGG
>CAYMUK010000051.1:0-11296 GCA_964393655.1 uncultured bacterium | reverse complement strand
GAAGTACGGCCTCAAGAAGGCCCGTCGCGCTCCGCAGTTCAGCAAGCGCTAAAGGTTCAAGCACCTGTCGGCCGCCACCCCACACAGGGGTTGCGGCCGGTTCCAGCGAGGCCGGAGACATCACCTGTCCTCCGGCCTCCTTCTTTGGGCAGCCCTCCTGCCATAAGGCAGCGCCGAAAGGATCACTTACGCGATGAGCAATCTGGAAGCCCTGGTGCTTGGCATCGTGCAGGGGTTGACCGAGTTCCTGCCGGTTTCATCCTCCGGGCACCTGGCGCTGGCCAGCCACTTCTTCGGCTTCGACTCCGGGGAAGCCGACATGGCCCTTGCCATCGGCATCGCCACCAACACTGGCACTCTGCTGGCAGTGCTGCTCGCTTTGCGCCAGGACGTGGTCCTGGCCTTAAGGGGATTCGTGGGCGGTTTGCGCTCGGCCGCGGGCCGCAGGACCGAAGGCTGGCGGCTGGCCCTGCTGGTCATCACGGGCTGCGTCCCGACCGCTGCCCTGGGACTGCTCCTGCGGGATTCCTTCGAGTTCCTGGCCGCGCCGCTGCCGGTGGCCATCACCCTGATCGTGACCGGCCTGCTGCTCTGGTTCGCACCGCGGGGTGAGCAGCCGCGCACCAGCATCAGCGAGGTACGCTTCCTGGACGCGCTCATAGTGGGTGTGGCACAGGGAATCGCGGTGATTCCGGGCCTGTCGCGCTCCGGCACCACCATCGCGACGCTGCTCTTCCGCGGGATCAGCAGCGAACTCGCGGCACGCATCTCATTCCTCATGTACCTGGTCGTGTCGCTCGGCGTAGCGGTGCTGGGAATCAGCGAGATTCGCGCGGCCAACCTGCAGTTCATGCCAGTGCTGGTGATGACCATCGCCTCATTCCTGGTCGGCTACGTGGCTCTGGTCTGGCTGTTCAGCGTGCTGCGCCAGGGCAGGTTCCGCATCTTCTCTCCTTACCTGTGGGCGGTCGCGGCAGTCACGCTGCTGTCTCTGGCCCTGGGCTAGGCTTGTGACTACTGTGCCCGCGCGCCCACACGCCTGCGCCAGCGGATCTGCAAGCTGGAGATACCGGGCCGCCATCGCGGTGGCCCACAACGGAAGGGGTCTTAAGTGAGTAAAGTCACCCGGATTGCCCCGTCGCCGACAGGGGATCCTCACGTCGGTACCGCCTACATCGGCCTGTTCAATTTCGTGCTGGCCCGGGCGACCGGCGGGAAGTTCATCCTGCGCATCGAGGACACGGACCGGGAGCGCTACAACCCGGAATCCGAATCCAGGATCCTGGACACGTTCAGCTGGCTGGGCCTGGACCCGGACGAAGGGCCCCAGACTGGCGGGCCGAATGCCCCCTACAGGCAGAGCGAACGGCTGGACCTCTACGTTGACGAAACGGACCGGCTGCTCGCTGCGGGCAAGGCCTACCGGGCTTTTGAGACCGCCGACGAACTGGCAGCCATGCGCGAGGAACAGCGGCGCCGTGGTCAGGACACCGGTTACGACGGCCGCGGCCGCAGCCTTGACCCCCAGGAGAGCGACAGGCGTGCTGAAGCTGGCGAACCGTTCGTGGTGCGGCTGAGGACTCCCGATGAGGGCGCCACCAGTTTCACGGACCGCCTGCGCGGCGAGATCACCATCCAGAACCGGGAGATTCGCGACCCCGTCATCCTCAAGAGCGACGGCTACCCCACTTACCACCTGGCCAACGTCATCGACGACCACGCCATGGGTGTGAACCTGGTCATGCGCGCGGAGGAATGGATCACCAGCACCCCGATTCACGTGCTGCTCTACCAGGCATTCGGCTGGGAGCTGCCCGAGTTCGTGCACATGCCGCTGCTGCGGAACCCGGACCGGAACAAGTCGAAGATCAGCAAGCGCAAACTGGATACGAGCGTGGATTCCTACCGCCAGCAAGGCATTGTTCCGGAGGCCCTGCTTAACTTCCTGGCCAACATGGGCTGGAGCATGCCTGACGGCCGTGAGTTCTTCAGCCTGCAGGACATGATCGAGAACTTCGATGTCGACCGCATCTCGCTGGGCGGACCGGTTTTCGACCTGCGCAAGCTGCGTCACTTCAACGCGAAGTACCTGAAGGAGCTCCTGGAACTGGAGGACCTGGCGGGCCGCGTGGCTCCCCTGTTCCGTGCCCGCGGCTGGGACTGGCAGGACGAGGACGAACTCCTGGACATCATCGAGCTGCTCCGCCCGCGGGCCGAGACGCTGAACGATTTCCCGGACATGGCCGCCTACTTCTTCGATGATGATTTCGAGTACACCGAGGAGGCGCTTAAGAAGGTTGCCGCCGGCCAGTCGCACCTGGAGGACCTGGAGCGCGAAATCTCGATGCTCGACGTGTTTGACTTCGACGACATAGACGAGCTGCTGCACGGCTACGTGCAGCGCCAGGGCGTGAACATCGGCCGGGTTATGCAGCCGATGCGCTCTGCACTGACCGGGCAGGGCAGCGCCCCGGGCGTCACGGAAATAGCCTACATCCTTGGCAAACAGCGGGTCCTGGCGCGTATCGGGCGGGCCCTGCAGAGCATCACCGCCGCCCTCCCGGACGACAATCCGCAGAAGGAACTGGAGCAGCGCAAGGCGGAGGAAGCACAGAACCAGGGCAACCGCACCTGATGGCCTGGTTCGATCGCCTGAAGAAGGGCCTTGACCGCACGCGCAGCATGTTCTCCGGGCAGCCTGCGGCCGCCTCGTGGGAGATGGACTGGGAGGAGCTGGAGTTCGCGCTCATCGGAGCGGACGTCGGCGCCCGCATCGCAGCCGAAGTGGTGGCCGAAGCGAAGAAGGAACGCGAACGCGGCACCAGCTTCCGCGAGGCACTCCAGGCCGCCCTGATGGACCAGCTGGAGCCGGACCGGCGCCGGCAGACGCTCAGGCGTGTCGGCTTCACCCTTGACGTGGCCCGGTCGGAAGTGGAAGTGAAGGGCAAGGTCGTGATGATAGTGGGCGTCAACGGCGCCGGCAAAACCACGACCATCGCCAAGCTCGGCCAGTACTATCAGCGTCATGGCAGGAAGGTCATGTTCGCGGCAGGCGACACCTTCCGCGCCGCGGCAACCGCCCAGCTCGAGGTATGGGGTGAACGCCTGGGTGTACCCACGGTGAGCGGTCCCGACGGCGGTGACCCGGGATCCGTGGCCTTCGACGCAGCCAACTCACGCAAGGCAAGGGGTTACGACCTGCTGTTCGTGGATACGGCCGGCCGTCTGCACACGCGCCACAACCTGATGGAGGAACTCAAGAAGGTGAAGCGCGTCATCGGCAAGGCAGACGAGGGCGAACCGAAGGAAGTCTGGCTGATCCTGGATGCAGTGACGGGCCAGAACGGCCTGGAGCAGGCACGGAAGTTCCATGAGGCGGTAGGTCTCACCGGTGTGATAGTCACCAAACTGGACGGCACCGCTAAGGGCGGCATCCTGCTGCCCATTACCCGCGAGCTGCAGCTGCCTATCAAGTTCATCGGGGTGGGTGAGGCAGCCGAGGACCTGCAGCCGTACGACGCCGCGGCTTTCGTGGAAGCACTGCTGGAAATGCCTGCGGGCGCCACTACCTGACGCACAGGACAGCCCTTTGGGGGCGCGCGCTATACTCGGCGCATGGCACTGAAAACAGGCTTGGAAATACTGGCAGCAGCGCGGGCCGGCGCCTACGGCGTCGGAGCCTTCAACACCAGCAACCTGGAGATCACCCAGGCGGTCCTGGAGGCAGCCGAGGCGGAACGCAGTCCGGTCATCGTCGCCCTGTCCGAAGGCAGCATCAGTTACGCCGGCCGCGACCTGGTCGACACGGTGCTGCACCTGGCCGACCAGGCCAGCGTGCCGGTCGCCGTGCACCTAGATCATGGTTCCAGCTTCGAATCATGCCTGCAGGCGCTCCGCTGGGGCCTCACCTCGGTGATGATCGACAAGTCCGGTGAGGAGGAGCAGGTCAACATCAGTGAGACCCGCCGGGTGGTGGAAGCCGCCCACGCGATGGGCGTGAGCGTGGAGGCCGAAATCGGCCGGCTCAGCGGCATCGAGGATCACGTGAATGTCTCCGCCGAGGACGCGGCACTGACTAAACCGGACGAGGCGGAACGGTTCATGGAAGCCACTGGCGCGGACTACCTGGCCGTGGCCATCGGTACGAGCCACGGCGCCTTCAAGGGCAAGGGCCGGCCGTTCATCGACCACGAACGTCTCTCCGGAATAGCTTCGCTGGTGTCCGCACCGCTGGTGATGCACGGGGCCAGCGGCGTACCCGTCAGCCTGGTCGAACGCTTCCGCGCCGCCGCCGGCGAGATGGGTGACGCGGTAGGCATTCACGAGGAGGATGTCAGGAAGGCGGTCACCGAGGGCATCGCCAAGATCAACACGGACACGGACCTGCGCATCGCCTTCACCACAGGCATCCGCGAGGTGTTCCGGGACAAGCCGGGCGAGTTCGACCCGCGCAAATACCTGGGGGCCGCGCGCACCGCGGTGAAGAACGTGGTTACCGCCAGGATCCGCGTCTTCGGATCGGATGGCAAGGCCTGAGGTTCGCCCTGGTCGGCGTGCTCAGGAGACCGCCGGCAGGTTCCGGATCAGTACCCGCCGGGCGAGCAGCGCACCGGGGATGAGCGTCAGGAAACTGAATACCATCGCCGGCATGATGCCCACCAGCTGCTGCAACGCGCCTATACCAAGGTAGAGAACGCCGGCGGTGCCCCAGGTGAGGCCCATCAGCATGCCGGACGCCGTGCCCACGGCATTGGGCGCCAGGTCCTGGGCGCTCACCACCATCAGGGGCAGGCCGCCGTTGATGCAGGCCCCCGCGAGGGCGATCGCCAGGTAGTAGGGCAGTGAACCGACCGGAAGCACGAGCAGCAGGAACAGCGGCACCAGGGCCATGAGCATGGTGCCCGCCACCAGGGTCTGACGCCTGATCCTTCCTTCCAGCAGTCCGGCCAGGATGCCTCCCAGGCCCCCGGAAAATCCGAACACGGCAAGCGACCAGAAGATGACAGGACTGTCACTGGCCAGCCCGCGAACGTTGACGAGCCACAGTGGCCACGAGTTGTTGAAGGCCACCCAGGAAATCGACCGCAGAGTTCCCGCCACCGTCAGCACGCCGACCGGCCCGCGGAACAGTTCCATGTCGAATATCTTGGGCCGCACTGCACCCGGTCTGGGTGGCTGTGGCGGAATGAGCAGGAACATGAGCAGACCCAGCACCAGCCCGGGGATCATCAGCAGCGGTGACCAGGCCAGCCAGCCATTGATGAGCAGGGTGCCGATGATTATCGGTCCGACTGCCAACCCGGCCGTGCCTCCGGCGCTGAACAGGCCGACTGCGAGGCCGCCCTTGCTGCGCGCGGCGTCGCGTGCCATGCCCGTACCGGCCGGGTGGAAGGCGGCGGAGCCCAGGCCACCGAACAGCAGCAGCACCAGCAGCAGCCAGGGATTGGGGGCGATGGCTATCAGGCTCAGGACGGCGGATGAGGTCATGACGCCAAGCGCCCCGATGGTGCGGCGGCCAAAGCGGTCGGCAAGCGCCCCGAACACGGGCTGCATGACCGATGAACTGAACGAGTAGGTGGCAACCAGCAGCGCGAGCAGGGTCTCACTGGCACCGAAGCGGAGTTGCAGGGTAGGCAGCAGGGCGGAGAGCATGCTGCCGAAGGCGTCGTTGGTGGCGTGGGCGACCAACAGGAGTAGCGTGAGGGACAGGCCAGAAACCTGCAAGCGCCGGGCGGTCATGAGAAAGAGCTTATACCTGCTGGGGCTCCTCCGGCGTCGCGGTCTTCAGCGGTGTGACATACACCGTCTTCTGTTCGCTGAAATGAACCGCTCCGGCCGCCGCACCCTTCGGCCGCCAGACGTTCTTGCGCAGCGCGTAATCCACAGGAACATTGTCTGACGCAGCCGCCTGCGAATGCCCTGCCGCCAGCCGGGCTGCATACAGGATGGTGTCGAACGGCACCTCACGGTTCTGCGCCCGGATGATCACGTGTGACCCGCGGTAGCCCTGCACGTGCAGCCAGATGTCACGACTGCGGGCTATTCCGAAGGTCACGCGGTCATTGTCCCGGGCGTTCCTGCCGATGACGATCTCGAAACCATGCGGTCCCTGCACCCTGATTCCCGGCTGCGTGCGGTGCTGGCCCCTTGCCTGCATTCCTGGGCCAGCCAGCTGGCGCAGCTCTGAAAGCGGGAGGTTCGGCAGCGCCTCAAGCGCCGCCTCCGCCGCCTCCAGTTCGGACGTTAAGGAAGGCTTCAGCTCCCCTGCCTTCCGGTACCTCTGTTCGTGCTTGCGGGCTCGGGCGTAGAGGACTTCCGCGCTCCCCACCGCATCGAGACCTGGCTCGAGCTGGACGGTCACGTCGTTGCCCTCGAAGTCCTGGATGTTCACGCTGCCCCCGGGCTCCCCCCGGGGCCGCCAGGCCAGAAGCAGGTCGGCCTGTTGCCGGAGGCCCGCGGCCCTCTCAGAGGCCTCCTGCAGCTTGTCAGTGTCAGCCAGCCGCCGCCGCAACAGCGCCACCCGCTTCCGCGCAGCGGGTTCGAGCCTTGCGAGCAGAGTTGCCCGCTCGTCCGCGCTGCGCTTCTCGGCGACGCCGCCACTGCCGAGTGCCTGCCGCCTTACTGCCTGTGGGTCAGCGAGCAGCTCCTGCAGTGCCGAACCCAGCGCCGGCAAATCGGCAGCAGCGACCACGTGATCCAGTGGCAGGTCGGCCAGCACCGCGACCGTGGCACTGAGTTCGGGTCCGATTCCGTCGACAAGCTTGCGCAGGTCCTTGAGCCGGTGGCCCTCCAGAAGTTCAGCCACCGCGGCAGCTCCAAGCTCGCGCGGGTCCGGCTTGTGGTAAGCGGGCGGCGGGCGGTACTCCAGGCCCGGCAGCAGCTGCCGGAAACGGTTCTCGCCCTGTCCCACCTCGCGCTGTACGCCTAATATCCGGCCGGATTCATCGAGCAGGACAAGGTTGCTGTTGCGCCCGGCCAGCTCCACGACAAGTGTCACCGGTGGACTGCTGACGAAGCCTGCGCCCGCGCCGAACTGAAGGCGCAGCACGCGGTCCAGTTTCAGCTGCTCGGCAGCCAGCAATTCGCCACTCGCCCTTGCCTGCAGCAGCTGCTGGAAGGTGCTGCCGCGCCCGCCGGCCGGGCTGCGCCCGTCGCGAAGCTCCAGAAGCGGCGCCGGGGGCGAGCTTAAGATCCACAGGCTGCGGTCCTCCACCGGCAGGACGAAGGTCCTGGCGTCGGGAAAACGCCAGTTGCCCCGTGGCTGGGGCATGGGGCCAAGTCCCTGCAGGACCTGTGCGATGAGCAGACCTTCCATTTACCTGTCCGGATTCTCAGTTGACCAGGCGACGCTGGCCGGCCAGCGCACGCCTGGCGTTCTCAGCGTGGTTGCGAAGGGGCAGGTACCAGTCGTTCCTGGCATCCGTGTACTTCAGGGCTGCCTGCGCATGCAGGTAGAGCCTGTCGGCATTGTCCGGCCCCATCTGGGCGAAAACGTCCGCCAGCAGCTGCTGCGCCGCCACCCAGCCGGGATCGCCATCTGTCGCCGTCCCGGCGGCCAGCTCGAACCAGCTGACCGCTTCGCTCAACCGGTAGTACTCGAAGGCGATGGAACCAAGACACAGGTAGGCTGTGGCGACCGGACGCAGTGCAAGCGCCTCGTTGGCGAGCCGTTCCGCCTCACGGTTGTCGCCCTCGCGGAAAGCCAGGTCGGCCAGCTCCGCCAGCACTTCCGCCCGCCATTCATAGTCGCTGTCCGCTGCCACCTTCCGCAGTTCCAGGTTCGCCTCCTGGGACTTGCCCGCCTCGATCAGGACCACGGCGTATTCGTGCCGCGTCAGGCTCGACTGCTCCTCACTCACGAGCCCAAGGGCGGCGGTGTAGGAGGCTAGCGACTCGTCGTAACTGCCGATGTCCGCCAGCAGCTGCGCTTCCGCCAGCGTCAGCCCGTACAGGTCGAAAGGGCTGCCCGGGGGGATGAGGGCGCCAGCCAGCGAACGCGTGCGCGCCTGGCGGAAATGCTGGATCGCCAGACCGGGGTTGCCCAGCTGCTGCTCGGCGCGCGCCTGCAGCCAGATCCTGAAGACCTGGTCCTCCTCGCGCGTGAGCTTCGCCTGCCTTATGACCGCCAGTTCGGTGGCTGCAGCCTGGGCGTCGCCCAGTTCCAGCAGGCAGTCTGCGAGCGCGAGGCGTTCGAGCTCCTGCTGCTCGCCTTCGGGCGAAAGGGCCACCGCCTGCCTGATTGACCTGGCCGCCAGCTCGAAATCATCCAGCTGCTCCAGGGCGACCCCGGTCAGCGACCAGCTGCGCCAGAGCAGGTGCCGGGGCAGCGCAGCATCCTGCGCCCGTTGCAGGTGCTCAAGTGCCGCCTGCGGTTCGCCGACCAGCAGGTAAGCGCTGGCCGCATGGAAGTGCACGCGGTGATCACCGCTCCCGCCAAGGCTTTCCAGCCTGTGCAGGACTTCGGTGGTGGGTGCACCGTTCAGGGCCTGCAGCTCGGCGTGAAGCACCCGCCCCAGGGGTTCGCTTTTCAAACCCGGTCTGCTCTGCTCGGCGCGCTCCAGCGCGGCCATGCCCAGCTCCAGGTACTCGTCGCCTGCCAGAAGGTAAGCGGCTGCCAGTTCCAGCAGGAGTTCCGCCCGGCGCTCCCTGCCCCGCTCCTGCCTGACGGCCAGGTGCAGCAGGTCAAGTGCCCGTGCGAGCTTGCCTTCATCCAATGCGCTGTGCGCCTTTTTCCTGTAATCCACGGTGCTGCGCCTGCGCATGATGGCACGTTAGCACGGACCCGCCAGCCGGCCGGGGCCTGTACACTTGACAGCTATGGACGGCACTCAACTGGCCCGGAACTTCTTCGGCGGACTGCTCAATCCGGCGACACCCCAGGGTGCTCTCGTGCTGGCGGTTCTCGTTTTCGGCATCGCCTGGGGTCTGACGCGTGCCATCCGCGCCCTGGGCGACTCCGCGCGCCGAGAGTCTTCCCGCCTGCCGGTGGACCAGACCTCGGTGACATTCCTGCAGCAGTTCGCGCAGGTGGTCGTCTATGTGATAGCCATCGCCATTTTCGCTCAGGCGGTGCCGCAACTGCGAAGCCTTGGTACCGCCCTGCTGGCCGGTGTCAGCATCGCTTCGGTGGTTATCGGCCTGGCAGCGCAGAGTACGCTCAGCAATTTCGTGGCCGGACTCTCCCTGCTGCTGTACCGCCCGTTCAAGGTTTCCGACCGGATCCAGGTGAATGCGCCGACCGGCGTCGAGACTGGAGTGGTCGAAGCGGTGACGCTCGGCTACACGGTACTCAGGACGCTGGACCGGCGCCGGGTGGTCGTTCCCAACAGCCTTATTGCCAACCAGGTGACCGTGAACCTGACGCACACCAGCAAGCGCGTGCTGATGACCGTTCCCTTCACTGTTCCGCTTGAGTCGGTGGCTGCGGCCCGTGAGGTCCTGCTGGACACCGCTGCTGCGCACCCGCACTGTGAAAGCGTCGTTGACTGCCCGGTGACCGGAATCTCGTTCGATACTGTCAGGCTGGGCCTCAGAGTCTGGTGCCGCGAGGCCATCCTGACCGCCACACTGGAATGGGAACTGATCGAGCAGTCCGACTCCGCTCTGAAGGCAGGCGGAATCAGACTGCTGGCTGCGGGGAACTGACCCTGGTCAGTTGGCTGCTGCGGCACCACTCACAGTGAAACCAAGCTCCCCGCTGCTGCCGGCCTCGACTGTGACCGTGTCACCGTCACCGATCTCTCCCCGGATTATGCGGCGTGACAGCGGGGTCTCGATGAGCTGCTGAATAGAGCGCTTCAGCGGCCTGGCGCCGAACACGGGATCGTAGCCGGCACGGGCCAGCTGTTCGAGAGCCTCGTCGCTGACAGCCAAGCGGATGCGCCGTTCGTTCAGGCGCTCGGTGAGTCCCAGCAGCTGGATGCGGGCGATTTCCTTCACCTGGTCCTGGGAAAGCGGATGGAACACGATGATGTCGTCGATCCGGTTCAGGAACTCGGGGCGGAAGTGCTGCTGCAGGGTGTTCATGACGCCCGAGCGGATCGTCTCGAAGTCGGCGCCGGCCCTGCTGGCTTCAAGTATCTGCGGCGAGCCCAGGTTGCTGGTCATGATGACCACGGTGTTGCGGAAGTCGACGGTACGACCCTGTGAGTCTGTCAGCCGGCCGTCGTCAAGCAACTGTAGCAGCACGTTGAACACGTCAGGGTGGGCCTTCTCGATCTCGTCGAACAGCAGTACCGAGTAGGGCCGGCGCCGCACTGCCTCGGTCAGCTGGCCGCCTTCCTCGTAGCCCACGTACCCCGGAGGCGCGCCGATGAGCCGCGAGACAGCGTGCTTCTCCATGTACTCGGACATGTCGACGCGAACCATGTTGTCCTCGGTATCAAAAAGCTGCTCGGCCAGTGCCTTCGCGGTCTCGGTCTTGCCTACCCCGGTCGGCCCGAGGAAGATGAAGGAGCCGATTGGGCGCCTTGAATCCGAGAGGCCTGCGCGCGAACGGCGGATTGCGTCCGCCACGGCGGAGAGCGCCTCGTCCTGACCGACAACGCGGGCGTGCAGAACCTGCTCAAGCTGCAGCAGCTTCTCACGCTCACCCTCAAGCAGGCGTGCGACGGGAATCCCGCTGAGCCTGCTGATGACTTCCGCGATGTCGTTCTCCCCGACCTCCAGGCGCACGTACTTTGCATCTTCGAGTCGCTCCGTCAGCTCGCGAACGCGGGCTTCCAGACCCGGCATGGTGCCGTAGCGAAGCTCGGCGGCGCGCTCGTGCAAGTACTCGCGCTCAGCGGCCTCGAGTTCGGTCCTCGCCTGGTCCAGCTCCGCCTGCACTCCCTGCAACTCGGTGAGCACGGACCGTTCCTTCTCCCACTCGCTCCGGGCGCTCTCGATGCGACCCTCGACAGAAGCCAGCTCCTCCTGTATCCGGAGCAGCCGCGCGGCTGATTCAGGGTCTTCCTCGCGCTTCAGTGCAGTTTGCTCAATCTGCAGCTGCAGCTTGCGGCGGTTCAGGGTGTCGATCTCCTCGGGCACGCTCTCCAGGAGGACGCGGTTGCGGCTGGCAGCCTCGTCAATCAGGTCGATGGCCTTGTCGGGCAGGCGCCGGTCTGGCATGTAGCGGTAGGAAAGCGTCGCGGCAGCGATGATGGCGGGGTCCGAAATGCGGACTCCCCGGTGGTGGAGCTCGTACTTGTCCTTGATTCCCCGCAGGATCGAGATGGTGTCCTCGACGCTTGGTTCCTCGACCAGCACCGGCTGGAAGCGGCGTTCCAGGGCGGCGTCCTTCTCAATCTCGCGGTAC
>CAYMUK010000050.1:0-11421 GCA_964393655.1 uncultured bacterium | reverse complement strand
TCACGCCGGTGCGCCGGCGGGGCAGGATCTTGCCGGTGTCGCTGATGAAGCGACGCAGCATCTTGCCGTCGTGGTAGTCGGTGACTTCCAGCTCACCAGTGGTGAACGGGCAGACCTTTGGCCTGCGGCCACGGCGGTTGCCAAGACGCTTGGTCTTCTTGTTGTCTCTTTCTCTTGCCATTTAAAAGGGCAGTTCCTCTTCGGGTGGAAATTCCTCGTCGGTTTCGTCGATATCCAGCCTGCTCGGTCGGGCACTCCGCGAAGCATCCGCGGTGCGGGTACCGGCTCCACCAGTGCCGGGACCACGAGTCAGGAATTCGACACGCGAACCTTCAATGCGTGTCGTGTATCTCTTGTTGCCTTCCCTGTCGGTCCAGTTTTCATTGACCAGTCTGCCGACAACGAAGACGGGGTCGCCCTTGCCCAGATCGGCAGAGGCGGTTGCAAGTTCACGCCAGACGGTGACGTCGATGAAGTGGGTACGCTCCTGGTCATTGCCGGAGCGGTCCCGGAAGCGTTCATTGACAGCGACGCTGAACCTGTTGACTGCATGACCACTGGGCGTCTGCCTCAGTTCGGCGTCCCTTGTCAGGTTGCCGACGATCATGACCTGGTTGAGCGCGTCCTTCAACCGGGGCTGGTCCCGTGCATCGATGATGACGGGATCGGCACCGCGTGAAGAGACGTCCACAACGTCGACACGGTTCGCGTTGATGTCGATGCTGCTGCGCTTCTGGCCCTCAGGCGTCTCCCAGCTGCGGTGGTTCAGTCTGCCTTCCACGAACACGCCTGTGCCCGGTTCGGCAAGCTGGTCCACCATGTTCTCGGCCTGCTGGCCGAACAGGGTCGCCCGGTGATACCAGGCCAGGTTGCGCTCCTCGCCGTCGTCACCCACCACGTTGTCACTGCCGGCCAGGTTCAGTTCAAGAATGGCGAGGCCACCTGCCGTATAGCGCAGTTCAGCCTTCTGGGTGAGCGTGCCCACCAGGAAAACGTTGTTCAGTCCTCGTGCCATGTCTTCATCTCCTGTCCGCAGGTCTGATCACTCAGAACCTGCTGCCGGCTTGTGCCGTGGCCTGGTTCAGGCTGCTGGCGTTTCCGCCGGCTGCTCTTTCTCCTTGACCTTCCGGGACTTCCACTCCGGGCGGTCCTTCACTACCAGTACGCGCATGACGTTATCACGCAGTCTCAGGGCAGCTTCCACCGTCTTGGGCGATTCACCCGACAGCTTTAGGCGATAGATGAGGTAGTAACCCTCATTGTGCTTGCGGATCGGGTAGGAGAGTCTTCTTGACCCCCACTCGTCCAGCGCCAGGAACTCGGCTCCGGCACGCTCGATCTGCGCCATAACGGCGTCCTTCTCGGCCTGCAGCTGGGTTTCACCCAGTCCGGGCTCGAGAATCACGTTCAAATCGTATTCCGACATATTCAACCTCCTTTCACTTGCTGGAGGGAGCACCCGCGCGTGACCGGTCAGGACGCGCCGGGAGACAGTCCACCAGCGTAGGCTCGCCGACAGAGCGGCAATTGAACAGAATAGCACGTGTGCGGGCGCCTGCCCACCCGCGGCGTACCCTTTCGCCCCACTGCCTGCCGGCATGGCATGGTTTCGTGACAATGCCGGGCCGACAGGCAGGTAACTTGAAGCTTGGTAAGTTCAGTGGGGACGAAACCGGTCTGCAACAGGTCCGGTCCCCGGAGGGAATTCTTGCAGCACCCCACAGCACGCCGCAGCCCGCCCCCGAGGCTGGCGTGAACCCGTCAGCCACAAGCACGCTGGCAGCCGAATCGCCCACCCGGCAGCGGCGCGCCCAGGCCCTGCTCATTCTGGTGCCTGCGCTTGCGCTGGCCATCCTGGTCGCGATAGGCGTCGGTGCCGTCGACATCGGGCCGCTGCAGGTGGTCTCCATCCTCCTGTCGTGGCTCGGTCTGGAGCCGCTGGTCGAGTTCGGAACCATCGAGGAACGTGTGCTCTACGCAATCCGCCTGCCCCGCGTGCTGCTGGGCGCGCTGGTGGGCGCGGCGCTGGCCGTATCGGGCGCGGCGATGCAAGGGCTGTTCCGCAACCCGCTCGCGGACCCTGGCCTGCTGGGCATCTCCAGCGGCGCTTCGGTGGCAGCTGCGGCCAGCATCGTGCTTGGTTTCAGCGCATTCGGGCTCTACTCGATGCCCGTGGCAGCGTTCCTTGGCGCAGTGGTCACCACCGCCATCATCTACGCCATCGCCCAGGAGCGCGGCAAGGTGAACGTGGCCACCATGCTCCTGGCCGGCATCGCGATAAACGCGATCTGCGGCGCAGTCACCGGCCTGTTCGTGTACCTGGCCAGCGACACCGAGATCAGGACCATCACCTTCTGGCAGCTGGGCTCGCTCAGCAGCGCCAGCTGGCGTTCGCTGCTGTCGGCAGGGCCGTTCCTGCTGGGCACCTGCCTCGTGATGCCATTCCTGGCCAACGGGCTGAATGCGCTGCTGCTCGGCGAGCACAACGCGCGGCACCTCGGCGTGCCCGTCGACGCCATCAAGTGGCTGATCATCGCGCTGGTGGCTCTGGGCGTCGGCGCAGGCGTCGCGGTCTCCGGCATGATCGGCTTCGTGGGCCTGGTGGTGCCGCATCTGGTGCGACTCTGGCTGGGCCCGAACCACCGGACTCTGCTGCCGGCGAGTGCGCTGCTGGGCTCCATCCTGCTGATCCTGGCCGACCTGCTGGCCCGCACCATCGTGGTGCCCGCGGAATTGCCCATCGGCATCGTCACCGCAGTCATGGGCGGACCGTTCTTCCTGTACCTGCTCATCAGGGACAGGCGCATCGGCAGGCTGCCTTGACCGTGGCCGGCAACGAGATAGTGAGCGTCCACGCGCTGGACGTCACCATCGCCGGCCGCAGGCTGCTGGAACAGGTGGAGCTCGACCTGCGTGCCGGCGAGCTTCTGGTCATCGCCGGCCGCAATGGCGCAGGCAAGAGCACGCTGCTCAAGAACATCAGCGGCGAGCTGCAGGGCCGGGGCGACATCAGGCTGTTCGGCCAGCAGCTCGAGCGGCAGCGACTGCGTGACCTGGCCCGCCAGCGGGCGGTCCTGGCCCAGCACACCCAGCTCAGCTTCGGCTACGAGGTTGAGGAAGTGGTACTGCTCGGCCGCATCCCGCACCAGGTCCGGCAGGTGGAGACGCAGGAGGACCGGCGGCTGGCCGCCGAGGCGCTGGAGCGCGTCGGCCTGTCAGACCTGGCGCGGCGCAACTACCTGACGCTGTCCGGTGGTGAGCAGCAGCGGGTCCACCTGGCCCGCGTGCTGGCCCAGCTCAGCGGAACTGACGGCGACAGCCTGCTGCTGCTCGACGAACCCACGAGCAGCCTCGATCTCGCCTACCAGCACCAGGTCCTGCGGCTTGCCCGCGACCTTGGGCAGAACAACGTCGGTGTGCTCGCAGTACTGCACGACCTGAACCTGGGCGCCCAGTACGCGGACCGCCTGCTGATGCTGGCGGACGGCGGGGTGCTTGCCTACGGGAGCCCGCGTGAGGTGCTCCAGCCGGAGACGATCTTCCGCGCCTTCGGCCACGAGGTCCTGGTAATTGACCATCCGACCCTTGGTTTTCCCCTGGTCGTCTCGGCCAGCTGAAGGCGGCCTGCGGTACTATTCACGAAGTTATGGAAAGCGGCCCGCTGAGCCTCGGTGTTGACATTGGCGGTACCAAGATCGCGGCTGGCCTGCTGGCCGGCGGCAATCTGCACAGTCGTGTCGAGGTGGCAACGCCAGCTGCCGACCTGGGTGAGCTGCTGCGCGCCATACGCGACCTGGTCCGGCCACTTGTCGACCAGGCGGATTCGGTGGGTGTCTGCACCCCGGGGTATCACGATCCGCGCAGTGGCCGGATCAGCTTCGCCAGCAACCTGCCGGCGCTTAAGGACACGGATCTGGCCCAGGAGCTCGGTTCAGCGCTCGGCCGGCCCGTCACGGTGGGGAACGACGCCGATGCGGCAACGCTGGCGGAGTACCGGCTCGGCGCGGCCCAGGGTTGGGACAGCGTGTTCTACCTGACCGTGTCCACAGGCATCGGCGGCGGTTACATGGGGCCCGGTGGGCTCCTGCGGGGTCACACCGGCACAGCCTCCGAGGTGGGCCACCTGTGCGTGGTTCCTGACGGTCTGGCGTGCGGCTGTGGAGCACGGGGCTGCCTGGAAGCGCACGGCTCCGGCACGGCCATCGCCAGGCAGGCCAGTGCCCGTGGCGGTCTTGAGGTGAGCACCCGCCAGGTTTTCGCTGCCTGGCAGGCCGGCGACCGCGTGGCAAGCGAAGTGATTCAGGACGCGGCGGCTGCCGTCGCCAGGGGACTGGCGGCAGTGTGTCAGCTGCTGGACCCGCAGGGACTGCTGCTCGGCGGCGGCGTCGCCGCCGGGAACCCCGCGTTCGTGGATCTGGTCAGGCAGGTGCTCGCCGGCCAGCTGCACAACCGGGAAGTGCCGGAGTTGCGGGTTGCCGCCCTGGGCGTTGATGCCGGCGTGATCGGGGCGGCACTGCTGCCTGCGGGGACAGCGTGAACAGGCTGGGGCTGGGCATAGATGCCGGTGGCTCCAGCACCGGCTGGCTGCTGCTTGACTCCCGGGGCAACGAGCGGGCGAGCGGCAGGACTGGCGGCATCACGGGCCTGCTGTTCACCCCGCAGGGCGGGAAACTGAGCGCAGAGGGCCAGCTGAGCATGCAGCGGCTGAAGGAACTGTTGCTGGCCGCGGGCACCTCCGGCAGGCCCACGGGCGTGGTCATGGGCGCGGCCGGCCTGGAAAGCGGTTCCCCGCAGGCCGGCCACATGCTGAGGGCCATCGCCCGGGCGCTGGAGCTTCCCGAGGACGCAGTGGTGGTGGACAACGACATGGAAATCGCCTACCGCGGCGCCTTCGCTCCCGGCGAAGGCATCCTGGTCTACGGCGGCACCGGCAGCATCGCCTATCACGTGCCCCGCTTCGGACCGGCCCTCAGGGTCGGTGGACGCGGGTACCTGATAGATGACGCCGGCGGCGGCTACTGGATCGGTCGCCGGGCGCTCGCGCAGGTACTGCGCTGGTACGACGAACTCGGCATGCCGGCTACGCGGCCGCTGGCCAGCGAAATCTACGCGCTGCTCGAAACCACGGACTGGCCGGCGATTCGCCAGCACGTGTACGCGAGTGGTCGCAGCAGCGTCGCGGCGCTGGCGCCGGCAGTGGTCCGTGCGGCGGCCAGGGGTGATGAGACCGCGGCCGCCATCCTGGCTGAGGCCGGGAGTGAACTGGCGCAGCTGGCGGTGGTCCTGGGCCGGCGTCTGGGGCAGCTGCTGCCGGTCACGGTGTCGGGGGGTGTCACGCGCATGGGTGACCAGCTGCTCGGCGCGCTGAAGGAAGGCCTGCCCAGCGGCACAAGGCTTCAGGTCAGTCCCGACGACCCGGTACGGGCGGCTGCGCGGCTGGCGTCGCGAATCAGGTCAGCGGACCCGAGTAACTGATCTCGTTCAGGCTTGTGCCTGCCCACTGGCTGGTCTTGCTGCCGCCGTCCGCCACCAGGCCCGACCGCTCGTAGAAGTCCCGCGCCAGGCGGTTGCTGTCCAGCACCCACACGTGCAGGCGTTCGAAGTCCTGGTTGCGCAGGAAGTCTGCAGCCGCGGCCCACAGGCCGCTACCGATGCCCTTGCCCTGGGCCTCCCGGAGCAGGTAGATGGCATACACCTCGCCCATGCCCTCGGGATCGCGGCTGGGACCGCAACTGGCGAAGCCGTTCACGACGCCGGCTGACTCGGCAACGAACACTGCGGTGCTGCCGCCAGTCAGCTGGCGCTGCCACTGTTTGGTGCGCGCGGAGACGTCCAGGCCCGCCAGGAGCTCAGCTGGCATCAGACCCGCGTAGGCCCAGCGCCACGCTTCCACGTGGACAAGGGCGATCGCCTCCGCATCGGCCAACCTGGCCGACCGGATTTCTCGTTTCATGGGAACAGTCTAGTGCATTCCCGTCAAGGGCAGCACACCGGTAACCGGTGTACCTGTCAGCGCTGCGAGGGCGGCCTGCAACTGGGCGGGCCGGAAGCCGAAGGCGACCAGCGCGGGTTGCGGCAGCGCCAGGGCGTGATACGGATTCCACAGTGAGAGATGCAGGTAGCGCCCGTGGTGCATGTCGGCCAATTCTTTGACGAACTCCACCTCGGCGGCGGGCAGCTGCGCGCGACCGGAACTCGAGTAGATCACGGTCTGTCCGCCAGGTACGCGGGCGAGCAGGTCGGCCGCGTCCAGGCTGTCCGGCTGGTACTCAAGCGCCAGGACGCGGTAGCCGCTTTCGCGCAGCAGCGCCGCGAAATCCTGTCCGGGCGTGACTATCTGCTGGGTGGCGTCGTGGGCCACGGTGCGTACCTGGTAGACGACGGTGACAGGCTCAGCAGGGTCGAGTCGCGGCAGGTCACCCAGCTGCGCCAGCCCTTCCCGGGCGGCCCGGGCAAGCAGCCCCGCGTCGCCCTCGGCCCACGCCGCGGCCGGATTCGGCGTGCCGGCGGGGAAGCGTGCGCGCAGCGTATCCAGCCGCCGTACGGACGCTGCGAGCGCTGCGGGATCGAGCTCGCCTGCCTTGACGGCGGCATCGATGCCGCCCGCGATGGCCAGATGATGCGCGACATCGCCGATGTTCAGCGGCGCGTCCACACCCGCGCGCAGGGCCAGCAGGTTCGCCTGCAACGGCGTGTGGTGGTCGCTCACGGCCTTCATGTCCAGGGCGTCGGAGAACACGACGCCGTCGAACCCCAGCCGCTCGCGCAGCAGTTGCGGAATCACCTTGGGCGACAGGGTCGCCGGTAATTCCTTATCCAGCCGCGGGAACAGGATGTGGGCGGTCATGACCCCGGCCACACCGGCCTCGACAGCGCTGCGGAACGGTGGCAACTCCAGACGCTCGAGTTCCTCCAGGCTGCGGTCGAGCGCCTGCAGCGCCAGGTGCGAGTCCACGGCGGTGTCGCCATGGCCCGGGAAATGTTTGACCGTCGCGGCGACGCCGGCGCCCTGCAGCCCCTCAATGAAGGCGACGACCTGGCGGCTCACCTGCCGGGGGTCGGCCGAGAACGAACGTTCGGCGATCACGGGGTTGAGTGGATTGACGTTCACGTCCGCGACCGGGGCGAAGTCGACGTTGATGCCGACTGACAGCAGCCCGCGCGCGGCAGCGGCCGCGACCTGTAACGTGAGTTCAGGGTCGTTCGCGGCGCCCAGGGCCATGGCCGGCGGCGGGTAGGGGATGTCCAGCACCCGCAGCACCCGGCCGCCCTCCTGGTCGGCGGCCACGATGAAGTCTTCGCCGGCCAGGGAGCGGACCTCCGTCAGGTAGTCAGCCAGCTGGTAGCGGTCCTGCACGTTACGCGCGAAGATGCAGAGGCCGGCGAAGCGGCGGCTGGCCAGCAGTTCGCGTTCGTCAGGGGTCAGCCTGGTGGCGGACAGGTCCAGGAAGAGCAGGCGGTGCGCGGAGGCAGCTTCAGGAGGCAAGTTCAGGCCACGCTGGCCGGTTCCGGAAGCTCAAGTCCGATCAGGCGCGGTTCGGGCACCAGAGTGACCGAGAAGGCCCGCTCCACCCCGGCCCTGATCTCCGCGGCCAGCTCGATGACCTGACTGGCACGTGCTCCGCCGCGGTTGGTGATGGCCAGCGTGTGCTTGCTGGAGAGGGCCACTTCCTTGCGGCCTCCGGAGTAGCCACGGGCGAAGCCCGCCTGCTCGATGAGCCAGGCGGCACTCAGTTTCACCCGGCCATCTTCAAGCGGCCAACGGGGCGCCTCGGCCGGCAGGCTGTCCGCCACGGCAGCGCTCACTATCGGATTCAGGAAGAACGAGCCCGCGCTCCTGGTGTCGGGATCTCCGGGGTCGAGCACCATGCCCTTGGAGCGCCTCAGCTCCAGGACGGCCTCGCGCACGTCGGCCAGCGGCGCACGCTCGCCGGGTTCGATGCCCAGGGCCTTCGCCAACTCCAGGTAGCGGACGGGGCGGGACAGCGCGGACGGTGTGAGCCGCAACTGCACGCTCAGCACCACGTAGCGGTCGGTGTGCTTGAAGATGCTGTTGCGGTAACTGAAGCCGCACTCGTCCCGGCCGAACTGCCGGGTCCGGCGCAACTGCCGGTCGTAGACGCCAACGCCGCGGATGGTCTCAGCTATCTCCTGCCCGTAGGCGCCGATGTTCTGCATTGGCGCGGCGCCAAGGCTGCCGGGGATGCCTGAGAGGGCCTCGATGCCACTGAGCCCGGCTTCGACCGTCTCGGCCACCAGTTCATCCCAGTTCACGCCGGCGCCGTAATCGAGCAGCGTGCTGCCGTCGGGCAGCGCCGCTTCCGTGCCTTCGCGGCCCACCGGCTTGATGACCAGCCCGGCGAAGCCCTCGTCGCTTACGACCATGTTGGAACCGCCACCTAAGAGCAGGACGGGCGTGCCATCAGTGTCGGCGGCGGCCACCAGGCCGATCATGTCGGCCGAGCTCGCAGCCTGCACCAGGCGCGCAGCAGGACCGCCCACACCCAGGGTGGTGTGTTCGGCAAGCGGTTGGTTGCGGTCAGCCGTGCGCTTCATCTTGTCTGTACATCGAACGCATCACGCAGCGCGTCCCCCACGAAATTGAATGCCAGCACTGCCAATACTATCAGGGCGCCCGGAGAAAGCAACCATGGGTACAACCTGAGTGCCTCGAAATTCTGTGCGTCCTTGAGCAGCAGCCCCCAGGAGGTCATGGGTTCCTTGACGCCCAGGCCCAGGAACGACAGGGCGCTCTCGCCCAGGATGTAACCGGGCAGCGCCAGGCTGGCCGCCACTATCAGGTAGGAGGTGATATTGGGCAGGACGTGCCGGGTGATTATCCGCAGGTCGCGCACGCCGATCGCCTGCGCCGCGCTCACGTACTCCACGCCCGAGATCGCCAGCACCTGCCCGCGAATGACCCGCGCCAGGCCCGCCCAGCCGATGATGGCCAGCACGGCGACGATTCCCAGGTACACCCAGGATGAGGGCCACGAGGCCGGGATAACGGTGGCCAGCGCCAGCAGGATGGGCAGGCGCGGGAACGACAGCAGCACCTCGATCACCCGCTGCAGCAGGTTGTCAATCAGGCCGCCGTAGTAACCGCTGACGCCGCCCACCAGGATGCCGATGCCGAAGCTGATGATGATGCCGATGATGCCCACGGTCAGCGAGACCTGCGAGCCCATGATGACGCGCGAAAGCAGGTCGCGGCCGAAGCGGTCGGAGCCAAGCAGGTAGGCCCGGCCATCGTCGATGCCGAAGAGGTGCAGGTCTGTCTGCAGTCCCAGGAAGCTGTACCTGTCGCCACGCACGAAGAAGCGGAGCGGCTGCGGCTGGCTTCGGTCCTCCTGGAAGATGCGGCGGAAAGTCACCGGGTCGCGTTCCTGGCTGACAGGGTAGATGAACGGGCGCATGAGTCGTCCCTCGTGCACCACGCGCACCAGCTGCGGCGGCTGGTAGGCACGGCCCGAATCCTGCCGGGTGATGTTGTAGGGCGATAAGAACGGCGCGAAGAGCGTCATGAGGTAGAGCAGCACCAGGATGACCGCACCCACCAGGCCGACCTTCGACTGGCGGAAGCGGCGCCAGGCCAGCTGCCCGGCCGAAGCGCCCAGGGAGGCGGGCCTAGCCATAACGGATCCTGGGATCCACCCAGGCGAGTGCCAAGTCGGCCAGCAGGTTGCCGACCATGAGCAGCACGCTGGACAGCAGGAGCAGCGCCATCGCCACGTACTGGTCCTTGTTCAGCAGTGAGTCGTAGAGCAGCGGCCCGATTGTCGGCAGGTTCAGCACAATGCTGGCGATGATGGTGCCGTTGATGAGCTCCGGCAGGCTCAGGCCCGCGAGCGATACGAGTGGGTTGATGGCGTTGCGCACGGCGTGGCGGTTGATGACGCGGCGCTCGCTCAGGCCCTTGCTGCGCGCGGTCCGCACATAGTCGGCGTTCAGCACGTCCAGCAGGTTGGCACGCATCTGCCGCATGACAGTGGCGATGCTGTTGGTGCCGATGGCGATGATGGGGATCCACAGGTGTCCGAGCAAATCCACGAACTTGGCCCAGGTCCAGGGCTGGCCGATGAACTGCGGGCTGAACAGGCCGCCCACCTGCGTGCCGCCCGAGTTCAGGACGAGGGCCACCAGCAGCAGCGCGATCAGGAAGTCGGGCACCGCCAGGCCGATGTAGCCCAGGAAGCTGGCAACGAAATCGGTGAAACCGTTGCGTTTGAGGGCCGTGATGATGCCGAGTGGCACGGCGACGGCCCAGGCGAACAGCATGGTCAGGCCAGCCACCACGACCGTCCAGCCCAGCAACTCGCCAATCACCGTCGACACGGGCCGCATGCCGGCGAAGGAGTGGCCGAAATCGCCCCCCCAGACGATGCCGCGGATCCAGTACAGGTACTGCTGGTAGGCGGGGCGGTCCAGGCCCATGTCGGCGGTTATGCGCGCCACCGTCTGCGGCGACACGCGCGGGTCCTCCAGGTAGCGGTTCAGGAAGCTGCCCGGCTGGATTGTGATGACGATGAAACAGAGAACCGACACCAGGAACAGTGTCGGAATCATGACGAGGATACGGCGAAGAAGATAGGAGAGCATCAGGGGGTTTTAAGGAGTGCGGGGCGGCCGCGAGTCTTAAGCGGCCGCCCCGGACAGGTCAGTTCAGTCCTGGGAGATGAAGTAGAACGGAACGGGATTGTAGCCGGGAATGACTCCCAGGCTGTAGACGAAGTTGTGCACGTGATTGTAGGTGGCGGCGATGTTGGACGGCTTGGCGATCATGATCACCAGCGCTTCCTCGGCATTGATGCGCTGCCACTCGCGGTACAGCTCGGCGCGCTGCTCCTGGTCGGCGAGCGTGCTGCCCAGGTCGAAGATCTCGAAGAGGCGATGCTCGAAGTCGAAGAAGGCCTCTGTGTTGGCGGGGCCGCCCGGTTCTGCCGGCTGGGTGGCGCGGTGCCAGTAGTACAGGGAGCCGCCGGGCTGCCAGATGGGCTTGCGCAGCTCGGGGTCGGGCTGGTTGCCGATGGCGACGATGATCGCCTCGAAGTCCCCGCTCATGCCCTGGCTGAGCAGGTTGGCGCTCTGGATGCCCTGCAGGTTGGCGCGCACGCCGATCTGCTCGAAGTCGTTCTGCAGGATGGTGGCCACGTCGGTCCAGGTGGCAGAGTCGTTGCCGTAGGTGAGGGTGAATTCCAGCTCACGGTCGGCAGAGATGTTGCGGATGCCGTCGCCGTCAGTGTCGGTCAGGCCGAGTTCGTCCAGCGCGGCTGCTGCTGCGTCCAGGTCGAAGCCGTGCATGATCTCGGTGGTGTCTTCATAGAAAGCACCGTTGACGGGAGCGGTGGGCGTGCCGGGCCAGGTGGCCAGGCCGTTGTAGACGTCATCGATGATGCGGTCACGGTTGACGGCGTACTCCAT
>CAYMUK010000049.1:0-11786 GCA_964393655.1 uncultured bacterium | reverse complement strand
CAGGTTCAGGCCCGCGCAACCGGATAGTTGAGTCGGGCGCACTCACATCGGGCTACAGCCTCCCGCGCAAACGGGTAATATGCTTGGGACTTATGGCCACGGACTATTACGAAGTACTCGGTGTCAGCCGCACGGCGGACGGCAAGGAAATCAAGGCTGCCTACCGCAAGCTGGCAATGAAGTACCACCCGGACCGCAACCCGGGTGACGGTCAGGCTGAAGAGAAATTCAAGCAAATCAACGGCGCCTATGCGGTGCTGAGCGACGCGGACAAGCGCAGCCGCTATGACCGGTACGGCGACGCCGATGCGGGCGCGCAGTTCACTGGCGACATCTTCGACATCTTCCAGTCGGTGTTCGGCGGCGGCGGTGGCTTCGGTGGCTTCGGTCAGCAGGCGTCGCGCGGTCAGCAGGGCGAACATCTGGAAGCCAGCATCAGCATCACACTGGAACAGGCGCGCACCGGAGCCGAAGTGGCCGTCGACCTGGACCGGATGGTCGACTGTGACCGCTGCGACGGCACCCGTGCCGAACCCGGCACCGAGCGCGTCGAGTGCCCCACCTGCCACGGAGCGGGCCAGGTCCGTGCCCAGATGCAGTCGATGCTCGGCACCGTCATGACCACCCGGGTCTGCCCCACCTGCCACGGTGCGGGCCAGAAAGTGGAGGTCCCCTGCGGCAAGTGCATGGGCGCCGCCCGGATGAAGCGCCGTGAGAAGGTCACCGTCAATGTGCCCCGCGGCGTCGATTCAGGCGTCAGGCTGCGGGTGCCGCAGCAGGGCAATGCGGGTGTCGATGGCGGCCCGAACGGCGATCTTTACCTGTACCTGAACGTCGCGCGTCACGAGCTGTTCAGGCGTGAGGATGCCGACCTCGTTTACGAACTCAAGGTGGGCCTGGCCCAGCTGGCGCTCGGCAGCACCTTCGAAGTGCCCACGATGGACGGTCCCGAGGCGGTCGAGCTGCCCGCCGGCAGCCAGGCCGGTTCGGTGATACGGCTGCGCGGCAAGGGCATGCCGCACCTGCGTCATGCCGGCAGCGGGGACCAGCTGGTGGTCGTCACCGTGGACGTCCCGAAGAAACTCTCGCCCAAGGCCAGGTCACTGCTGCTCGACTACGCAGCCGAGGTTGGCGAGGAGATCCACGAGCGCGAGACGGTCATGAACAAAATCCGTTCCTTTTTCGGCCGCGGGCGTGACGGGGACAATCCTGCCGAACAGGAAGCCGCCAGTACGGACTGACAGACCGGCAGGGCCCGTTTCACTGCGGGCCGCGTGAGAACGCTGCAAGCCAGCTGCGCAGCCAGCCCGCATTCGCGGCCGCCAGACCCGGTAGCTGCGTCGAGTCGGGTTCCCGCCGGAACCACGTCAACTGCCGCTTCGCGTACTGGGCAGTTGCCAGGCGAACCGCTTCCTGTGCCTCCTCCAGACTTGCCTCACCGCGCAGATGCGCCGCCACTTCCTTGTAGCCGATCGCCTGGAGTGCAGTCGACTGCGCAGGGTAGCGCTCAACAAGGCCCTGCACTTCCCCGACGAGACCCTGGGCGAACATCTGCGCCGCTCGCTCCGTGATGCGCGGAGCGAGTGACTCGACTGTCGGAAGCAGCACCACCTTGTCGTACCGGAAGGCAGGAGTGCTGTAGCCGAACGAAGAGGGCGCCTTGCCGGTACGCCTCAGGATCTCGACAGCACGCACCACGCGCCGGGGATTCAGGCCGGCGCGCTCCGCGTCTTCGGGAGCCACCGCTCGCAGCTCCGACCGCAGCGCGTCCAGGCCGGACTCAGCAAGCTCCCGCTCGATCGCAGCCTGCACGGCCGGGTCGGCGGGCGGCACCAGCGGCAACCCCTGGGCGAGCGCCCGCAGGTAGAAGCCCGTGCCGCCGACCACGAGGGGCACGGCACCCCGGGCGATGATCCCGGCGATGACTTCCTCCGCAGCCGCCACCCACTGGGCGACGCTGAACGACTCGGCGGGTGTGACCAGGTCCAGCAGGTGGTGCGGCACCAGGGCGCGCTCTGCGGCGGTCGGCTTTGCGGTGCCGATGTCCATTCCCCGGTATACCTGCATCGCGTCCGCAGTCACGACCTCGATTGGCAGCTCCTGCGCCAGGGCCAGCGCCAGCGAGCTCTTGCCCGAGGCGGTGGGTGCGCCGAGAAGCGGGATGCGGGTCATCAGAAGCAGGCTAGCAGAGTCGCTGCCGCTGATTGTCGGCCCGCCCGCAAGGCACTGCCGGCCGGGATTGTAGACTCTGGGTCATGGAAATCGACCGGACTGGCAGCGCTGTGGACATCCAGGAGCTGCTGAACGTACGCGAACGAATCGACGACCTGCTGGCCAACCAGCTGGAAGCCACCCAGCCACGTGCCGACCTGATTGATGCGGGGGACAGTTTCCGGTTGATCATGGAAGTTCCAGGGCTGCGCGAGGAGAACCTGGAGATCGCGCTTGACGAACAGGAGCTTCTGGTCGCCGGTGTCAGGGACGACTACGCCCAGGATGTGGATTACGTGATTAATGAACGGCAGACTGGCCCGTTCCAGCGCACCTTCCACCTGCCTGCCCCCGTCGAAGGCAACAACACCAGCGCACACCTGCAGCAGGGACTGCTGGTCGTGGTGATTCCCAAGGCTTAAGGGACACCACGGAGCCAGTCGGACCGGTCAGCGCAGCTCCAGCTCGATCGTGCCGCTGACGCCGCCTTCGACCACCACGTCGTCAGTGTCCAGGTAATAGAGCAACACCTCGCCCTGAATCTCATCGGCTCCCTCCACACTGCGGGCGGGCGAGCCGGTCAGGGTCGCCAGTCCAGCCTCCTCATCCAGAACCAGTGAATCGGCATAACTCGTCCTCGTGGCGGACTGGACCATCACGTCGCCCACCAGCGTGGACAGGTCGGTCTCGACATCAAAGCTCAGCGATTCGGACGAGGCCACAATCTCAGGACCTTCGCCATCGGCCTGACGCAGCAGACTGACCGGCCCGTCCAGCTCGGCCAGGCCGGTTGCGTTGTCGTAGAGCAGCTCGGTGCCGCTTATCAGGGTGCGGCCCTGGATTATGTAAACTTCCTCGGCACCCGACCGGACCGTTTCCGTGGGGCAGAACACCTCATCCACCGCCACGCTGCCGGCGAACATGTTCAGGGTGTCTCCTGCCGGCGGTCCATCTGATTCTGCTTGCGCGTCTGCTTCGCGCTGCTCGGGCCGGCGTGCCAGCACCACCTGCGAGACGATGCTGGTCTCCGCCACCCGCGTCACCACCATGTACGGGGCGGGTGCGAATACCGTCGACATGCGCAGGCCCGGCTCGCAATTGGGCACGTTGGTACGGAACTGTCCCCCTTCAGCCTGCGGTGCGAACTGCTGAACCTCGATCACGCGGTCCTGGTGGGACAGCCGGAAACTGCCCAGAGGATCCCCGGCTGTTGCCGGGTCGAACTGCAGGGGCTCGGGCGGCCGTGGCGCTTCCTGCGCCAGGCCGCAAGTCAGGCACAAAGTGGCCGCCAGTGCAGCGAGCAGGTGGCGGGCGGAATCGCTCAGTCCAGCTCGCCTTCAGCCAGGGCGAAAGCCTGAAGATTGAACTCCGAGGCTTGCGAGGCATCGATGATGGAGACTACGCCCAGGTCCGTGCGGTGCTCCAGGCGGTCACCGGTCAGCTCGACACCGTTCGCCTCATCCACCGAGCGCGCGGGACTGCCCAGGACTTCGGCGCGCGAGGCAGCGTCGTCAAAGAAGACCTGATCGCCCGTGCTGGTTATCTCGCCGTCCACCACGGTCACGTTGCCGCTGGCATAGAGCATCTCGTCATCGGTCAGCACCCGCACCTCGTCGGCGGTGATGACCAGCTCGCTGCCGTCCTCATCCAGGCGGACGATCCGCACCTGTTCCCCGTCGGCGGTGAGCACACCCAGACTGCGCTCCTCCGCGTACACCAGCAGGCCGGCTGTGGCCGTCTGGTTGCCGCTCTCCAGTACCACTTCGCCGCTGCTGGTGCTCATGTCGGTGTCCACGTCAAACTCCACCTGGCCGGCGCTCACCCGTACTTCCTCGTCATCCTCGTCCGCCGCAGCGATGAAAATCTCCGCGGGACCCTGCAGGATTCCCAGGCCGGTGGCCTCGCTGTAGACGAGTCCGGGACCCGTGGCGTCAAGCCTGCCGCGCTGCACGCGGACGCCCTGCTCGAACGTGGCCTCGCGGGTTCCCTCCGCTTCGGACAGCAGCAGTTCGTCCTGTTGCTCCGCCGGCACGCTCAACACCGCGTGTTGCGCCAGGATGGTCAGGTTGGACACTGTCGCGGTGATGCCGTCAACCTCGGGATGCTGGTAAGTGATGGGGCCGTAGCGGATGTTGCCGCTGGTGGTTCCGTCCGCGAATTCGATGCGGATTATGCGACCGCTGGGGTCCGCGGCGTCCTGGGCAAGTGCCAGGCCCGCCATGAGCAGTACGGATATCAGGATGCGCATGCAGTCCTCCTAGGACCTTCCGGGCCCTCACCGGCCAGGAATTCGTTGACTGTAACCGTGCCGGGACCGCCGGCAGTGAAATCCTCGAGGTCGAAACTTGCGCTGACACGCTGCCACTGGTTGTCACTGCCCCAGGCGGGACCGTCGATGTGCAGCAGGGGAACCTCGAAGCGTCCCTGGCTCTGGTCGATAAGCACCGGGCTGCCGTTAGCAGCCAGCATGCTCAGGCATTCATCCGTGCGGACAAGGTGCGCCAGTACGCGGTCCCCCTGCAGGTTGTCGTCCGCGTCAATCAGCAGTTCAGCCGCATGCAGGGTGAAGTCGGTCTCCCCGTCCACCACCCGGCGGCCATCGCTGAGGTCACGCAGGACAGAGGTTCCCGCGTCGGGTGAGTAGTCGACCTCGGGACTGGCAAAATGCCAGATCGCCTCTGGGTCCGCGCGCGGGTAGAGCGCGACCGTCGCGTCAAGCAGCCGCACGTTGGCGTCCGGCAGCTCCGCAAGGTCGTCAGGCCGCAGCGACAGCGCAACCAGGAGCAACAGGATCGCGCCGAACAGCCACAGGACTCCCTTGAGCATGCCTCAATCTAACAGCCGCCCGTGAGAAAAATCCCCCGGGCGGCTGTCAGCGAACCAATCGAACCTTAACGGAAGCTGACTTCGGTGATGGTGTAGGTCTGCTTGCCGTGAGTGATGGTTTCGCCCACGCTGCGGCCGACCAACTGCTTGCCGATGGGCGACTCATCCGACACCTTCTGGTCAAGGATGTCCGCCTCGTGCGTGCCGACCAGGCGCAGCTCACGGCTGTTTCCGTTTTCGTCCGTCAGGGTCACGTGCGCGCCCAGTGTGATGTAGGACTCCTCGCCCTCCTTGCGGGCCACGACGGTGGCGCGGGCAACGATTTCCTCCAGGTCGGCGATGCGGGCCTCGTTTGCGCTCTGCTGCTGGCGCGCGTCATCGTAGGCGGCGCTCTCACGGATGTCGCCGTCGGCAATTGCCGAACCCATGTAATCGCTGATCTCCTGGCGCCGCACTTCCTTCAGGTAGCGCAGCTCTTCCTTGATTTTCTCCAGACCGTCCTTGGTCAGGTAGATCGGTTCACGTGCCATCTGTACACCTCTTCTGGAATGATTCGTCCTGTTCGCCCTGCCGCTTGACAGCTAACCGCCTGAGCCCGGGCGACGAGCGCTTCCGCATGTCAGGCCGGATTATACGTCAGCCGCGCCCGCACACTGTAATTCACCAACCCCGGAAGATGGGCCAGATGTCGTTCACCTGCGGGGAGGCCCCGTCCACCACCAGGTAGTTCTCATGCATCGCGGTGGTGGCGCAGGCGTGGTTGGTCAGGATGCGGACCCTGGTGCCGTACGGCAGCTGCGGCAATGGCGTGCCCGCGGGCGCATCCGGATGCAGCTCCAGGATGCCATGCTCCTGGCTCACGTGCCTGACGAACAGCCAGGGAATCTCTCTGCCGGCCAGGTCCGCCACGCGGCCATAGCCGTGATTCCTGGTGCCGGGGTCGGGTGACAGGGCGGTCCAGCCGGCGTTGGTGAAGATTCTGCCGCGTTCGCGCTGTTCGCCCGTGACCGTGGCCAGGACGGAAACCGCGATCTGCTCGAGTTGGGCGGCGCCGACCTCCTCCATCACCAGGTCGCCCAGCGAGAACACACCCGCGCGCACTTCGGTGACCCCGGCCAGATTTCGGCTGAAGGTCGCCGTGGGGGTGGATCCCACGCTCACCACCGGGCAGGGCACGCCCGCGGCGCGCAGGGCCGTGGCGGCAGTGACCGCCGCCAGTCGCTCCTCCTCCGCGAAGGCAGCGAGTTCATCCGCCGAACGGCCGGCGTAGGAACCCCCGTGGTGCGTTAGGACGCCGCGGAACTGGGCGCCACCCTCCGCCAGCCTGATGCCCAGGTCGACAAGGCGCGGATCGTCGGGCAGCAGCCCGGCCCTGACCCCGTCGGCGTCCACTTCAATCAGTGCGGCCAGCTGGATGCCGAAGCGCTCCTGCGCGAGCAGCAGCGCGTCGACCTGTGCCCGAGAGTCAAGGATCACGGCCAGGTCCACATCCTGCCGGCGCAGCAGTGCCACGCGTTCGAACTTGTCGGGCGCGATGCCGACGGCGTAGATGATATCCGTGGCGCCCGCTGCAGCGACCTCCTCGGCCTCGCGCAAGGTGGATACGGCAACCGGTCCGCTGCCCAGATCCTGCAGATGCCAGGCAGCGGGAACCGACTTCACGGTCTTCAGGTGGGGCCGGAAAGCGGCTCCCAGTGACTCGATGTGGCTGCGCACGCGGGCGACATTCCGGTCCAGCTGCGCGCGGTCAAGCACGAGGGCAGGCGTCTGCACCTCGGAAAGGGTTACCGGTGGCAATTCCATGCAGGCAGGTTAGCAGCTGCAGCCGTGATTCAGGGAGCTTAAGGCAAGCCCGGTCCACCGATCAGGTACCGCAGGTCAAGGCGGCCCGCGCCTGCCAATTCCGCCGGAACAGCCACCGGCCGGCTGCCTTCAAGCAGTGCCTGGGCTACGGCCCCGGCATCCCCGCTGCCCAGTGACCGCTGGAGCTGCAGCTGCAGCGCTGCCGCACCGGCAACCTGCGGCGTGGCGAACGAGGTGCCTGTGAATGCGGCACTGGCAGCACCCGCCGGATCGCTGGCAGTCAGGTTCACCGCCGGGGCCGCCAGGCTCAGGTAGTCGCCGCTGGTGTAACCACCCGGGGCGCCCGTCACCTGCACGAGTTCCAGCTCCAGCATGCGCAGGGTGCCAGGGCTTAACAGACTGAATTCCGCGGGAATCGGGTCTATCAGCAGCTCAACCCACGGGTCGGTTTCTGCCCCGAGGGACTGGATCAGATAACCGTCCTGGAGCATAGGAGTGAGCCGAAGGTCAGCGACGTCGCCGATCGACAGGGAGGTGCCGTCAAGCAGCAGCTCGAAGCCGGTGACGGCCGTGGACGTAAGCTCCAGCACCAGCCGCAGTGCGTCTGCCTCTGCGCTCAGGGTGAACCCGACCTCCGCATCGTAGATTTCGATGGCGGCAAGCGGGTCGTCACGCACCGACAGGTAGCCGTTCCCGCGTGAATCCAGCACCTCGAGCGCGGCTACACCGGGCACCTGCAATTCAAAATAAACATCCGCAAGCAGGGCGCCGATGTCGGCTTCCACCCCGGTCACCTGGAGCGCGCCCACCGCCAGCAGGCCTGGGTTACCGGGCGACCCGGCTGCCGGCCAGTGGGGTGGTGCGGAATCGCTGTTGCCGCCGGCGGCAACCACCACGGCGCCGCGCGATGTGGCGGATTCAAGGAGGCGGCTCAGGACCCGCACCTCGCTGTCGCCGCCCAGGCTCAGGTTGATGACCAGGCCATCGGCGGGATTGACCTGCGACAGCGCCCTGCACACTCCCAGCAGCACGTCGCTGGCCAGACACAGGCCGTCCGCGTCGCAGACGCGAACAGGCAGCACCGCAGCTCCAGGGGCGACGCCCAACGTGGTTCCGGCCGCCAGAGTCGCCACTGCCGTGCCGTGACCGGTGGCGTTGCCACTTGCGTCTAAGTAGGGATCCCCGGTTTCATTTTCGTCAAGGACGTCAATCTGCGTCAGGAGCCGGGCGCCAAGCTCCGTTACGGCGGCGACGCCCGTATCGAGCACCGCGATGGTGACACCGCTGCCGGTCAGCGCGGGATGCGTCTGCCGCAGGCCGACCTGGCCGCTGAGTTCCAGTTGGCTGGCGCTGCTTAAGCCCCATTCACTCTTGGGATCCGCCGCCCAGATCTGCTCCTCCCGCGCCAGTTCGGCCAGGAGTTCGCCCACTGACGGATGGCCTTCCGGCAGGTCGATAAGTGCGAGCTGACCCAGGCACTCGCCGTAGGAGTTGGGGCCATAAAGCTGCCTGAGCGGCTCAGCCACCGGGGGCACGCCGTAATTCGCCAGGATCGCGTTCAGGGCGCTGAGCGTCAGGTCGGGATCCACGACCAGGAGCAACTGGCTGACGTCAGCCGCCGGCAGTATCACCAGCTCGTGCTCGCTGCTCTCGCCCTCATGGCCGAGCTTCACAGTGGTGGTGCCAGACAGGCCCGCCGGCACCGTGAATGTCAGGCTGCGGTCGTCCGCGGCCGGCTGCAGCACCGTCAGCTGGGTGCCGCCGACCACCACGGTGGTTGCCGCCGCGCCGCCGTTCGGCGTGAGCACGGTCATAAGGTCGCCGGCGGCCGCCCGGTCGAACGCCAGGCTGGCGCTCCAGGCTCCGGGCTCAGGACCGGTGTCCTCCGGAGCCTGCCGGCAACCGCCGACGGCCAGGACCAGCAGGCTGAGCAGCAGCCACAGCAAGAACCTCTTCGAAATCGTCACCTAAGACTCCCCCGTTTCCCTCTTGACCGTCGCCGCCGCAGGGTGCCGCGACCGGATTCCTCAGGTTGCGGAAACTATACACGCAGGCGTCCCTGTTCCGTATCCGGTCAGGTCAAGTACGCACAGGATGCACAGGGACGCCTGAACGCTGCCTGAACGCGCCGCGCGCGTCATGCAAAAGCGCTGGCCCTAGGCGGCAGGGACCTCCGCCGGCTCGCCCAGTGCATGCAGGTAGAGCATCGCGTTGCTGATGAGCAGGAAGGGCAGCAGCCAGATGAGGCCGATGCCGAGTGTCAGTACCGCTGCCAGGGAGAGCGCCACACCCAGGAGCATCCAGCCGGTAACTGCGGCCGGATTGCTCAGCACCATCGCCAGGCTGGCCAGCATCGCGTGGCCCGCACCCAGATCCCGGTCCACGATGAAGTAGGCGGTGAACGTCAGGAGCACGCCGACGACCAGCCACAGAAGCTGCCCGATCAGTGCGGGCAGGAACCAGACCAGCAGGGACAGGCCCGTGGTGATGATGCCGTAGGTGAGGAAGCGCGTAGCGTAGCGGGTGCCGCTCATGATCATTCCGGGGTCGATGGCCTGGCCGCGGGCACGCTTGAGCGCCATCAGGGCGAAGCCACCAAGGATCGGGGATGACACCACTGCGCCGATGAGACCTGTGGTCACGTTCTCCAGCAGGGTCGGCGGCTCCAGCAGCGAGCCGGGGGCGACAACTGTCGACAGCAGCAGGGCCAGCAGGTTCGCCAGTATCAGCAGAGCCGTGCCCAGGAGCAGCGAGGTCTTGCTGCCCTTGAGCCGGCTGGCGGATTCGCTCAGTACGTCACGGAGTGCGACCGGCTGGAACTCGAGGTCCTCCCGCACCCTAGTCCTTGTTGAGACGCGGGTCGAGTGCGTCACGGGCGGCGTCGCCCAGCAGGTTGAAGCCGATGACCGACAGGAAGATCGCCAGGCCCGGCGCGATGGACAGCCAGGGCGCTGCGCGGAAGCGGTCGAAGCCGTCCGAGATCATGACACCCCACTCCGCCGCCGGCGGCTGGGCGCCAAGGCCCAGGAAACCGAGGGCGGCGACATCCAGGATGGCCGTGCCGATGGACATGGTGACCTGCACCAGGAGTGGCGACAGGCTGTTTGGCAGGATGTGGCCCAGGATGATGCGCGGCGCTCGCGAGCCCATGGCCTGCGCGGCATGCACGTAGTCGCTCTCGCGCAGCGACAGGGTCACCGAGCGCATGATCCTGATGTAGATGGGTATCTGCGTGATGCTGATGGCTATGAGCGAGTTGGTGAGGCTGGGCCCCAGGACCGCGACGATGGAGATTGCCAGCAGGATCCCCGGGAAGGCCAGCAGGATGTCGATGAGCCAGACGATGGCCATGTCCACCTTGCCACCCGCGTAGCCGGCTATCAGCCCCAGCAGCGTGCCGATGCTCATGGCGATGGCCACGGCAATCAGGCCTACCCGCAGGCTTATGCGACCGCCGTAGAGAACGCGCTGCAGCAGGTCACGGCCCTGCGCGTCGGTGCCCAGCGGATAGGAGCTGCGGCTCAGGTCGCGGGCCTCCAGTTCACTGCCGCTCATGAGCAGTGTCGGTGGCGTGTTGCGGGCGGAGAGGTTGCTGCGCAGCGGGTCGCCCGGCCGCAGCACGGGTGCCAGCAGCGCGCTGAGAATGAACAGCAGGATGATGGCGGCGCCCAGCAGGCCGGTGGGATGGCGCAGCAGGCGCTTCAGGGCGTCACGGCCCAGCGAGCTGGCCCTGGTTGACTGGGATGCGGCTACTACATCACTCATGAGTACTGGATCCTGGGGTCGATGAAACTGTAGGAGAGGTCGACCAGCAGGTTGACGACCACGAACACGAAGGCGACAAACAGCACGCCGCCCTGGATTATGGGGTAGTCACGACTGGCGATGGCCTGGTAGACCCAACGGCCGATGCCAGGCCAGGCGAAGACGGTCTCGGTGAGGATGGCGCCGGACAGCAGGGTGCCGAAGCTGAGGCCGATGACCGTGACCACCGGCAGGAGGGCGTTGCGCAGCGCATGCTTGCGGGTGACGACACGCTTCGGCAGGCCCTTGGCGCGTGCGGTGCGGATGTAATCCTGGCCCAGCACCTCGAGCATCGAGGAACGGGTCATGCGGACCACGATGGCGAGCGGGATGGTGCCCACGGCGACTGCCGGCATGACCAGATGCTTCAGGGCGTCAACCACGAAATCCCAGCGGCCCTGGAGCATGCCGTCAAGCACGTAGAGCCCGGTGATGTTGTTCAGGTTCATCGTCACGCTGATGCGGCCGCTGGACGGCAGCCAGCCCAGGTTTACGGCGAATATGTAAATGAAGATAATGCCCAGCCAGAACACGGGGAAAGACACTCCGGCGAGGGCGAACACCGTCACGGACGTGTCGGCAAGGGTTCCGCGGCGAAGCGCCGCGATCACCCCCAGCGGGATGCCCACGAGCACCGCGAAGATCATCGCGAATAGCGCCAGCTCCAGTGTCGCCGGGAAGCGCTGCAGCAGACCGTCCCTGACCGGGATGAAGGAAAATATTGAGCGGCCGAAATCCAGCTTGAGCGCGCTGCCCATGAAGCCGAAGTACTGGGAATCGAACAGGCCTGTGATTCCCTGCTCGGACATGCCCTCCCAGTTCAGGAACATGGGACGGTTCAGGCCCAGGTCCTGCCGCAGGCGGTCGCGGTCCACGGGTGAGGAACGCTCGCCAAGCATGATGGTGGCGGGATCGCCCGGCACCAGGCGCGGAATCATGAAAACCAGGAGGCTGACGCCGAAGAGGACGGGAATCAGGCCAAGAATACGGCGAACTGCATATGCGAACAATCAGATACCCCGGGGGTGGGAGGAAGCGCGGTGGGAGACGCATGTCTCCCACCGCTGGCAAGAACCCTGCTTCAGTCCTTGGTGATGGTGTTGAACGGAACCGTGCTGCCGAGGGCGTTCGGGTAGAAGCCG
>CAYMUK010000048.1:2615-11816 GCA_964393655.1 uncultured bacterium | reverse complement strand
AGATACGGAAAACGAATCTTCCTGCTTGAGGAACTCCCGCTCACACTGGGGGCTCGACTGAGTAGCCGCATTGAAGCAAGAAACTGCCGAAGGTCAGCAGGCGGCACCGACAGAGCGATAAAAGTGACCGGGAGTTCTCATTTGGCAGCATCCGGAACTCTCCGTACCACCCGCCTTGACAGATGATCCGAGCCCTTGAGGCAGAAGCGCAGCAGCGCGTCCTGCGCGACGCTGATGCCGATGCGCGGCGTGGCAACAACCTCGCCTGCCGGTACACTGCCCCCGCCGAGAACCTGCAGTGGCTCCAGGCTGAGATCATGCCCATACAGCGCGCTGTCAATCGCCAGGGCCTTTGCCAGTTTCCCGGGCCCGTTGCCGATCAGGCGGTCGGGCCCCCCAGGCAGCCCACGCAGCTGGCGCATGCGCTCAATACCCTCACGCGGTTCAACCGCGCGGATCAGAACACCGGCACCGTGGCCCAGCGGACCAGCGGTGACGTTCAGGCACCAGTGCACTCCGTAGCTCAGGTAGATGTACGCATACCCCGGCGGCCCGAACATGGCCGTGTTGCGCTTGCTCTCTCCCCTGTAGGTGTGACTGGCGGGGTCCGTCTGGAAGTAGCACTCCACCTCGACTATCCGGGCCATCAGCACCTGACCGTCAGGCAGTGTCCTCCTGATCATGGAACCCAGCACGTGGCGGGCTGCCGCTTCGGGCACGAGCAAGGCGGCCGGATCCAGTGGCGAAAGTGACGGAACTGAGGTCGGCACGTGCCAATCCTACCCGTCACGCTGCGCGCCGGGCTGCGCTAGAATTACCCCCTGAAACCGGAAAACCCTGGAGAGAACATGACAGAGGATGACAACCCGTGTGCGGAATAGTCGGACTGCTGCTCGAGCGCCCAGCTGCCGAACAGGCGCTGTCGGCGCTGCGCCGCCTTGAATATCGTGGCTACGACTCGGCGGGCATAGCCACCCTGACGGCAGGCGGCATCGTCCGCCAGCGCGCAAAGGGCAAACTCGGCAACCTGCAGGAGCTTCTTGCCGGCGCGCCGCTTGAAGGCCGGACGGCCATCGGGCATACCCGCTGGGCGACGCACGGTGCCGCCACGGAGGACAATGCGCACCCGCACGCCACGGAGCGCGTGGCAGTGGTACACAACGGCATCATCGAGAATTACCGGCAGCTGCGCGGTGAATTGCAGGCCAGGGGCAGCAGGTTCGAAAGCGACACGGACACCGAGGTGGTCACCCACCTGATCGACCTGGAGCTGGCCGCCGGCCGCAGCCCCCAGGAAGCAGTTGCGAGTGCACTCTCGCGGCTTGAAGGCGCCTTCGCACTGGCGATCTTGTTCAAAGGTCATGAGGACCTGCTGATCGGCGCGCGCCGTGGCAGTCCCCTGGCTGTGGGTCACGGTGACGGTGAGATGTATCTGGGTTCGGACGCCATCGCGCTCGCCCCGTTCACGGACACGATCACTTACCTGGACGAGGGTGATTGGGTGGTCCTGACCCGCGGCGGCGCGCGGTTCTTCGACCAGACCGGCAACGAGGTTGCCAGACAGTCACTGAAATCCAGCGCCAGCGCCTTCCTGGTTGACAAAGGTGGCCACCGCCATTTCATGGCCAAGGAGATTGCGGAGCAGCCGGAGGTCCTGGCCCACACCATGGCGCACTACCTGGACCTGGCCGGCGGGCGCGCCCGGCTGCCCGTCCCCAGCCCGGTGCCCTGGCAGCAGCTTTCACGGCTCAACATCTCCGCCTGCGGCACCGCGTACCTGGCTGGCCTGACGGCGCGCTACTGGTTCGAGAGCCTGGCGAACCTGCCTGTCGACCTGGACGTTGCCTCTGAGTTCCGCTACCGCGAGCCGCCGCTGGACCCGCACGGCATGTCGCTGTTCATCTCGCAGTCAGGCGAAACGGCCGACACGCTGGCCTCGCTGCGGTACTGCACCCTGAACGGCCACAAGGCGTGCGCGGTGGTGAACGTGCAGGAGTCCTCGATTGCCCGCGAATCAGACGCGGTCTGGCCGCTGCTGGTTGGGCCCGAAATCGGAGTGGCCTCCACAAAGGCGTTCACCGGTCAGCTGGCTGTGCTCGCAAGCCTGGCGCTTGACGCCGCCCGCGCCCGCGGCACGCTGGCCGCAGGCGAAGAGGAACGCCTGGTGCAGGCCCTGGCCGGTGTACCGAGGCTGCTGGGTGAGGCACTGCGCAGCGACGACGAAATCCAGCGCGTCGCCCGTGGCCTCGCCAAGGCCCGGCACGTCCTTTACCTCGGGCGCGGCTCCTCCTACCCGCTGGCCCTGGAAGGCGCACTGAAACTGAAGGAACTATCTTACCTGCACGCCTCCGGCTACGCCGCCGGCGAACTCAAGCACGGGCCGATCGCCCTGATTGATGAGGAGACTCCGGTCATCGTGGTCGCGCCCAGTGATGACCTGTTCGAGAAGACCCTGTCCAACATCCAGGAGGTGGCGGCCCGGGGCGGACGCGTGATCGCCCTGACGGACGAGCGCGGCCGGGAGCAGCTGGACGGAATCGTTGAGGCCAGCCTGGTGCTGCCGGCGTGCGATCCGTTCGTGCAGCCGTTCGTGTACGCCGTCCCCGTCCAGCTCCTGGCGTATCACACCGCTGTGCACCTGGGAACCGATGTGGACCAGCCGCGCAACCTGGCCAAGAGCGTGACCGTCGAGTAACCGGCCTGTCAGGAAAGCTCATGCTGGCATGGTTAGACTGACTCCGGGAGAATTTACCCCCGGAGTCCTGTTTTGACCAAGGAATGGTTCCTGCCCTTCATCGCCGCGGCCATAGTCGCCGTCGGCTTCGTGACGCTCAATTCCGCCGCCACCCCGGAACTGCTGCGGCAGCAGTTCATTGCCCTGGGACTGGGCGTAGTTGCCATCTGCGTCGTACTGGTTCTCGGCCGCCAGCGCATCATGCAACTCGCCCCGGCGGCCTATGTCCTCGCTATTATCCTCCTGGCCCTGACCATGATCATGGGTCAGGAAGTGAACAACGCGCGTTCCTGGCTGAAGCTGGGTCCACTGCCCAGATTCCAGCCGTCGGAAATCGCCAAGATCGCCCTGATCCTGGCGCTCGCACAGGTGCTGCACAACCGGCCGCTCGGCTCCTTCGTCAGCTACCTGCGACCCTTCGCGCTGATAGCCGTGCCGCTGGGATTCGTGTTTCTGGAGCCCGACCTGGGCGGTACGCTCATCCTGGCCGCGGTCGGTGCCGGCATGATCCTGGTGCGCGGAGTGCCCTGGAAACAACTGGTCATCGCGGCGGCGCTGGTCGGAGTGGCCGTACCCACACTGGTGTGGCCGCAGCTGGCGCCCTACCAGAAGCAGCGGCTGCTCACGTTCCTTGATCCCGCCGCTGATCCGCTGGGCAGCGGTTACCAGGTGCTGCAGAGCCGCATCGCCATCGGTTCCGGCGGCCTGTTCGGCAAGGGCTACCAGCAGGGCACACAGTCGCAGCTGGGTTTCATCCCCGAGCAGCACAACGACTTCATCTTCCCCGTGCTGGCCGAGGAAGGCGGGCTGATAGCAGCACTGCTGCTGCTCGCCCTTTACGGGCTGCTGTTCTGGCGGCTGCTGGGCATGGCGGCGGACTGTCCCGAAGACAGGGACGTGCTGATAATCACCGGCACCTCGGTACTGGTGGGATTCCAGGTGCTGGTCAACATCGGCGTGGCCATCGGCCTGGCGCCAGTCACCGGCATCACGCTCCCGCTGATGTCATACGGCGGCACCAGTCTCATATCCACGCTGCTGGTCCTCGGCCTGGCCTGGACAGTGCACCGCGACCGGTTCAAACCCTGAGGTCCTCCGCCGGCCGCCAGCTGCACTACTCTCCGTAAGGCACCCAGATGTTCTTCACCTGGGTGGCACGCCGCAGGAACTCGCGACCTTCGCCCAGTTCCGTATCCAGCCAGTCGCGGCCGCTGCTGCGGATTATCCACGTTGCCTTCAGGTTGCCGGTGCTCTCCTCTTCCACCGCCGTGGCGCCCCCGCGTGAACCGCAGTACCACATGGCGTCAACGTCATCATGCTGCGCCAGGACGCGCGCCAGCTCGTCACGGTTGCCGCTCACCAGGTTGATGGCACCAGCCGGCACGTCACTGGTGTCGAACAGCTGGTACAGCGGCGCCATGATGGCGGCGCGGGGTGAGGACGGGATCGCCACGACCCGGTTGCCCATGGCCAGGGTCGGCAGAATCAGGCTCAGCAGGCCAAGCAGCGGGTACTCGGTCGGCGCCACAACGCCCATTACGCCCCATGGTTCATTCATGGCCAGGGTCACATTGCGCGAAGGCGTCGCGTGCACCTGCCCGTCGTACTTGTCGGCCCAGGCCGCATACGTGTAGATGCGGCGGATGCTGGCCTCGACCTCGGCGGCTCCGCGGGGCTCGCCCGCGTCATTCAGGCTGTCGATGACCTCCGCGAGTTCCTCCGAGCGCTGACTCATGTTCTCGGCCAGGTAATAGAGCACCTGCGCCCTGTTGTGCGCGGTGGTCCTGCTCCAGACGCCGGCCTTGCGGGCGGCCTCCACCGCGTTGCGGATGTCCTTGCGGTTGCCCAGGCCCACCTCGCCCAGGAACCTGCCGCGCTCGCTGGTTATCGCGTAGCTGTAACCGCTGTCAGCGCGCACCTGTTTGCCGCCGATGTAGAGCTTCGGAGTCGCGTCGATTCCAGCACTGCCGGGTGAACTCGTGGAAGCCGCCGGGACCGGGTCCTGCTGCGGCTCGGGGGCCGGCACCTGCTCGGGCTCGGGCGCGACGTCGAAGTCGAAGTCTGCCGCGAAGGCCCCGAACTCGTCATCGGCCAGGTCGCCCATGTCGTCAAGGTCGTCGCCAAGCCGGTCGACAACAGCGGCCACGTCGCCGGCCAGCCCGTCAGCCCCGTTCGACGCCACAGGCTGGAAGTCGTCCGCCGGGCCGGTTTCCGCAGCACGCTTGCTGAACTGCCAGTCGGGCAGCAGGTACTCGAACATGCCCTCGCGACCGCCTTCACGGCCGAAGCCGCTCTCGCGGTAACCACCGAAGCCTGCGGCGGCGTCGAACATGTTGCTGCCGTTCACCCAGATCACGCCGGCCTTCACCTGGCTGGCGATGTCGAGCGCCAGGTCCAGGTTCTGGCTCCACACCGAGGCGGCAAGGCCGTAGCGGCTGTTGTTGGCCAGCTCAACGGCCTCGTCAGGCGTGCGGAAGGTTGTGGCCACCAGCACCGGGCCGAAAATCTCGACCTGCGAGATGGTCGCCGAGGGATCCACGTCCGTGAACAAGGTCGGCGGGTAGAAGAGTCCTTCGCCGGGCAGGTCCATCTCCGGCTGCCAGCAGGTGGCGCCTTCACTGCGCCCCAGTTCAACCAGCCGCTCGATCCGTTCCAGCTGCACCGGGGCCACCAGGGCGCCGATGTCGACGGCCTTGTCCAGCGGGTCGCCCACCCTGAGCCGCGCCATGCGCCGGCGCAGTCGCGCGTACATCTCCTCCGCCAGTCCTTCCTGCACCAGCAGGCGGCTGCCGGCGCAGCAGACCTCGCCCTGGTTCAGCCAGATGCCGTCAACCAGGCCCTCGATGGCTGCATCTAAGTCGGCGTCCTCGAACACGATGGACGGGCTCTTGCCGCCGAGTTCCAGGCTGAGTTTCTTCCCGCTGCCGGCACTCTGCCGGCGGATCAGGCGGCCTACCTCGGTCGAACCCGTGAAGGCCAGCTTGTCCACCTGATCGTGTTCCACGAGCGCGGCGCCGGTATCGCCGTCGCCTGTGACCAGATTGAACACGCCCGCTGGCAGGCCCACGTGACGCGTGATTTCCGCGAACAGCAGCGCCGTCAGCGGCGTGAACTCGGCGGGCTTGAGGACCACCGTGCAACCCGCAGCCAGCGCGGGTGCCACCTTCCAGGCGAGCATGAGCAGCGGGAAGTTCCAGGGGATTATCTGACCGCAGACGCCCACGGGACGGTAGCCGGGGAACTCGCTCTGCAGCAGCTGGGCCCAGCCTGCGTGATGATAGAAATGGCGGGCGGCCAGCGGCACGTCCAGGTCACGGGTCTCGCGGATCGGCTTGCCGTTGTCCAGCGTGTCCAGCACCGCGAACAGGCGGCTGTGCTTCTGGATCTGCCGGGCAAGGGCGTACATGAACCGGGCGCGCTCATGCCCGGGGGTGGCAGCCCAGTCCGCAGCCGCCGCACGAGCGGCCCGGACGGCGCGGTCGACATCGGCTTCCGAGCCCTGCGCGACTGTCGCCAGCACCTTGCCGGTGGCAGGGTTGATGCTCTCGAAGGTCAGGCCGGCATCGGGGTTCGTGAAGCTGCCGTTTATGTAGTGCCCGAAGGCGGAACCGTGCGCCTGCAGCCACTCGTCGGCCAGCGCGCGCGATTCGGGCGCGGGGCCATACTCCATTGACTTGAAGGCGTCGCTTACTGAAATGACACTCATGGTGCTCCTTAAGCCAAGGGATGGCGGTGCAGGGCGGAGTAACGGCCGGTCACGTGGTGTTCCAGCTGGCGTTCGATGTCGGACAGCAGGCTGCTGGCACCGAACCTCAGGAGGTGCGGGTCCAGCCAGGTGTTGCCGAGCTCCTCCTTCAGGAGGATCAGCCAGGCCAGCGCGTCCTTGGCGGTGCGCAGGCCGCCGGCGGGCTTGAAGCCGACCTGGTAGCCGGTCCGGTCGTGGTAATCGCGGATCGCACGGACCATTGTCAGCGACACCGGCAGTGTGGCGTTCACGCCTTCCTTGCCGGTTGAGGTCTTGATGAAGTCGCAGCCCGCCATCATCGCCACCATGCTGGCCTTGTAGACGTTCCGGAGGGTACCGAGTTCGCCCGTTGCCAGGATGGCCTTTATGTGCGCGTCGCCGCAGGCAGCGCGGTAAGCCTTCAGCTCCTCGTACAGCCCCTGCCAGTCGCCCAGCAGCACCAGGCGGCGGGAAATCACGATGTCAATCTCGGTGGCGCCGGCGGCCACGGACGCGCGGATTTCAGCCAGGCGGGTTTCCAGCGGACTCAGACCCGCGGGGAAGCCGGTGCTGACGGCAGCGACCGGAATTCCGGAACCGGCTAGCGCCTTGACCGCCACCTCCACCATCTCGTGATACACGCAGACGGCGGCGGTGGTGATGCCTGCGTCCAGCATCCCCATCTCCTCGAGCAGGTCGCGCCTCACCGGGTTCTTCGCCTTGGCGCAGAGCCTGCGCACGCGTCCCGGCGTGTCATCCCCCGCCAGCGTGGTCAGGTCGATGAGGGTGATTGCCTTGAGCAGCCAGGCCGCCTGCCATTCCTTCTTCACCGTCCTGCGAGTCAGCAGCGTGGAGGCGCGGCGTTCGGCGGCCGACAGGTTCACCTGGGCGTGCCGGAACCAGCCCAGCTCGAGCTCGGTGCCTTCGTTGCGGCCAATGTCCGGCCCGGAGACTTCCGGGCCGGTGTGCTGGATTTCAAGTAGAGCCATGAAGTCAGTCTCCGTCCCTGCAGGTAGCAGCCAGTTTAGCGCACCGCGCCAGCGGCCGGGGCCCTGTTGCGGATGACTTCAGGCAGGAACAGGGTTACCACCAGGGTCACCAGCGCGGCGCCGAACACCCCGGCATACACCGCGGACAGACCCTGGAACAGCGCGTCCTGCAGGACCGGGTCGGTGCCGATTGCGGCGACCCCGGCGTCAAGCAGCAGCCGGACTTCATCCAGCGAGACGGGCAGGCCCTGCTCGCTCAGGCGCGCCAGGATGACGGTGTTGAGGATGCTGCCGAACACAGCCGCCCCCAGAGCGCTGCCCAGGATGCGGGTGAAGACATTCGAGGAGGTGGCCATGCCGCGCTGTTCCCAGGGAACTGTCGACTGGATGGCGACGACGCTGCTGGTGTTGATGACACCCATGCCGCTGCCCACGAGGAACGAGCCGAGACCGGCATGGAGCGGCACGCTGGTTGGTTCCAGAAGCAGGAGGGTCAGGGCTCCCGCCGCCAGCAGCAGCGCTCCCGCCACAGTCAACCAGCGGTTGCCGACCCGCACCAGCAGCCGGCCCGCCAGGGTGGAGGCTATGGGCCAGCCGACAGACATCGCGGTCAGCGTGAAGCCGGCGACCACGGCGCCGCGGCCCATGACACCCTGCACGAAGGTCGGCAGGAATGTTGTGAGGCCGATCAGCACCATCCCGGCTATAAGAGTGGTGGTGTTGGCGGTGGCGATGAGCCGCTGCCGCCACAGCGAGAGGGGCATGATGGGCTCCTCGGCACGCGTCTGCTGCCGCAGGAACAGCAGCAGGCTGCTTATCGAAGTGGCGCCGAGCAGGAGTATCTGCGGCGAGTTCCAGGCCCAGGCGACGCCGCCCTGCACCAGCACCATGATCAGTGAACTGATGGCCACGAAGAAGAGCAAGGCACCAGGGTAGTCGATGCTGCGCCTGCGCTTCTGCACCTGCTCATGCAGGAAGAACCTGAGGCCCAGAATCGCCAGGATTCCGAACGGGATGTTCAGCCAGAAGATCCACGACCAGTGGGCGTTCTCCACTATCAGGCCGCCGGCCAGCGGACCGAGAATCGACGATACGCCCCACACGCTCGACAGCCAGCCTTGGATGCGGGCGCGGCCCTCGACGTCGTAGATGTCTCCGATTATCGTCATGGTTATGGGCGCGATGCCGCCGGCGCCCAGGCCCTGCACGAAACGGAAGATGATGAGCCACACCATGTTCGTCGCCAGGCCGCACAGGACTGACCCCAGCAGGAAGATGCCCACCCCGGTGTAGAACACGGGCTTGCGCCCGTACAGGTCAGACAGCCGGCCGAAGATCGGCGTCCCGACCGCCTGCATCAGCAGGTAGGAGCTGAAGACCCAGGAATAGTAGGAGAAACCGCCCAGACTGCCGACGATGTCCGGCATGGCTGTTGCGACGATGGTGCCCTCGATCGAACCCATGAACATGGAAAGCATGAGGGTGGCCAGTACCAGCGGCCTGTTGGTCTGCGGACTGGCACTGCTGGAATCCATGTTCCGCCAGTACAGCACTTCCCTGCGGCGGAAGCAATCGGCTCAGGCTGTTGTTCAGCGCTCGCGCGTGCGGAAGAACAGGACCACAGACACCAGGAGAAGCAGCAGCACCAGGGAAAGGATTGCGACCGGCACGAAGTCGCTGCCTGCGCGCGTAACGCCGAAACCGATCAGCGGCGCGGTCAGGACCGGACCGAGGTTGGCCGCCGCCATGGTCAC
>CAYMUK010000048.1:0-2515 GCA_964393655.1 uncultured bacterium | reverse complement strand
AGCAGGAACAGGCTCACGAAACCCAGGACGCTGAAGATGATGGCCGGGTTCAGCGGCTGGACGTTGCGGGTTTCACGCGGCGGCTCGGGCAGCCGCAGGTTAAGGCTGCTGGCCGCCAGGGCGGCGATGGCCACGAGCAGGAACGGGATGCGCCAGTCAGGCAGCAGCATGCCGACCAGAAGTGGCCCCAGGATGCTGCCGATGCCGAACATGGCGCTGAGCAGGTTGACCACCGGACCGGAGCGGGTTCCGAAGCTGCGGACCACCAGCAGGTTGGTGCCGACGTTCTGCAGGCCGAAGCCCAGCCCGACCAGGCTGGCCGCCACCAGGGCCAGTGGCCAATTGCCGGCGACTGTCATCAGCAGGCCGCCCGCGCCGATCACGCCGAGGCCGCCCACCAGGACCTTGCGGTAGCCGAAGCGGCGCACCAGCACGCTGGAGGCCAGGATGGCCGCCGCCGCTCCCAGGAACAGCATGCTGACGGCGACGCTGACCGTTGCGGCCGGAATCCTGAAGTCCTGCCCGATGGCCGCAAGCGAGGGCCCCAGTATCGACTGGGTAACGCCTATGGTCACGAAGTTCAAACAACCTGCCAGCAGCAGCTGTCTTGCCTGGGGAACTGGCAGGGGAGCAGTCACGAACTGCCATGATACTGCGACTTTGGCCGCCTGCCGGCATTGCTATACTGGCCCCTCAGTGCTGCACGGAGGCGAGCCCAAGATGACAACCGATTTACGGCAGAAGTACCTGGATTTTTTCAAGTCGAAGGAGCACCTGGTCTACCCCAGTGCCTCCCTGAAGAGCAGCGACCCGGGGCTCCTGTTCAACGTCGCGGGCATGCAGCAGTTCAAGCCCTACTTCAAGGGCGCCACACCGCGCTTCCCGGGCTACGGCACGCATCACCGCGTCACGACCTCCCAGAAGTGCATGCGGGCGGGCGGCAAGGACTCGGATATCGAGAACGTCGGCCGCACCCGGCGCCACCACACTTTCTTCGAGATGCTCGGTAATTTCTCGTTCGGCGATTACTTCAAGCGCGAGGCGATCCACTGGGCCTGGGAGTTCCTGACCGGCAGTGAGTGGCTGGGCCTGGATCCCGAGCGCCTGCATGTCACCGTCTTCCTGGACGATGACGAGGCCTACGACATCTGGGCGAACGAGGTCGGCATCCCAGCCGCGCGCCTGAGCCGCTGGGGTGAGGCCGAGAACTTCTGGCCGGCGAACGCCATCGCTGACGACCGCCAGGGCCCCTGCGGCCCCTGCTCGGAGATCTTCTACGACCGTGGCCCCGAATTCGGCTCGAGCGACGAAACCGGCCCGAACACCGGCAGCGGCGACCGGTACATGGAGATCTGGAACCTGGTCTTCACGCAGTTCGAACTCTCCGGTGGCGAACTGGTGCCGCTGCCGCAGACGAACATCGACACGGGCATGGGTCTGGAGCGCATCACCACCGTGGTCACCGGAGCGCAGGATGCCTACGCCACCGAACTGTTCCAGCCCGTCATCCGGCGGCTGGTGGAGCGCAGCGGCGTCGCTTACGACGACGTTAACAGCGTGGAGCAGCGCATAATCGCCGACCACGTCAGGGCCGTCACCTTCGCCATCACCGACGGCATCTCCCCCGCCAACGACGGCGCGGGCTATGTGGTCAAGATGCTGATACGCCGCGCTTCGCGCCAGGCCTGGCTGCTGGGACTGCGCGAACCGGTGCTGCACGAACTCACCGGCCTGGTCGTCGACACCATGGGCGACGCCTACCCGGACCTGAAGTCCGCGCGCAGCCGCGTGGAGCTGGCCGTCAGGACCGAGGAGGAGCAGTTCCTGAGGACGCTTGAAAGCGGCATCGAGCGCGTAGGGCACCTGCTGTCAAACCTCCAGGGAGACACCCTGCCGGGCGCGGTGGCCTTCGACCTGTGGCAAACCTACGGCTTCCCGCTCGACCTGACCCGCGAGATGGCCAGCGAGCGCGGCTTCAAAGTGGACGCGGCGGGTTACGAAGCGGCGCGCGAAGAGGCACGCAAGGCGTCCCGGGGCAGCATGCCCGCCTCGAACATGTTCGGCGGCGCGGACACAGGCGGGCAACTGGCAGCCGACCTGACCGAGACCGAGTTCACAGGCTACCTGGAGTCCACCGCGGCCGCCACCGTGCAGGCACTGCTTCTGGAAGGCAGCCAGGTGGAGGAGCTGGGCGAGGGCCAACACGGCACAGTCCTGCTGGACACCACCCCCTTCTACGCCGAAGGCGGCGGCCAGGTTGGTGACACCGGCAAACTCGACTGGCCGGGCGGCAGCGCACTGGTGAGTGGCACGACCAGTTCAGCGGCAGGACACCACCTGCACGCGGTCCGTATCGTGCGCGGCAGCCTCTTACCGGGCGCCAGGGTGACAGCACTGGTCGACCCTGTGCGCCGCGCCACGGAGAAGAACCACAGCGCCACCCACCTGCTGCACGCCGCTTTGCGCAGCGTGCTGGGCGAACACGTCACCCAGGCCGGTTCGCTGGTCACCCCGG
>CAYMUK010000047.1:4605-12117 GCA_964393655.1 uncultured bacterium | reverse complement strand
CGTCGCTTCATCAGCGACACCGGCAAGATCCTGCCCCGCCGGCGCACCGGCGTGAGCGCCAAGTACCAGCGTAGGCTCGCAGTCACTATCAAGCGGGCCAGGATGCTTGCCATCATCCCGATCACCGAGAAGTTGGTCCGCAAGTGAACGTCATCCTGCTGGAGAGCGTCTACAAGCTGGGCAACCCCGGCGACAAGGTCAAGGTTCGCCCGGGCTACGCCCGCAACTTCCTGGTGCCGCAGGGACTCGCCGTTCCAGCGACCCGCGCGAACCAGGCCGAACTTGATGCAATGCTCAACCTTCGCGCCCGCCAGCTGAACGAGATCAAGTCCGACGCGGAGCGTCTGAAGGATCTCCTCGGCGACGCGCAGGTGAAGATCGCAGTCAAGTCCGGCGACGGACGCATCTACGGCTCTGTCAGCAACCGCGACATTGCCGAGGTGCTGGCCGCCCAGCATCAGGTCGAAGTGGACCGCCGCAAGATCGAACTGCGCGAACCCATCAAGACCCTGGGTGAGTTCCAGGTACCCTACCGTCCGCACCCCGAAGTGGAAATCATGCTCAACCTCGAGGTTGTGGCAGAGGAGTAATCCGGGCGACTGGATGTCTCGACAAAAAGGGTGGGCGCCGCTTTGATGCGGCGCCCACCCTTTTTGCTTTGCTTTCCTTCAGTTCAGCGCATCTTCTCGATGCGAATCAGGTTGGTGGTACCCGACTGGCCGAACGGCACGCCGGCAGTAATCACGAAACGGCCGTCAGGCATGCCGATGCCCAGGTCCTTGATGGCCCGGCCCGCGACCGCCACCATCTCGTCAGTGGAGTGGATGTCCGTGCTCATGTACGGCACGACGCCCCAGGCGACCGACAACTGCCGGAACGCCCGCTCGCTGGGGGTGATGGCCAGGATCGGTGCCGGCGGCCGGTGGCGCGACACGCGCAAAGCCGTGGTTCCCGAACTCGTGAAAGTGACAATCAGTTCCGCGTGCAGGTTGTAGGCCATGTCGCAGGCGCCCAGGGACACCACGTCGGCCGTGGACTCGTCAGTTGCCAGGCGGAAGCCCCGCATGCGCTCCTGGTAGCCGGGATCGGCCTCAACGGAGCGGGCGATGCGGTCCATCATCCTGACGGCCTCCAGCGGGTAGGCACCGACGGCGGTCTCGGCCGAGAGCATCACCGCGTCAGTGCCGTCAATGATCGCGTTCGCGACGTCACTCGCCTCCGCACGGGTCGGGGTGGAACTGGTGATCATCGACTCCAGCATCTGCGTGGCGGTCACCACCGGCTTGCCGGCCTCCACGCAGGCGCGGATCAGGCGCTTCTGCACCAATGGGACCCGCTCGGGTGGCATCTCCACACCCAGGTCGCCCCTGGCCACCATGATGCCGTCGACCTCGCGCAGGATTTCGTCGAACCTCTCCACGGCACCCGGCTTCTCAATCTTGGCCATCAGCTTCGCCGTGGAGCCCTCGCGCCCAAGGTAATGGCGGGCCAGGAGCAGGTCATCGCGGCTGCGCACGAAGCTCATCGCCACCCAGTCAACCCCGAGTTCGGCGCCGACGATCAGGTCCTTGACGTCTTTCTCGGTGAGCGCGGGGATACTCAGGTCAGCGCCAGGGATGTTGATGCCCTTGTTGTTCGAGAGCCGGCCACCGATGATGACTTCCGTCCGGATGGTCTGGCCGGTCACCTCCTGGACCTGAAGGCTCAGGCGCCCGTCATCCAGCAGGAGCGCGTCGCCGGGAGCAACGTCGGCGTAGAGGCCTGAGTAAGTCACCCCGACCCTGCTCGCATCGCCTGGTGTTGAATCGGTGCAGGTCAGGTCGAAGCGCGCTCCGGGTTCGAGTTCGATGCTGCCGTCAGCGAAGACACCGACGCGGATTTTAGGTCCCTGCAGGTCCTGCAGCACGCCGACTGAACGGCCGGTGCGGGCAGCTTCTTCGCGGATGAGACCGATGTTCTGCTCATGCACCTCGCGCGTACCGTGGGAGAAGTTCAGCCGGAACACATTCACCCCCGCCTGTACCAGCTTCGTGATCATCTCCGGACTGCTGCTGGCGGGTCCCAGCGTGGCCACAATCTTGCTGCGGCGCCTGAGGACGCCGGGGGAGGGTAACGAACTCAGTCCGCCGGTGTTCCTGACCTCATCCGTCACTGTCTGAAGGCCCGCCGTCCAAGGTACCTGGCACCATCGGCAAGTTCATCCTCGATCTGCAGAAGCCGGTTGTACTTCGCGGTCCGGTCGCTGCGACTCGCTGAGCCGGTCTTGATCTGGCCGGCATTGACCGCCACGGCCAGGTCGGCGATGAAGGTGTCCTCGGTCTCGCCGGACCGGTGGCTGATCATGTTGCGGTAACCGCTGGAGCGCGCCAGTTCGATGGCGTCGAGTGCCTCCGTGAGCGTGCCAATCTGGTTCACCTTGACCAGGATCGCGTTGCCCACGTTGTCGTCGATACCGCGCTGGAGCCGTTCCGTGTTCGTCACGAACAGGTCGTCACCCACCAGTTGCACGCGGTCACCGATTTCCGCGGTAAGTCGCGCCCAGCCACTCCAGTCGTCCTCGGCCAGCCCGTCCTCAATCGAGATGATCGGGTAGCGGCTGGTCCAGTCCTTCCAGTAGGCGACCATCTCGTCGCTGTCCAGGGTCCGGCCTTCGGCGCTCAGATGGTACTTGCCGCCTCGGTGGAACTCCGTTGAGGCAGGATCCAGGGCGATGGCTATCTGTTCGCCCGGCCGGTAGCCGGACATCTCGATGGCGCGCAGGATGACTTCGATGGCTTCCTCGTTGCTCTTCAGGTCCGGCGCGAAGCCGCCTTCGTCTCCGACGTTGGTGTTGTAGCCGCGTTCCTGCAGCACCTTGCGCAGGTTGTGGAAGGTCTCGACTCCTGCGCGCAGGCCCTCGCCGAAAGTGTCAAAACCAACGGGTGCCAGCATGAATTCCTGCATGTCAACGTTGTTATCGGCGTGTGCCCCGCCGTTGATCACGTTCATCATCGGCACGGGCAGGATCCGGGCACTGGCGCCGCCCAGGTAGCGGTAGAGCGGAAGACCCAGGGTCTCGGCGGTGGCGCGGGCAGCAGCCAGGGAGACCGCCAGCAAAGCATTTGCGCCCAGCCTGCTCTTGTTCGGCGTGCCGTCCAGTTCCAGCAGTACCCGGTCAAGCTCGGTCTGCTCGGAGGCGTCCAGGCCTTCGAGTACGGCAGCGATCTCGCCGTTCACGTTGGCAACCGCGGTGGCCACGCCCTTGCCGGCGAAGCGGTCACCACCGTCACGGAGCTCGACTGCCTCGTGGGCACCTGTCGAGGCGCCGGAGGGCACGAGTGCGTGCCCCAGGAAGCCACTTTCGAGTCTCACGGTGGCGCCCACAGTGGGGTTGCCCCTGGAGTCCAGTTGCTCCAGGGCATGGACTGATTCGATTCTGGTCACTTGCTATCCTCCGTCTGTTCCGGTCCGGTGACGGCCGCTGGGGCTCAGTCGACGACGGTCTTGAGTGGCACGATCATGGCCAGGTAGCCAGGATCAGCGATGCCTTTCACGATTGTGGGAGTGGTTGTCCCGGAGAAACTCAGGCTTATGTCACCCGAGAGTGGCTTGATTGCCTCCAGCAGGTACCTCGCGTTGAACGACAGCGCCAGCTGTCCCTCGCCCTGACTCTGGCTGATGCCGACAATTTCCTTGGCCCCGCCGTAGCCCCCCTCCGCAGTGATCGTTGCCGAATCGCCGTCCAGGAACACATCGATCCGGTTGTTGCTGCCAGGGTCCGACAGGACCGCCACACGGCTCACGGCCTGCTGCAACTCGCTGGCGACCGCCTGAATGTCCAGCGCGATGTTCTTTGGGATTATCCGGTTGTAATCGGGGAAGTTGCCTTCCATCAGCTTGATGTTCATGCGGTACTGGCTGGTTCGCAGGCTCAACTGGCCTTCCGTCAGCGCCAGTTCCGCAGTTCCTGATTCCCCCAGCAGTCTGGCGAGTTCCTCGACCGCGCGGGCCGGGAGGATCACGTCGGCATCCAGACCACTGCTTTCCTCCGCATGCGACCAGGCAAGCCGGAAGCCGTCGCTGGCGACGGCGCGCGTGTGGCCCTCGTGGAGTTCCAGCCGGATACCACGGAAAACCGCCTGGTAATCATTGACCGCAGCGGCGTAGCGCACGTTCGTCAGGATGCGCGCAAGCAGTTCGCTGGGCAAGCTGGCCGGGAATTCGGCGGGGAAATCCAGCAGTGGCGTCTGCGAGGGATCTGTCAACTGCAGTTTGGTGTCGAACGGTCCGGAGCTGACACGTAGCTCCCTGTCCTCGAAGGTCAGGTCAACGGTCTCGGCAGGCAGTGCCCTGACCACCTGGCCGAACACCTGGGCCGGAATTGCCCAGCTGCCTTCAGCGCCAGTGGCATCGGCGGTAAGGAACGCTTCCAGGTCTATTTCAAGGTTGGTGCCGCTCAGGATCAACTGGTCCGAGGTCAGCCGGACAAGTAGCGAACTGAGTCCGGGGTTGCTGCTGCGCGGGGGGATGACCCGTTCCAGGTGAGCAAGCGTACTGGCCAGAGCCTTGGTCGAAAGATGCACCTTCATCGGCAAGAAGCATACCCTTTACCCGCCTGGTTTGTCCCGGCACCGGTCCCTGGCTTGCCGGGCTTTTGCCGCCCGAAGGCGGCTGGAACATAAGACATTCTGAAGGGTTAAGAGCAGTAGTAGTAGGGGGTGTGGAAGGTGGGGAAAAGCAGCTTCAGGCCGATGAAGAGCGTGAATCACCTGTTGATTCGGCTGGGGATAAGTGCACCTCTCCTGTGGATAACCCTGCACGTAATCCCCAGCTATCCACAGGCGGCTCAAGGCGGGCACTTCTGAACAGGTCCATGCCCAAGTTGTCCACAGCTTGTCCGCATGCTCGTCAACAATCGCGTCCAGGACGGGGTTAATGCAGGGGCGTGCGTCAGGGACGCCACGTGCTGGTCAGGGCCAGCGGCCGGCAATAAGGCAATCGCCGGTAGTTTCCACAAGGGTTACCGGCGACAGTGGACAAGCTGTGGATTACCTGTCAGTTCAGATGCCCAGCGTGTGGCGGATTTCCCGTAGTTTACGCTGCAGGTCGCCATCTTCGCCCACCCTCTGCGTGAACTTGGTGATGGAATACATGACGGTGGAATGGTCGCGGCCGGAGAAGAACTGACCGATTTCAGGAAACGAATGCTGGGTGTGTTCCCTGATCAGGTACATGGCCAGCTGCCGCGGAACCACGAGTTCCTGGCGCCGGCCCTTCGAGCGCAGGTCCTTCACATCGATGCCGAAAGATTTGCCGACCACCCGGAGGATCTCGTCCATGCTCAGCACCACTTCGCCGGTTTCGAATACATCCGAGAGGGCATTGGCTGCGGCCTCCACCGACATGGTGCTGCCGTTCATGCTCACATAGACAATCACGCGCACCAGGGCGCCCTCGAGCTCGCGGATGTTGGATGTGGCCTGCCTGGCGATGTACTCGGCGACGTCGGTCGGCAGCTTCACGTTCCGGAACTGGGCATTCTGCTCCAGGATCGCCACCCTCGTCTCGAACTCCGGTGGCTGGATGTCCGTGATCAGTCCCCATTCGAAGCGGCTGCGCAGCCTGTTTTCCAGCGTGGGGATGTTCTTCGGAGGCCGGTCGCTCGAGAGGATTATCTGCTTGCCGGCCTCGTACAGCGAGTTGAAGGTGTGGAAGAACTCTTCCTGGGTCTGCTCCTTGCCGGCGATGAACTGTACGTCGTCAACCAGGAGCAGGTCGACCGACCGGTAACGTTCGCGGAACGAGTTCGTGTCCTTCTCGCGAATCGCGTTGATCAGGTCATTGGTGAAGGCTTCCGTGGTGACGTACTCGATGGCGAGCTTGGGAAACCGTGCCGCCACCTCGTGACCCACCGCGTGCATCAGGTGCGTCTTGCCAAGCCCGGCGTCGCCGTAAAGGAAGAGTGGGTTGTAGGTCTGGCCGGGCCTTTCGGTGATGGCCTGGGCGGCCGCGTAGGCCAGGTTGTTGTTGCTGCCGACCACGAAGCTCTCGAAGCGGTACTTGGTGTTGAGCCGGGTTCTGGTGGTAGCCGCCGTCGGCTGCGGGTACTCCGCCTCCGGCAGCGCGAAGATGTCCTGTTGCCTGGATTCCTCCAGCGGCAGCACCTGCAGCCCCACCCTGGGCATGTCTGCCCCCAGGTGCTTGAGGCCGGCTTCGATTTGGCTCAGGTAGTTGTCGCGAATCCAGTCGCGGGCGAAACTGCCTGCCACGCCAATCACGAAGGAGCCCTCCTGGATGCCAACGGGCTTGACCTGTGTGAACCAGGTGTTGAATTCCCGTTCGCTTAGCTGGCTGCGCAGATGAGCGAGCAGCTCTTCCCAAATCGCATTGTCCCGGTTAAGCATGAAACGACTCTCTTCTCTGCGCGGATCCTGGCGAGGCCGGCCCGAAAGTAATGCCAATGTAACGGACAGCCTGCGCCGATCCCTGTCCGGGAAGTGTAGCAGATGCCGGGGAGCTCTGGCAGCCTGTCAGGAGCCTACGGCCCGGGCCGTCACTACGCGCTAAAGTGGTGTCCGGAATGGATTCGCGCGCTGCCAGAAGCAAATACGGAGTGGTTGTCGTCGGAGGTGGCCACGCAGGCATCGAAGCGGCCTGGGCTGCCGCCAGCCTGGGTGCCGACGTGGCACTCATAGTGCAGAATCCGGAACGCATCGGCGTGATGCCCTGCAATCCCGCGGTGGGTGGGCCTGGCAAATCACAGATGGTTTTCGAACTCGAGGCTCTGGGCGGCGTCATGCCACGCCTGGCCGATGCCACGGCGATCAACACCCGGGTCCTGAACGCCAGCCGTGGACCCGCTGTCCGTTCGCTGCGGGTGCAGAACGACCGCGATGCCTACGCCTGGGCCGCCCAGGACCTGCTGCGCAGCAATCCGGGGATCGACATTGTCGCTGGCGAGGTCGTCGAGATCCTCCACGAGTCCGGGCGGGTGTCGGGCCTGACACTGTCGGATGGCCGGCAGTTGGCCGCGGAAGCCGTTGTGCTGTGCACCGGCACCTTCCTGGCGGGCGTCGTCTGGTTCGGCAACCGGAGCCGCGAGGCCGGCCGCCAGGGTGAAGCCCCGGCCCGGCACCTGTCGGCCAGCCTGCGTGCCACCGGCCATGAACTGCGCCGCTTCAGCACGGGCACTCCGCCGCGAATCCGGGCGGACAGCGTGAACCTGAGCGAGATGCAGGAAGTACCGGCCGACGACCCGGCGGGTTCTTTCACCGGAACCCCGGGCTCAAGGGCCCTGTCCAGTCCCACCTGGTTGACGCACACAACGGCCGCAACCCACGAGCTCATCGGCGACAACCTTGACGCCTCGCCCAACTACAGCGGGAACGCCGACGGGGCGTATCCCCGCTACTGCCCGTCCATCGAGGACAAGATTGTCCGGTTCGCGGACAAGGACAGGCACCTGCTGTTCGTGGAGCCCGACGGCACCGATACCAGCGAGCTCTACCTGCAGGGCTTCTCGACGGGCCTGCC
>CAYMUK010000047.1:0-4505 GCA_964393655.1 uncultured bacterium | reverse complement strand
ACCCTCAGGCGGGACCAGGGTTACATCGGGGTCCTCCTGGACGAGCTGGTGCGCTGGGGCTTGGACGAGCCCTACCGCATGCTCACTTCGCGCAACGAACACCGGCTGCTCCACCGGCAGGACAACGCCCGGTCGCGGCTCGTGCCCACCGGTGTTGCCTGGGGCACCGTTGAGCCTGAGGTTGCCGCCGCGGTGCAGGCAAGTGACGCGCGTATCGAAGCCGAGTTCGAGCGTCTTGCGAATACCTACACACACGGCTCCAACCTGATCAGTGTCCTGTGCCGTCCCGGTTACGACTATGACCGCGCCCTGCGTGAGGCACAGCTGTCCCCGGCGAATCTGAACGCTGCCGAGATTGAACAGCTCGAGATCCGGGTGCGCTACGACTCCTATATCAAGCGCAGTCAGCGCGAACTCGACCGCCGCTCGGACTTCGAAGGGCTGAGCCTGGCCGGAGTTGACTACACGGCCGTACCCAGCCTGAGCGGCGAGGGTCTGGAGCGGCTGAAACTGGCCCAGCCGGGCAACCTGGGCGCGGCCAGCCGCCTGCGCGGCGTGCGTGACAGTGACGTTACTGCCCTCCTCGTGCACCTCAGGCAACACCGGTCGACGGGTCATGCGTCAGGGTGAGCGGCACCGGCAAACTGGCTGACTACGGCGCACTGGTACGGGAGTACCACCTGACGCTCGACCTGATTTCGCCGCAGGCACTTGCCAACTGGGACGAACTCCTCTCCGATGCACTCCTGTACCTGGAGCTCATGGAGGACCTTGCTCCCGAGGCGACCACAGTCCTGGATGTGGGCTCCGGTGTGGGCCTGCCGGGCCTTCCCCTGGCGATCAGTGCGCCGGACCTTTCAGTGCATCTGGTTGAACGGCGCCGGCGTCGCAGTGCCTTCCTGAACCTTGCCCGGGGAAGACTGGACCTGCCCAACGTGACGGTTCATCACGGCGATGCCAAGGAGCTGAGCGGGTTCGAAGTGTCAGTCATCACGGCCCAGGCCGTCGGTAGCTTTGCTTCAATCCATGCACTCACCCGGCACCTGCAGGCAGGCACGGTACTCTTGCTTGGCAGCAAGGGACCTGAATGGCAGGCCGAAGCCGGTGAGCTGGAAGAGCGACTGGGGCAGAAGCTGCTCGGCAGTTCGGTCCGACCGCGCACCAGCGGCAACGGTCTGGTTGTGGGTCTGCTGCTGCCCGGAGGAAATTAGTGCCGATTATCGGAGTGATCAACCAGAAGGGGGGCGTGGGCAAGACCACCACCTCCGTGAACCTGGCGGCGGCCCTCGCGGCTGCGCAGCGCAGGGTCCTGCTGATCGACCTTGATCCCCAGGCCAATGCCACGAGCGGTCTCGGGGTTCAGATCGGTGAACACACGGTATACGACGTGCTGTCCGGTGAGGCCTCCGCCCGCCGTGCGGTGGTCCAGGGGCCCTCGGAGAATTTCTTCGTGCTGCCGGCCTCAGGTGATCTGGCTGGTGCCGCCCTCGAGCTTGACGCAAGCAGCGCGAACATGCAGCTTTTGGCCAAGGCACTAATTGGTGTCAGGCCGCTTTATGACGTGATTATCATCGATTCGCCACCTTCGTTCGGGGCGCTGACGCTGAACCTGCTTGCGGCCAGTGACAAGCTGATTATTCCGCTACAGACGGAGTACTACGCACTGGAGGGAATCGTTGGCATGATCGACACTGTCGTACGGGTCCAGGGCGGCCTCAACCCACAGCTTGCTGTATTGGGCATCGTGCTCACGATGTTTGATGGCAGGACAAGGCTCTCGCAACAGGTGGAAGAGAACGTGCGGCAGAATCTGGGCAGGATTGTATTCAAGACGGTGATACCGCGAAGCATCAGGCTGGCCGAGGCGCCTTCGTACGGACAGTCGATATTCGATTACGCGCCGGAATCAGCTGGCGCGTTAGCTTACAAGGCGCTTGCCGGGGAGGTCATTGATCGTGTCAGCGAAGCCTAGGGGTCTGGGCAGGGGTCTCGATGCGCTGTTGCCAAAGGTCGAACAGGGTTCGCAACGGCTGGCCATTTCGGAGCTCAAGCCCTCCAGTCTGCAACCGCGAAAGACCTTCGATGCTGAAGCATTGGCGGAGCTCAGCGCCTCGATCAAGGAGAAGGGTGTTCTGCAGCCAATCCTGGTCAGGCCCAGGGACGGCGCTTTCGAGATCGTAGCTGGCGAGCGCCGTTATCAGGCTGCCCGGCAGGCAGGCCTGAGTGTCGTTCCTGTACTGGTACGCGAACTCTCCGACCAGGAAGCCCTCGAGCTCGCAATCATTGAGAACCTGCAACGGGAGAACCTGAACGCCCTGGAGGAAGCCGAAGCGTTCCAGCAACTTATGGATTTCGGCCTGAATCAGGAAGACGTCTCGCGGGCGGTGGGCAAGAGCCGCAGCGCAATCGCCAATTCACTGCGCCTGCTCTCATTGCCGCCCCTGGCCAGGGAAGCGCTGGCGGCCGGTCGCATAAGTGCGGGCCACGGGCGCGCCATCCTGGCGCAACCGGAACAGGACCGCGAGTGGGCCATGCAACGGGTCATCGAGAAATCGCTGAATGTCCGTCAGGCTGAGTCGCTGAAGCGGCGTGAGCCCCGCCGCACTTCCCGGGCGACTGTCCACGCGGAACTGGAGCAGGACCTGTCGCGGTTCGTGGGTACCCGCGTCCGCATCGTTGGTGGCAAACGCGGGAAGCTCGAGCTCCATTTCCATTCGGACGACGAACTCGCCCGGCTGCTCGAACTGCTCGGTTATCAAGCCTGAATGCACGAATGTTTCACGTGAAACATTCCGGGAGTTTGGCCGTCCTGGACAGGAAAAGTCGGGTGAAAAGTGCAGTTTTTCCGGGCATATGCTGCCGGATAAAAGGGACGCCTCGCCCCATTGCGTCAGCCGACGCAGGCGGCCGTCTTCCTGAGCACCACTCGGATGCAGCCCTGCGCCAGCACCTGGATGTAACAATGGAGCCAACTGGATTTACCGGAGGAAGTACTGATGAATGAACCCCTGAGAGTCGCAGTCACCGGAGCCGCTGGTCAGATTGGCTATGCACTGCTGTTCCGTATCGCTGCCGGCGAGATGCTGGGCAAGGACCAGCCCGTCATACTGCAGCTGCTTGAAATCACGCCGGCGCTTGGCGCGCTCGATGGCGTGATCATGGAACTGAACGACTGTGCATTTCCGCTGCTGGCCGGTGTGACCGCAAGTGATTCGGCTGAAGTGGCGTTCAAGGATGCCGATTACGCGTTGCTGGTTGGTTCCAGGCCCAGGGGCCCAGGCATGGAACGCAAAGACCTTCTGGAGGCGAACGGAAAGATCTTCACTGAACAGGGGCGCGCGCTGAATGCAGTCGCCAGCCGCGATGTGAAGGTGCTCGTCGTCGGCAATCCCGCCAACACCAACGCCCTGATCGCCATGAGGAACGCCCCCGACCTGAAACCATCGAGCTTCTCGGCCATGACCAGGCTGGATCATAATCGTGGACTCAGCCAGCTGTCTGCGAAGACAGGGGTTCCCGTAAAGGCCATCAGGCGCTTCACGATCTGGGGTAACCATTCAAGCACCCAGGTGCCGGATATTGAGAACGCCACTGCTGCGGGCAACAGCGTGTCCTCGCAAGTGGAGGGCGACTGGCTCGAGCGGGAGTTCATCCCAACCGTTCAGAAGCGTGGTGCTGCCATCATCGAGGCGAGGGGCGCTTCCAGCGCGGCCTCCGCGGCGTCCGCCGCGATAGATCACATGCGCGACTGGGTCCGGGGCACGGCTGAAGACGATTGGGTGAGCATGGCGATCCCTTCGACGGGTCACTACGGGGTTGCCGAGGGTCTCATGTACTCGTTCCCCGTGACCATTAAGGGCGGCAATGTGCGGGTGGTCGAAGGCCTCCAGCCCTCCGGTGCTGTAAGGGAACGCATGCAGCGCAGTGAAGCGGAACTCAGCGAGGAACTTGAGGCGGTCAGCCACCTGCTGCCGACCTGACGCGGCGTCACTGTTCGGAACAGTTCCGGTTTGAGGGCAGGGGCATGCTAGCATCGTCGGAACTGCGTGCGGAGCGCAGAAGCTGATGGCTGACAGAGACACGCGGATCACACACGACAACCACCGACCAGGGCATGGGAGCCCACGAGCTGAACTGCATGCCCATGGCCTGCGCTACAGCCGCGCCCGGGAAGCAATCCTGGCAGCGTTCCGCCAGCCGGGCTGCGGGCACCTGAGTGCGGAAGCCCTGCACAGCCAGCTGCGTGCGGCAGGTGAGGACATCAGCCTGTCCACGGTCTACCTGAACCTCGGAGTATTACGCGACGCCGGTCTGCTGCGTGAACTTAAGGGCGCCTCGGGGCAGTCAGTGTTCGATGCCAATGCCCAGCCCCATTACCACCTCGTCTGTTCCGACACCGGCACAATCCATGATCTGCCCGCAATCGATATAGACGGCGTGCCGCTGGGCCAATTCCTCAAGGATGAAATCCGCCGGCGGACCGGTTGGGAAGTCGAGGAGCCCGC
>CAYMUK010000046.1:0-12187 GCA_964393655.1 uncultured bacterium | reverse complement strand
CGAGCTCACCCCGCAGGTGCGCGAGATGCTCGGAGTGACGGCCGTGCGCATGAGCGGCCAGGAACTGATCCGCGCGATCCTGCGCATGCCGGTGGACCTGCTCTGGAACGGTGGCATCGGCACCTACGTCAAGGCCAGCACCGAGACCCACAGCGACGTGCGCGACGCAGCCAACGACGCGGTGCGCGTCGACGGCGTCGAGCTGCGCGCCAGGGTGGTGGGCGAGGGCGGCAACCTGGGGTTCACCCAGCTGGGCCGCATCGAGTACGCGCGCAGTGGCGGCCGCATCAATACGGACGCCATCGACAACTCGGGTGGCGTCGACCTCTCGGACCACGAAGTGAACATCAAGATTCTGCTGCAGTCGGTGGTGGCCGCCGGCACAATCAGCCTCGATGAGCGCAACGAGCTGCTGGAGGCGATGACGCCCGAGGTCACGAGCCTGGTGCTGCATGACAATTACAGTCAGTCGCTGGCACTCAGCATGGCGGCGCCGCGCAGTGTGAGTGACCTGCAGCTCTTCAGCTCACTCCAGGAATACCTAGCGGAACGCGGCGACCTGGACCCCCGCGTCGAGGCACTGCCATCCGCCCGTCAGCTGCAGGAATTGCAGCGCGCAGGTCTGGGCTACAGCCGCCCGGAACTCGCCGTGCTGCTGGCCTACGTGAAGATGGGCCTTTATCGCCGGCTGCTGGAGACCGACTTCCCCGATGAACCGCACTTTGAGCATTATCTGCTCGACTACTTCCCGCCCGTGCTGGTGGAGCGGTTCCCGCAAGAAACCCGGGCGCACTCGCTGCGCCGTGAGATCACGGCGACGCAGTTCACCAACAGGGTCGTGGACTTGCTCGGCATCAGCTTCGTGCACCGGCAGCTGCGGGACACGGGGGCGACGCCCGTCGAGGTCATCCGCGCCTCACTGGTCGCCCTGGAGATCCTGAGCGCCGACAGCTTCGTGTCACAGGTGTTCGCCCTGGACAACAAGGTGCCTGCGGAACTCCAGTACCGGCTGCTTGACGAACTGGTCGGCGCCGCCGACGGCCTGGTGCAGTGGATAATCCTGTCCGGCCATGGCAAGGTGCCGGTGGCCGAGTTCGTGGAGACTTACCAGGCACCGCTGCAGCGCATGCGTCGGGAACTGCCGGCGCTGCTGCCCGCCGGCCCGGCCGGCCGCTTCCGGGCCGCTGCCGAGGAGTTCCGTGCCCAGGGCCTTGCAGAGGAGATGGCGGTGGCCGCCGCATCCTTCGACTTCCTCCCGGCCAGCGTGGGCGCCATCGAGGTGAGCCGCGCAACCGGACTCGAGCTGCTTGAGGCCGCGAAGCGCTTCTACACGGTCGGCGAGCGCCTGTCCCTGGGCTGGCTGCGCGACACCCTGGGCGAGCTGGAGAAGGTGAGCAAGTGGGAGAAAATTGGTGCCGGTGGCCTGCTGCTGGACCTGCGCAGTGGCCAGCGGGCGCTCACCGTGGCGTCGGTTGCCGCCGGCGTCAGCGATCCGCTCGAGTACCTGGCGTCGTTCTCCTCCGAACTGGCCCGCTTCGACGAGGCCCTGGAGGAAATCCGCGCCGGGGGCCTGGACTTCGCCAGCGCCAGCGTGATTGTCAGGTTGCTGGAGTCACTCCAGCACGAGGCCCTGAGGCCCGCGGCTTAAGCCTCAAGCCGCATGCAGCTGCTGCGCCGCTTCACGCTCCGCGAAGAAGCGGCGCAGCACTGCGTTCAGCCGGGGGAGTCCTTCTGGGGTCGCCAGCAGCCTGGTACCAGCCAGTTCCAGCAACCCGTGCCTGAGCATCTCCTGCAAAGGCCCTTCGAACACGATCCTGGGGTCCGCGCCGCCGCGCTGCACGAGACCGCCCAGATCGAGCCCGTCGCGGGTGCGCAGCGCGGTCATCAGGCTTTCCAGGGTGTGCTCGACGGCGTCCACGGGCTGTTCCTCGGCGGGTCCACCCAGCAGCCAGTTCCTTATGTGTGGCCGGGTGCGCCTGATGCCCACCAGACCGGAGTCGGCCCCTGCCGGTTCGAATGACGCGGCGCTGGGACCAAGCGCCAGGTAGTGCCGGCCGCTCCAGTACACCTGGTTGTGCTGTGACTCATGGCCGGGACGCGCGTGGTTGGAGACTTCGTACCGCTCCAGGCCGTGGCCAGCCAGCACCTCACTTGCCAGGCTGAAGTCGTCGGACGCCTTGTCCTCATCCACCTTGATGCCGCGCATGTCGAAAGGGGTGAACGGTTCGATGGTCAGGCTGTAGACGCTCACGTGAGCCACACCCGTAGCCGCCAGCGCCTGCAGGTCCGCAGCCGCATCCTGGCCTGGTACGGCGGTGATGATGTCGGCACTGACGTCGAAGCCCGCGGCCAGCGCGGATTCGACAGCGTCCAGCCCCTGCCCGGCGTCATGCAGTCTGCCCAGGAATTTCAGGGTGTCGTTGCTGAGTGACTGCAGGCCGATTGACAGTCGGTTTACGCCGAGGTCGCGGAAGAACCGCAGCCTTTCGGCGTCGTACGTCAGCGGGTCCGCTTCGAGCGTCACCTCACTGGCGCCGGTGAGCTGCCAGTCACGTTCCAGCATCCGCGCGATGCGCTCGAGTTCCCTGTCCGCCAGCATCGACGGGGTGCCGCCCCCAAGGTAGATGGTGCGCATCCCGCCGGGGTTCAGCTGGGCCAGCTCGGCTGATTCCTGTTCCAGCCGGTCTAAGTACCTGCCCACCAGTCCTTCGTGCCTTTTCATCTTGTGGAAGTCGCAGTATGGGCAGATGCTGGGGCAGAAAGGAACGTGCAGATACAGCGCGTCAGGCGGGCTCAAGGTCACGCCCGAGCTTAAGACAGGTGCGCAGAGCACTGCAATTACCTTCCCGTTATGGCATTCTGGATGACAACAGGTGCTGGTTTGCCACCCTGGACAAGTCTTGGGAGGAACGGATGCGCAGGATCACAAAGGGAATGACGCTGCTGCTGCTCGTGTGCCTGGCCGGCCTGAGCTTCGCCTGGGCGCAGCCGGATGGGCTGCCCACGGGAGCGGTGCAGCCGGCTCCGCAGCAGTTCCAGGACCTTAGTCCGGACCACTGGGCCGCGGATGCGATTGACCGGCTGACCGCACTGGGGGTCCTGACCGGCTACCCGAACGGCACCTTCGGGGGCGCCAGGGCAGCCACCCGCTACGAACTGGCGGTTGTCGCGGCGCGTCTGCTGGACCTGCTCAGCACGTCGATAACCGACCTGATAAGTGACCCGAACTTCCAGCGCGCCATCGAGGATGCCGCCACCAACAACGAGCGCCTGCTGCGCCTGGAACAGCTGATCGAGAACAGCGCCGACACCGAGTTCGTGCTGGACCTGGCCGAACGGCTGGCGCTGATAGAGGAATACCTGAACCAGCAGGCGGGTGCCGACCTGTTCCCCGGCCTGTCCTCGCTGGATGACCTGGAAGGCCTGAGCGTGGCCGAGCGTGATCCGCTCAGTGACGAGGAGATGGCCGCCATCCTGTCGCAGCTGGAGCAGCAACTGGACCGCTCCCGCTCGCTGGCACTGCCTGACGCCTACTTCGGAATCACCGGAGGCCACCCGGTTATCGGCTCGGTGCACGTTGGGCTGCGCAACATCTTCACCGAGAACCTCGGCGCCAGGCTGGGGGTCGGTTACGGTCTGCCCGGCTCGTTCGCCATCGAACTCGCGGCGTTCTACGAGTTCGACGCCATCTTTGGGACCCCAGCCAGCACCCTTTACGTGGGACCCGGGGTCCTGGTGCGCGTCGGCAGCACGGCTTCGCTGGACCTGGAGCTGCTCCTCGGACTGGAGTACAGCCTGCCGGGCGGCCCCGTCTCACTCATCGTGGAAATGGGCCCGGGCTTCGAGCTGACGCCAGCGGCCGGCAACGCGACCTTCGTCGCCCGGGCCGGCATGAACTACGGCTTCTGAAAAGTTGAGTAACCCATCGCTACGGTTCGAACTGGAGGCCCTGGAGGGCCTCCTTCCGCTTGCCCTGCAGGAGCTCTCAGAACTGGGCTTCACGGGTGGCAAAAGCAGCAGCGACACTGCGGCCGACTTCCGTAGCACTCTGCCGCTGGACCGGAGCTACACGTTGCTGACCGGCGCGCGCCTGGCCGTGGCCCATCACCTGGTGCTCGATTTCCCCGTGCCGCGTCCGAAGGCACTCTTGGGCGACCAGCACTTGCGGCTGCTGCTGGACGCGGTGAGACGCGTGTCCCGCCTGGGCGGCCACAAGGGCTTCCGGCTCAGCGCGGCAGGCAGTGACAGCGCGGTCTTCCGCCGCATCGCAGCTGAAATCGCTGCCGCCACCGGCGTTGCCGAGGACGCGGACGAGGGCGAACTGCTGATCCGGGTCCGCAGGGCAGGGAAGGGCTGGCAGGTGCTGCTGCGCCTGAGCCCGCGGCCCCTGTCCGCCCGCGACTGGCGCGTCTGCAACCGCGAAGGCGGCCTTAACGCCACCATAGCGGCTGCAATGAACCGGCTGCTCCTGGCGGGAGGCAAGCCGGCCGGAGCGTACCTGAACCCGATGTGCGGTTCCGGCACGCTGCTCGCGGAATGGGCGGGCCTGGCCCCTGACGGACCGCTTGTCGGCGCCGACCTGGACGCGGAGGCGGTCGAGTGTGCACGCCGGAATCTGGTGGGCACCGGTGCCGAGCTGCTTACCGCTGACGCGACCGACCTGCCGCTTGAGGATGCCAGCCAGGACTTCATCGCCGCGGATCCGCCCTGGGGCGACGACGTGGGTGACCACGCCGGCAACGTAGTGCTGTACCCGGCATTCCTGCGCGAGGCAGAAAGGCTACTAAAGCCGGGTGGCAGGCTGGTGCTGCTGAGTCATGAAATCAGGCTGCTCAGGAAACTGCTGCCGGCACACTCCGGGCTGCGCGTGCTGGACGAGCTGCGCGTGTGGCACGGCGGGCACCGGCCAGGCATCTGGTTGCTGCAGAAGAAGTAACAACGCATACTGTACCTGCATGCTTTAGATGTATTGATTGAGCTCACCAGTGCCGAAGCCGCCGAAGCGCAGGCTCCGGCCGGAAGGCGGACCGGTCCGTGAAGGATGCAGCAAAGTCGAAGTCAACTTTCCAGGGACCCGAGACGAGTTCCGCCTACGAATACGTCTGGCGCAGCCCCTGGGTTCGCGCCGCCAGCTGGACGCTGCTCATCGCGGCAATCGCGGCGGTGCTGGTGCTGCTGTTCCCGAAGTACTCTTTCGTCCTGACCGTCGGGGTGGTCGGCTTCCTGCTGGCCTACCTGCTGCATCCGCTGGTGACCCTGCTGCAGCGCATCCGCTTCCCGCGGGCGCTGGCAGTGATTGTCGTCTACCTGTCGCTGCTGGGTATGATCGTGCTGGGAAGCCTGCTGATCGCCCAGATCTTCTCGCAGCTCGGCACGTTCGTCCAGAACCTGCCCGAGGCCGTGGAACAGGCGGGCAACACAATCGGCAACGTCACGAGCTGGTTCGGCAACCTGATGGCGGGATTCCAGAACTTCATGGCCGGACAGATCGGCTTCGAGTCCGCGGACCAGCTCAGTGTCACCGTGCGGGAACAGGTGGCCGCGATGCTGGCCTCCGCCGCCACCAGCCTGAGCACCCTGCTCAGCAACCTGGTGTCCGGTGGTACCGACGCCATAGTCGGCGGCGCCACCAGCATCATCTCCGGCACCGCACAAGTGGTGCTGATCCTGCTGGCCAGCGCCTACTTCCTGTGGGACTACCCGCGCATCACCTCGAACTTCTACCGGCTGGTGCCGGTGCGCTGGCGCCCCATCTACACGGATGTGAGCGGCAAGGCCGACCGGGCCATAGGCGGCTACCTGCGGGGGCAGATCCTGATCGGAGCCTGCCTCGGCCTGCTTATCTGGGTGGGCCTGGCAATCCTGGGCGTGCCACTGGCGCTGTCCATCGGCTTCATCGCCGGCCTCTTCAACATCGTGCCCTACCTGGGGCCGATAATCGGCGCGGTCCCCGGAGTGCTGCTCGCGCTCACCATCAGCCCGCTTACAGCCGTGCTGGCCATTGGCGTCTTCGTTCTGGCAAACCAGCTGGAGAGCAACGTTCTCTCGCCCATCATCCTGGCGAAGGTCGTCAACATCCACCCGCTGACTGTGCTGCTGGCCATCATGGCCGGACTCAGCCTGTTCGGCCTGCTGGGTGCCCTGCTGGCCGTGCCGCTTGTCAGCCTGCTCAAGGTGCTGTTTGAGGACTACATCCTCACCGGTCCGGCGTACCACGCGGGCCCGTTCAGGTACCGCAGGACCCGCAGGCTTGCCGCCGCGGCGGACGACACTGGCAGCAACGGAGATTCGCAGTAAGTCCGGCCCTGCGGTAAACTTGCGCAAGTGGCCAGGAAGCGCAAGACAAGACGCAAAGCAAAGTCAAGCAAGGCCGCTCCGGATAGGGAAGCCCTGGGCCTGACCCTGATAGCGCTGGGCCTGCTGATCCTGGGCATCCTGTTGCCGCAGATTCCCACCGGCGACCTGCTGAGCGGCGTCTTCGGGGCCGCCACCTCGGCAGTTGGGCTGCTGGTTCATGCCGTAGCGCCGCCCATGCTGGTGCTGGGCGCGCTGTTCCTGGTCCGGCGCGAACCGCCGGGCTGGCCGCGGGTGCTGCTGGGTTACACACTGCTGGTAGCCGGCGGCTGGGTGCTGCTGGCCCTGATGGCACCAGCGCACACGGGCAGCCTTGGGCTCAGCGTCAACAGCGTGCTCGGCGGCGCCGCAGGAGTGCTGGGCGGCGCGGCCGCAGTGCTCGTCATCACCTTCGGCATCGAACTGATCCTGGCCTGGCCGCTCACCACCATCGTCAGGGTGGGCACCACCCGGCTCATCGAGTTCCTGCGGACAAGCTTCCGCGCCGGGGTCGCCGCCCGCAACCGGGCCCGCGTCCGCGCCAACTTCCAGGCTGATGTGGTGCAGGAACGCATCAAGCTGCGTGACTTAGACCGCGACCTGGAGGTCCTGCAGAAGCTCTACCCGGGCAGCAGCGAGGTCAGCAAGTGGCGCACCTCGGTCACCGCCACCCGCGACCAGCTGCAGCGCAACCCCGGCGAAGCCGAGCTTGCCGACGCCCGCCTGGACGTGACCGCCTGGCAGTCCGCCGTGGCCGCCTTCACGCGCGAACGCGCCTCCGAGCTGGGCGCGGCCCTGGCAAATGAAGGGCTCCCCGGCTTCGACGAGTGGCTGCTCGAGGTGAAGGCGGAGCTGGATGAGACGTTCTCGGAGCCCGTGCCGCCAGCCCGCGCCATGGATGACCTGCGCCAGGCACTGACGCTCGACCTCACCGCCCTGCACGAACGCTACCGCCGCCTGATGCGCGAGCGTGACCTGGCCGAACCCACCCTGCGGGATGTGAAACCGCGCGACCTGCCCAAGGTGCTGGCAGCCCACGAGGCGCGCCTGGAGCAGCTCGGCAAGGTCCGCGAGGACGCCCGCGAGCTGGACAACTCGGTCAAGTCACTGGAACTGTGGCGCGAGCTGGCCGCAGACATCTTCAGGAGCATGTCCGAGTTCGGCTCCTTTGACGAACTGCACGAGTACAGCACGGCACTCAGCAAGGAGCTGCGCGAGAAGGGCGCTGGCGCGCTCGACCAGCTGGATGGCTGGTTCAGTGCGCTCTCGGCCGTTCGCTCCCGCGCGGCGGAAGAGGAGCGCCGCCAGCAGGAAGAACGCCGCCAGGCGGAGGAGCGCGCCGTGGGCGAACGCCTGCGCATGCTCGGCAGCGGCCAGGCGCCCGCCAGTCAGGTGAGTGACCGGTCCGTGGTTCGCTACCCGCGTGACCTGGACGGACCCGTCAGTTACGACGCCTCGCAGCGGACCCCGCAGGTGGCAGACAGGCCTGCGCAAACGCTGCCCAGGGTCCTGGGTCCGGAGCCAGAGCCTGAGATTGGAGCTCAGCTGCCCCTTGAGAGGCCCGCGACTTCCCGGGAGGAACCTGCCCCCTCCGCAATCGAACGGGATCCGCTGCCACCGGCCGCGCGCGAACCGCAGCCTGAGGACCCCGCCTGGTTGCAGGATCTGACGCGCGCGCAACAGGAACGCGAACAGCCCGCGGCAGGCGAGACCTCGCTGCCTCAGGCCGACACGCAGGCCGACTGGTTCAGCGCCCCGCCGGCTGAGGAACCGGCCGGGGTGTCCACTGACGCGACCTTGCCTGAGCTAGAGGACGAGCCGGGACTTGACGAGATAATCCTGGACCGGACCGGCGAACCCAAGCCGCGCCTGCCGCACAGCCAGACGGGCGCCCTTGACGGCTTGCCGCCAGTAAAAAGCGGCTCTGAAGAGTCTGAGATCCCCGCGCACGGCGGAATCCCCATCCAGCTCCCGCCCTACACGCTGCTGGACCTGCCGGCATCCGAACGGGAGAGTCCCGAGGTCCTGCAGCGCGAGCAGCAGGAGCGGGTCGAGCGCATCGACGAGACCCTGGCCAACTTCCGGCTGGAAGGCCGCGTCGTCGCCAGCGTGCGCGGGCCCACGGTCACGCGCTTCGAAGTGGAGCCGGCGCCCGGCGAGAAAATCAGCCGCTTCGCCAACCTGTCCAACGACCTGGCGCTGGCCATGGCTGCCACCTCCGTCCGCATCGAGGCGCCCATCCCCGGCAAGAGTGTCATCGGCCTGGAGGTGCCCAACGCGCACCGCGACCTGATCCGCTTCCGTGAGGCCGCCGAGGCGCAGAGCTTCAGGCGCAGCAAGTCGCGCCTGCCGATGATCCTGGGCAAGAGCATCGACGGCGAGCTGGTGGTGGGCGACCTGGCCCGCATGCCCCACCTGCTGATAGCCGGCTCCACGGGTTCCGGCAAGTCGGTGGCGGTCAACACGCTGATCGGCAGTCTGCTGTACAAGTTCCTGCCGACCGAACTCAGGTTCCTGATGATTGACCCGAAGATGGTCGAACTCACGCCCTACGACGGCATCCCACATCTCCTGCGGCCGGTGGTCACCAACCCGAATGACGCGGCCGCTGTGCTGCTTGGCGCGGTGTCGCACATGGAGCGGCGCTACAAGATGATGAGCAAGATCGGCGCCAAGAACCTGGACCAGTACAACGAGAAGGCCCGCAACCTGGACCTGCCGCAGTTGCCGTTCGTGGTCATCATCATCGACGAGCTGGCTGACCTCATGATCACCAGCCCGAAGGAAGTCGAGAGCGCGATCATGCGGCTGGCGCAGATGGCCCGCGCCACGGGCATGCACCTGGTGCTGGCGACGCAGCGGCCGAGCGTGGACATCCTGACCAGCCTTATCAAGGTGAACGTGCCGGCCCGCATGGCCTTCGCCGTGTCCAGCGGGCACGACAGCCGCACCATCCTGGACACCATGGGCGCCGAGCGGCTCGTGGGCATGGGCGACATGCTCTACTACCAGCCCGGCCTGGTCAAGCCCGTCAGGCTCCAGGGCCCGTTCATCAGCGAGCCGGAGATCGCCGAGCTGGCCGGATTCTTACGGCGCCAGTTCTTCGAGGACGAGTTCGTGGAGGCCTACGGCCAGGATTTCGACCCGCCGTCGCTGCACGAGAGCGAGGCCGACGGTTTCGTCGACTGGAACGACGAGAAACTGCGCGTCGCCGCGGAGATGGTCATCCAGGAAGGCCAGGCCAGCGTCAGTCGCCTGCAGCGCCGGCTGCAGGTCGGCCACGCCCGCGCGGGCAAGCTGATGGACTCGCTGGAGGCGCTCGGCGTGGTCGGGCCGCACACCGGGAGCAAGCCCCGTGACGTGCTGGTGGACATGCAGGAACTGCCGAACATCTTCGGCAGCTGACCCGCCGGGCGCTCACCCCGTGAACCCGGCCGCAGAGTATACTTGCCGAGGATTGAAAATCGAACGGAGGCAATACATGAAGCGATTCGCAGTCAGCCTGTTCGCGGTGGCTTTCTTTGCATCAGCTGCCCTGGCACAGACACTCAACCTCGCCACGAGTGAGGACTGGGAGAACCTGGATCCCGCCTTCGCAGCCGGCGTGCAGACCGGCGCCATGGTCGCCAAACTGTTCGACGGCCTCATGCGCTACGACTATGAGACCACCGAAGTTGTTCCCAACCTGGCGGAGTCGGTCGACATCAACGACGACGCCACCGTCTTCACCTTCCACCTGCACGAGGGCGTTCCGTTCCATGACGGTTCCATCCTGAGCGCGAGCGACGTCAAGTACTCGTTCGAGCGCGTTGTCGACCCCGACACCGCCGGCCCGCTGACCTGGGTGTTCGTTGACGCAGGCATCACCGGCGCCGCCGACTTCGCTGCCGGCGAGGCCGATGAGATCAGCGGCATCCGCGTGGTGGACGACCTGACCCTGGAAATCAGCCTGGACGCTCCCTACGCCATGCTGCTCTACCACCTGGCGATGCCTGCAGCCCACGTCGTGCCCGAGGCAGTCGCCAGTGAACTTGGCGCCGACTTTTCCAACAGCCCGGTCGGCACCGGCCCGTTCACCCTGGGTGAGCGCGTCCGTGACTCGAGCCTGGACCTGGTGGCGTTCGACGACTACTTCGCCGGCCGCGCCAACATTGACGGCGTGCACTACCGCATCATCACCGACTCCCTCATCCGCTGGGAAGAATTCCTGGCCGGCAACCTCGATTCGGTCGGCATTCCCGACGCCATCTTCAACGACGTCGTCAACGATCCCGCCTACGAGGACATGATCATCTCGCAGGCCGAACTCGCCACCTTCTACTGGGCGTTCAACCAGCGCGTCGAGGAACTGGCCAACCCGCTGGTCCGCCGCGCGCTCGCGATGGCAGTGGACCGCCAGGCCATCCTTGACGGCCCCTACAACGGCAAGGACGTCCTGGCCAACGGACCCATCCCGCCCGGCCTGGCAGGCTACATGGAGCGCGACGGAATCGAATACGACCCCGAAGGCGCCCGCGCGCTGTTGGCAGAAGCCGGCTACCCAGATGGTTTCGAACTGCAGATGTGGTCCAGCCGCACCGAGTCGACCGTCGCCACGAGCGAACTCATCCAGTTCTTCCTGTCCGAGATCGGCGTGACCGCCACCATCCAGCAGGAGGACTTCGGTGTGCTCATCGACGGCGCCATCAGCGGCCGCGCGCCAGCCTTCGTGCTGTCCTGGTACGCCGACTACGCTGATGCCTACAACTTCCTGCACCCGCTCTACGTGGCAAGCGGCGCCGAGCGCTACGCCTACCACAACGAGGAAGTGACCAGACTCATCAACGAGGCCGCCACCCTGGGCGACCTGGAAGACCGCATCCCGCTGTACCAGGCGGCCGAGGAACTGATCATCGAGGACGTTCCGGTCATGTTCTTCCGCCACCCCGTCTCCTACTCCGCTGTCAGCCCCGACGTCGAGGGCCTGCTGACCCACCCGATCTTCAACGCCGACAAGTTCCTGCTGGTCCAGAAGGCCGACTGAACTGCTGAAAGAGGCAGGCCGGGAGTTGCCCGCTAAGGGCGCTTCCCGGCCTGCTTCCTGTCCGGCAGTCACCACTGATGCTCAGTTACGTCTTAAGGCGGCTCCTGCAGGCCATCCCGGTGATCCTGGGAGTCAGCATCATCACGTTCGTGCTCATGATCATGGTGCCGGGTGACCCGGTCCAGAAGCTGCTCGGCCAGCGCGCCAGCCCCGAAGCGGTGGCGGAACTCCGGCGCAACATGGGACTGGACGAACCCGCCTGGCGGCAGTACCTGACCATGATGGGCAACATCGTGACCGGCGACCTGGGGCGCTCCATAATCACCCGCGAACCGGTGGTCCGCGAGTTCGCCAACCGCCTCCCGGTCACCATGAAGCTGGCGCTGCTGGCGATGGTGTTCGCGACTGTCATCGGCGTCGCGGTCGGCATCCTCTCGGCGGTGCGTCAGAACAGTTTCATTGACCGAATAGCCATGTTCCTGACCCTCACGGGCATCAGCCTGCCGGTCTTCTGGTACGCGCTGATAATGATCCTGCTGGTCATATTCCAGTGGCGCTGGATTCCGCAGACCGGCCTTGGTGACGGCAGCATCAAGTACTACCTCCTGCCCGCCTTCGTGCTGGGCACCCGGGCGGCGGCATTCATCGCCCGCATAACCCGGTCGGCGATGCTGGAGACGATCCGCCAGGACTACATACGCACGGCCCGCGCGAAGGGCTTAAGCGAGCGCGCAGTCACCTGGAAGCACGCCATCCGCAACGTCATGATTCCCGTGGTCACGGTCATCGGGCTGGACCTCGCCTCGTTCATCGACGGCGCCTATCTTACGG
>CAYMUK010000045.1:0-12569 GCA_964393655.1 uncultured bacterium | reverse complement strand
ACATCATCGTCGAGATGGTCCGCCGCGAGCACGGCGACCACCACAACGGCCTGGTAACCGAACTCGCAGCCAGCAGCGGCGCAGCAGACGTTGTCGCGCTGGACGTGGAATTCGTTGCCCGCTTCCTGGCTTCCGGGGCACTCGTCGACCTGGCAGAGGAGCCCTACAACGCCGGCCAGTACCAGGACCTTTACGCCCCGTACTCCTGGTCGCAGATCTCCACTGCTGACGGGCGCACCATCGCCCTGCCCGGCGACCTCGGCCCGGGTGTACTGTTCCTGCGTCGCGACATCCTGGAGCAGGTTGGCATGACGGCTGACGAAGTCGTGGCCAGCTGGGACTCCTACCTCGACTTCGGCCGCACCGTCGTCGAGCAGACGGACGCCTTCCTGCTGACCAACGCGGCCGACGTGGCCCGCGCGTACTTCCAGAGCAACGTGCCCGAAGGCGAAGGCTTCTTCTTCGACGCAGATGGCAACGTGACCGTGACCAGCGACCGCTTCGTGCGCGCCTTCGAGATCGCCAAGACCATCCGCGATGAAGGCCTGGACGCCCAGATCGGCGACTGGAGCAACGAGTGGTACGAGGCTTTCAACTCGGGCACCACTGCCAGCCAGTTCAGCGGCGCCTGGCTGCTCGGCCACCTGCAGAACTGGATGGCACCGGACACCAGCGGTCTCTGGATCACTTCCAACTTCCCCGAGGAGACTTTCGGCTCCTGGGGCGGCACCCACTACGCCATCCCGCAGCAGTCACAGAACAAGGAAGCAGCCTGGAAGCTTGTCCAGTTCCTGAGCACCCGCCCGGAAATCCAGCTGTCCGCCTTCCACACCACCGCCGCTTTCCCGGCTGTCACCAGCACCTACGACGACGAGAGCTTCGATGAGCCCATCGAGTTCCTGGGTGGCCAGGACGCCCGCAACCTCTTCGCCGAGGTCGCGCAGCGCACGCCGGGTGTGGCCGTGACCGAGTACGACCACATCGCACTCGAGATCGTCCAGTCCGCACTCACCGAAGTGCTGAACAACGGTCGCGACATCGGGGCAGCCCTTGAGGATGCAGCTGCACAGATCCAGCGGCGCGCCCGCTGAGGCCTGAGCCCACACCTTTCCGCTGTCGGGGGAGCCAGGCTTCCCCGGCAGCCCTTAGGGACGACCGATGACCAAGCAAGGACAGCATGCACCCACGGAACGCCTGTCAGCAGCCAGCCGCTGGCACCGCTTCCAGCGCAAGTACGCGCCCTATATTTTCGTCAGTCCATTCTTTCTGCTGTTCCTGGGTTTCGGCCTGTTCCCGACAATTTTCTCCATGTACCTCTCGTTCCAGAAGTGGAACCCGGTGCAAGGGCTGTCTTCAATGGAATTCGTCGGGCTGGAGAACTACCAGCTGCTGCTGACGGATCCCTGGTTCTGGCAGGCACTCGGCAATACCGTGTGGCTGGCCGTCGCCTCCGGCGCGCCGCAGCACCTGATCGCCATACCCCTGGCGTTCCTTATTGTGAGCGGCTTCAACTCGCTGCGCCACCCACTCACAGCCGCCTATTTTCTGCCTTTCATCACTTCGACGGTCGCGGTGGCCATCGTCTTCCAGACACTGTTCGGCACCCAGTTCGGTGTGGTCAACCAGTTCATCGGCACTCTGGCAGAGTGGCCGGGGACAGCCTGGCTGTTTGCCGGCGTGCAGACGCCCATCAACTGGCTGGGACGCTTCGAATTCATCAAGCCCGCCATCTCCACGCTGATTGTCTGGAAGTACTTCGGTTTCAACGTTGTCCTTTATTCCGCCGGCCTGGCAACGATTCCGAAGGAGTACTACGACGCGGCCGCCATCGACGGCGCAGGGGCGTGGCAAAGGTTCAGGCACATCACGCTGCCCCTGCTCAGGCCCATCATGTTCTTCGCCGTCACACTTACGATCATCGGCAACCTGCAGCTGTTCGACGAGCCCTACATCATGGTGGGTTCGGACGGCGGGACTGGCCGGGCCGGCATGACAGTGGCCATGTACCTCTACCGCCTGGGCTTCGAATGGAACGACATGGGTACAGCTGCCGCCATGTCCTGGGCACTTTTCCTGGTGATAGGTGCGGGCACCATCACCCAGTTCCTGCTCTTTGGCCGCCGCAGCCTGGAAACGAGGGAGTGAATTGTCCGCGACCACATTGAACAGGCGCCCCCGCGCCCGGCTGCGCCTGAAACCAGGGCGGCTGACCACCGCCCTGCTGCTCATTCTCATGGCGATAATCACCGTGCTGCCCTTCTACCTGATGTTCGTGTGGGCGACTCACGACCGTTCCACCATCTTCACAGCGCCACCGCCGTTCTGGTTCAGCGACAAGCTGGGCAGCAACCTGGAAGCACTGACCCAGGACGTGCCGTTCTACCGCAACATGTGGAACAGCGTTTACATCGCCGTGCTGGCCACGGTCACCAAGCTGTTCTTCTGCAGCCTGGGAGGCTTCGCTTTCGCCCTCTACGAGTTCAAGGGAAAGAAACTGCTGTTCGGAATCGTGATCGCCAGCCTGCTGCTGCCGTCGCTGCTGAACATAATCCCGCACTTCCTGGTCATCGATCTGATCGGCTGGCTTGATACGCCACGGGCGCTGTGGGTTCCAGGGATGGCGGACGCGTTCGGCATCTTCCTGATGCGCCAGTTCATCGCCTCGACGATAAGCAGGGAACTGATGGACGCGGCCCGCATCGACGGGGCAAGCGAATTCCGCATCTTCTGGAGCATCTCCGTGCCACTGATCCGCCCGGGCATGGCCACCCTGGGGCTCCTCACGTTCATCGGCATGTGGAACAGCTTCATGGGCCCGCTCGTGCTCCTCCGCTCCCGGGATACCTACACCCTGCCGCTGGCGTTGCGCAGCCTTCAGGGGCTGGTAAGCACCGACTGGGGCGCTGTCATGGTGGGCACCGCCCTGGCCGTGTTGCCACTGTTCATCATCTTCTTCCTGGCTTCTCGGCAGGTGATCGAAGGCCTGACCGCCGGGTCCGTGAAGGGTTGAGGGAGTGAAACGACTGCTGATGAAAACCGCTACCGCCCTTGTGTTTGGCCTGGCCGGCACGGCCACCGCCCAGGACGGCCTGCCGACCGGTGCGGGCTCACTGCTGGAACGGGCTCCGGCGCAGATCAGGCTGCCGCAGCGCGAAATCTGGCGCACTGACGACTGGAGCGGTCCTGCTCCCAGCAACCGCTGGTGGAGCTCGCTGCTGTGGGACCGTTACTCGCTGCCCGTCTGGGCCGACCCCATAAGCCTGCGGGCCAGGGCGGACGGCCTCGCCTTCGGCTGGCCGGAGCTTTCGGTGGACCAGGACGGTTTCCGCGCGCACCACCGCGATTCACTGCGCGTGAGCGTGCCCGGCCTGAGCGCGGAGGCCACCCTGGTCAGCGGTTTCAGCGACTGGACCGTGGACCTGGTCTGGCCCCGGGAAGAGGGACCGGCACTTGCGGCGACCGTGATGAAAGGCAGTCCCTACCTGTGGTTCACGGCGGAAGGAGCAGCGGCTACGGTCCTGGGTGCCGCGGAGGCAGTCGAACTCGAACTCGCCGGCCGCAAAGTGGTGCAACTCTCTGCCGACGGCCGGACCTGGCTGCTGATCCTGCCGGACGATGCGGGGGTGGCACTGGCTCAGGACGTGCAGTTGTCGTTCGGCGCGGACCGCGAGTTCGTGCTGGCGGTGGCGCCGGACGATACTGCTGACTCGCTGGAACTGCTGGCGCAGTACGCGGGCCGCAGACCGGGCGCGACCAGCACCAGCTGGCGCTGGCTGCGTGACCGGGGCGTGGTGCAGGTCGATTTCGACTTCGGCTCAGGCGAGCAGCTGCTCACCGGCCTCTACCCGCACCAGTACCGGCGCAGCGGGCAGGAACTGCTGCCGCTTGCCTACGCCACCCCACGCGGTGAACTGCGGCTTGCGCTGACGGAAGGCTTCAGCCTGGACCTGCCGTTCAGCGGTGTGCTGCCGGCTATCCCCGCAGGCGAGCGGGCCTCGGAGGCAGGCGAGCTTCTGCAGGACTACCTGGAGAACACACGCCGGCTGTTCGGGCTGATGCCCGGCCAGACCCGTGAATCCGATTCGTACTCGGACGGCAAGAGCTTTGGCCGGCTGGTCAGCCTGCTCACCATCGCGGACCAGCTTGGCGACGCCGCCAGCGCCGACCTGATTCTGGGCGAGCTCAAGGCCCGGCTGGAAGACTGGTTCACTGCAGATGCCAGTCCCTCCCTCTACTACGACCCACTGTGGGGTGCGCTCCTGGCGAGCCCGACCTCGCACGGTCATGACGCCGAGCTCAACGACCACCCGTTCCACTACGGCTACTTCCTCCAGGCAGCCGCCAGCGTCGCCGAGCGCGACCCCGCCTGGGCACGTGACTGGGGTCAGGTGGTGGACCTGCTGGTACGCGACACTGCTGCCGGACGTGACGATTCAAGCTTCCCTTTCCTCCGCGCGGTAGACCCCTACACGGGCCACGGCTGGGCCAGCGGCAGCGGCCGGTATGACCGGGGCAACAACCTGGAGTCTTCCAGCGAGGCCGTGAACCACGCGGCCGGCCTTCTCCGCTGGGCCGAGGCGATAGGCGACGAAGAGCTGCTGCACACTGCGGCCTTCCTGTACGCCAGCCAGGTGGACGCCGTCTGGGAGTACTGGTTCGCGGCCGGCGGCAACTTCCCTGACGGCTTTGACCGGACCGCCGTCGGCATCGTGTGGAGTGACGGCGGTGCCTACGGCACCTGGTGGACGGGTGACCCGGGCGCCATCCACGGCATCAACTTCCTGCCCATTACCAGCGGTTCCTCATACCTGGCTCGTGACCCCGGGTTCGTGCTCGAGAACTACGAGGCGATGACCCAGGGCCGGGCCCATTACTGGCCTGACATCGCGCTGCAGTACCTGGCATTCGCCGATCCGCACTCGGCCCTGGCGGAATGGAACCGCGCCCTGCCGGTGGAGTTCGGTGAGGCGGCCGCCAAGACGCTCTGGTACCTGGACGGCCTTGCCAGCAACGGTACGCCTACGAGCGGCATCTGGTCGAATTTCGCGCAGAGCGGGGTCCTGGCCAGCGAAACCGGCCGGACCTACATCGCCTTCAACCCGGCCGCAGAGGCGCAACAGGTCACTTTCAGCGACGGCATCAGCTTCCAGGTGGACGCCCGCTCGCTGGGCGAATTCCATGTGGAAAGCTCCAATTTGAACCAGGGGACTACTGAATGAACAGAACCGACTTTCCGGAGGACTTCACCTTCGGCGTGGCCACTTCTTCCTACCAGATAGAGGGCGCCGTCACCGAGGACGGTCGTGGCGAATCGATCTGGGACCGCTTCTGCGCGACGCCCGGCAAGATCCATGCTGGTGACACCGGTGAAGTGGCATGCGATCACTATCACCTGTGGCGCAGCGACCTGGACATGATCCGCAGCCTGAACGTGGCCGCCTACCGCTTCTCGGTCGCCTGGCCCCGGATCGTGCCGGATGGCCGGGGCAGGGTGGAGCCCAGGGGTCTTGATTTCTACGACCGGCTGGTTGACGGCCTGCTGGAACGTGGCGTCGAACCCCACGTGACGCTCTACCACTGGGACCTTCCCCAGGCCCTTGAAGACAAGGGTGGCTGGCGAAACCGGGACACCGCGGAGGCGTTCGCCGACTACGCTGCCGTATTGGCAGGCAGGCTGGGCGACCGGCCGGTCACGTACTCCACGCTGAACGAACCGTGGTGTTCGGCGATGCTTGGCTACTACACCGGTGAGCATGCGCCGGGCCACCGGAACCTCGAGTGGGCGCTGCAGGCCTCCCACCACCTGCTGCTCGCCCACGGGCTCGCCATTTCAGCACTCAAGAGCGAGGCGCCAGGTTCGGACGCAGGCATTGTCCTGAACTTCAGTCCGGCCTATCCGGCGTCGGATAGGGAGGAGGACCAGCGCGCCGCGCTCACGCACGATGGTTTCTTCAACCGCTGGTTCGCGGATCCTGTCTTCAAGGGCAGCTACCCAGCCGACATGCTTGAGCTGTACGGGGCGGCGGCGCCGGAAATGGAACCGGGGGACCTGGAGGTGATCTCAAGGCCCGTGGATTTCCTGGGCGTGAACTTCTACAACCGCGCGGTGATCAGGCATGAGCCGCAGGGAAAGCTCGGGTATGCGCATGTGCAGCCGGAGGGAGAGTACACGGCAATGGGCTGGGAGGTTGAACCCTCTGCGCTGCGCGAACTGCTCATCCGCCTGCAGCGGGATTATGCACCCGGGGCCATGTACGTCATGGAGAACGGTGCCGCGTATGACGACGTGCCGGATCAGACAGGCCGGGTTGCGGATAAGGAGCGGCGTTCGTACCTGGAGCGGCACATTCAGGCGGCTTTAGGAGCCACCGAGGACGGTGTACAGCTGAAAGGCTACTTCGCCTGGAGCCTGATGGACAACTTCGAGTGGGCCTACGGGTACGCAAAGAGGTTCGGCATCATCCGCGTGGACTACGCGACGCAGCAACGCACCCTGAAGGACAGTGCGCTCTGGTACCAGGAGTTCCTGCAGGCAGACTAGCCTCCCTGCGCCGCCACGATTTCAGTCGATAGATTCAAGCAGTGAGGCCGCGACCTGCCCGCGCATGAGTCCCAGGTAGGTGCCCTCGACGCTGACTGCCGAGGCCTCGACCGTGACGGGCTCAAAGGTCGGGTTGTGCGGCCTGAGCGTGACGAGGTCAGGCTTGATGAAGTCGAGATATTTGAGCGTGACTTCGTTCTCGCCAATCCGGACTGCGCAGATCTCACCCGAACGGAACGGCTTCCGCTTCTCAAAAATCACGATGTCATCCGGCTGAATCAGGTCCGCCATCGAACTGCCGTCCACCCTGAGCGCAAAACTGGCACCCCTGACTCCGGGCAGGGGCAGGTACTCCTCGGCCATCGCCGCCGCCTCACTGAGCGGGCCGGCGGGGATGCCGCCCAGAACCGGGATGCCGGTGGCGGCGGGGTGCAGCTGGAGCAGGGGTGAGCGGCCGTGACCCCGGCTCTCGAACTTCAGGTAGCCCTTCTTGTCCAGCGCCTGGAGGTGCTGCTTCAGCGACACATAGTGCAGCTTTAGCTGGCGGGCGAACTCCGAGAGGTCAGGCAGTTCACCATGGCGCCCGAAGTGGTCGAGCAGACGGTCATAAACCCGCTGCTGTGCTGGTGGAAGTGAAGGCTTGCCGGTAAACTGGTCCATATGCTACCTTAGATAATAAGGACAGTTTCTCCGCGTGTCAAGCCGGTTGGTCAAACGGACGACATTGCAGAGTGCGCGACAAGGGTATAGACAGACCCCCCTCAGGCCTGCTATACTTTCTGTAGTTGCCTGCGGGCATCATGCGCGCCCCAATCCGATTCGGCGTGCCGCCCGCACCCCACTAGAAAAGTCTGTTTCAGCGGAAGGGAAGAATCATGCTGAATAATGCCCACACCAGTCAGGGAATCGGCTTCGTCGCTGCTTCCACCATCGTTCCCAGCGCACTGGCGCTGCCCACCCGCACGATTGAAGCCGGTGGCACCCTCTATGAAGCCGGCCGTGAAGCCGCGGCCCTGTATGTCGTCAACTACGGCGTTCTGAAGGCAATAGTACCAACCTCGCTCGGTCGTGACCGTATCGCGGACCTGTACGGCGCCGGGGACGTCATCGGTCTTGCCGCACTTGATGGCGGACCCCATGCCGAAACCGTGATCGCGGTGCATGACACCACGCTCACGCCTATCGACCCGCAGCAGGCGATGAATGACCGCAAGCTCCGTGACTACATCGTCCGCAGCATGGCGCGTCAGGTACGCCGCAGCCGCGAGATGATCGACGAGGCCGAGATGCCCGTCGGCGCCCGGGTCACCCGCGCGTTCCTGCGTCTCACCCAGCGCTTCGGCCAGGCCAGCGAAACCAGCGAGGAAGGCGTGCGTCTGCCGCTCTCCCTCACACACGAGGATCTGGCGGACCTGACTGGCTCCTCGCGCGTCACCATCACCCGGATCCTGGGCGAGCTGCGCAACGACGGTGCCCTCTCCGGCACCCGCGGCGTGTACGTGGCCGATCCTGCCGGACTTGAGCGCGCCACGGACCAGTACGTCATGCAGGTTCTCTGAGCCTGCCGCATAAGTGCAATACTGGCGCAAATGAACCTGAATTTCACAGATAACGCGAAGGAGCGCATCCTTCACTTCCTGGAAGCACAGAAATCCCAGGGAGTGAGTGCGCTCCGTCTTGCGGGTACCCGCAGCGAGCAGAAACTGTGGCTCGTACGTCCCGAGGACCGGCAGGAGACCGACAGGGTCTTCAGCGCCGGTGAGTTCGAGGTTTTCGCTGATCCCATGAGCGCCAGCAATTTCGATGGCGCGACAGTGGATTTCGTGCAGGGCCTGATGCAGAGCGGCTTCCGGGTGTTCCACCCGAGCCCAAGCTGGGATGATCCGCTCGCCCAGAGCGTTCAGGACGTGCTGGACACCCAGATCAACCCTGGTGTCGCCAGTCACGGTGGCGTCGTTGAGCTTGAGGGAGTCCGTGACGGCTTTGCCATAATCCGCTTCGGCGGCGGCTGCCAGGGTTGCGCCGCATCCACCGTCACCCTGAAGCACGGTGTGGAGCGCACGCTTCTCGAGCAGGTCAAGGGCCTGGCCGGCGTGCGTGACGCCACGGACCACGCCAGCGGCGAGAATCCGTACTTCAAGAGCACAGACGCTGCGGGCAGCTCGCCCTTCTCGGGCTGAGCAGCCCGAGGCAGAATTGAAGCGCGGCCACTGGGGCCAGTTCCCCAAGCTCATGGCCGGCTTCGCCGTGTTCGCAACCGGTATCAGCCTGATGATCCAGGCCGGCCTGGGGCTCGACCCCTGGTCGGCCTTTCACATGGGCCTGTCTCTCAGCCTGCCGATTAGTTACGGCGTCGCGAGCGCCAGCGCAGGCATCATCCTGCTGGCTATCGGCATGTGGTTCTTCCAGCAGAAACTCGACTGGGGAACCGTGCTGAACATGTTCCTCATCGGCTTCATGGTTGACGCCGTGCTGCTGGTCATGCCGGACATGAGCGGCCTGGCAACGTACTGGCGCTGGCCCATGTTCCTTGGCGGCATTGGCCTGGTTGGACTGGCAACCGGCATGTACATCAGCTCCGGCTGGGGCGCCGGTCCGCGCGACGGCTTTGTTATCGGCGTGAGCCGCCGCACCGGCTTCAGCGTCCGGGTCATCCGCACCTGCCTGGAACTCACCGTGCTGGGCGCCGGAGCCCTGCTGGGCGCCCCGGTGGGCTGGGGAACCCTTGCCTTCGCGCTGCTCATCGGACCGGCAATGCAGGCCAGCCTGAGTCTGTTCCGCGAACTCCCCGCACCAACTCCAGCAGGTAGCAGCAACCCGGCTTAAAATCACCGGGATGACCACAACCCGACTACACCGCGGCTTCGTGATGCACGCACCGGCGTTCGACCAGCCGCTGCAGGCATACGCCGACGGCTTCATACTGGTGGAAGATGGACGCGTGGCCGGCACCGGCGATTGGGCCGGGCGGCCACGGGGTGTTGAGCATACCGACCATGATGGCGCATTCATCCTTCCCGGTTTTGTCGACACGCACGTGCACTTGCCGCAGCTGGCCGTGCTCGGCGCACTCGGCAAGACCCTGCTGGACTGGCTGGCGAACTACGCCCTTCCGGAAGAGGAGCGCTGGGCCGATCCGGAGTATGCCCAGAGGGGCAGCCGCGAGTTCCTGGCGCGCCTGCTGCGCAACGGCACCACCAGCTGCCTGGCCTTCGGCACCCACCACAAACAGGCGATGGACATCTTCTTCGGCGAAGCCGCGACCAGTGGCCTGCGCATCGCCAGCGGCCTGGTGCTGGGTGACACCAACCTGCCGGAGGGACTCCTCACCACGCCCGAGCGGGCTCTGCGGGAGAGCCTGGAGCTGATAGCCACCTGGCACGGCAAAGGCAAGCTCCGCTACGCCGTCACTCCGCGCTTCACCGTGTCTGCAACGCCCGAGCTGCTGGCGGCCTGTGGCCAGCTGCTGTCCGGAACGGACGGACTCCTCTTCACCACCCACCTGAACGAGATGCCCGCCGAGATCGAGGTGGTGCTGAGCGCCAACCCTGGTTCAAAGGACTACCTGGAAACCTACGAGGCGCATGGGCTGCTCACAAGGCGTTCGCTGTTCGCCCACAATGTGCACCCGACGGACTCGGAGTTGCAGCGACTGGCGGCGCAGGGCGCAAGCGTCTGCCACTGCCCCGGCAGCAACCTGTTCCTCGGCAGTGGTCTCTTCCCTCTGCGCCGTCACCTGGACCACGGCGTGAGGGTGGCCCTGGGCACCGATGTCGGAGCCGGTACCGGCTACAGCCTGCCGGGCGAGGCGCTTCACGCCCACATGCACCAGATGCAGCTGAGTGACGGCCTGCCACTCTCACCCGCCCAGCTGCTTCACCTGGCCACCCGCGCCGGCGCCCTGGCTCTGGACCTCGCTGACGTCGGCAGCTTCGAGACCGGCAGGCAGTTCGACGCCGTCGTCCTGGCCGCCCGGCCCGGCAGCACCCTGGAGGCCAGGCTCGCCCACGCACGGGGTGCTGAGGACGCGCTGGCGGCACTCATCACCCTCGCCCGGGAAGATGCGGTCCGGCACGTCTACGTGGGAGGTGAGCAGCTGCTTGCCGCTGGCCGGGAGGTAGCGCGCGGTTAGTATGGCGCAATGTTGATTCATGTCATCGCCGATTTCGGTGCCCACGACCTGGCCTTCGCGGAAGTCGCCCAGCGCATCAGGCAGCTGGTGCCGGCCGCGGACGTGCACTGCACCACCGTCCCTGCCTTCGCCACCATCGCAGCAGGCTTCTGCGGCGCGCAACTCGCATTGGGCGAAGGCCCGGAGGACATGGTCGTGTTCATGAATGTGGCGCCACGCCGGGATGACACCGCGGCACGTCGCGACAACGCGGGTGAAGGCCTCGTGCTTGTCACGCTTCAGAATGGCCGGCGCGTGGTTGCGGTGAATGCCGGCTACAGCCTGTCGTTCCTGGCGCCGCACGCCAGTTCGGTACGGCTGCTGGCCGTCGCCAATGAAGGCTCACAGTTCCGGTCGCGTGACATTTACCCGGCCGCGCTCGCGCGGGTGCTGGCCGGGGATCACTCGGTCCTGGGCGCTGAGCTGGACCTGGCAGACATCCCGGCTGAACCGGCGTCAAGGATCGCCTATGTCGACGGCTTCGGCAACATCAAGCTCAGCCTGGAGGCAGCAGCCGAACTGCCCGCAGGCGACACTGTCACGGTTGCGATCGGCGGCGAGACCCGGACCGCCTGGATCAAGGAAGCGGGCTTCGCCGTGCCGCAGGGCGAACTCGCCCTGTCCATCGGCAGCAGTGGCTGGCAGGGGCGGCGCTACCGCGAGCTGTTCCTGCGCGGCGGCAGCGCCTGGGAGCTGTTTGGCAAGCCGGCACCGGAGTCCGAGGTCGTGATCACGGCCGCCACTGACCGGACCTGATAATGAGCGCCCTGCGCCGCGCGACGGGCAGCAAGCGCACCTGGCTGTTCGTGGGTGCCTGGCTGCTGCTGGTGGGTGGCTTCTGGCTGCTGGCGAACAGCCGGGGCCAGTCGCCGCTGGACCTGCTGGTCGAGATACTGCAAAGCCTGCAGGCCAGCCCGTACGCCGTGCTCTGGCTGCTGCTCATTTACCTGGTACGGCCGCTGTTCCTGTTGCCCGTAAGTGTGCTGACAGTGTTCGCCGGCTTCCTCTTCGGCGCCTGGCAGGGAATGGTGTGGTCCGCAGCAGCCGCCGTTGCCTCGGCTGCACTCGCCTACTGGCTGGCGCGCCTGGCTACAGGCAGCCAGATAAGGAATGAGGGTGCCACCGCCAGGCGCCTGAGGGACAATGCCTTCGAGGCGGTCCTGACCATGCGACTGGCCTCGATGCCGGGTGACCCGATCAACTTCCTGTGCGGCGCGCTCCGGGTGCCCATCTGGCCGTTTCTGGCGGCCACAGCCATAGGCGGCATGCCAGGGGTGGTGATAGGTGTGTTCGCGGGTGCCTCGCTGGAGGGCAATTTCAGTTTCGAGGGAGTGAGCGTCCGCTGGGAGTTCATCGTAATCTCCGCCGTGATGCTCGTGGCCGGGCTGCTGCTGTCGCGCTGGGTGCGGGCGCGGACCGGACTGGGCAAGGACGGTGAAACGGGGAACGGAACCTAGCCATGTCGCTCGAACCGGACCTGCTTTATGTGCTGCTCGTTGTCGCCGTGACGCTCGTCCTGTTTGCCACGGAACGCCTGCGCATGGATGTGGTCGCGATTCTGGCCCTGCTCGCCCTGGCGCTGCCTGGCATCATCTCCCCGGCCGAGGCCGTGGCCGGCTTCTCCGACCAGTCCGTCATCATCATCGCGGCGCTGTTCGTCGTCGGCGCTGCCATTTTCCGCACCGGCCTGGCTGACGCAATCGGCAGGAAACTGCAGGCATCAGCAGGCACCAGCTATCCGCGGATGCTGCTCCTGGTGATGCTCACCACGGCAGTTCTGTCAGCGTTCCTCAGTTCCACCGGCACGGTGGCCGTCATGCTGCCCATCGTCGTCAGCCTGGCGCGCCGCGCCCGGAC
>CAYMUK010000044.1:0-12588 GCA_964393655.1 uncultured bacterium | reverse complement strand
CACTGCACGCAGTACAGGCCGCCGTACTCGCCGAAGATGATGTCACCGTTGTCGTAGACGCGCTGCAGGATGTCGCTCACCACCCTGTGGTGGAAGTCGGACGTGGTGCGCATGAAGACGTCGTATTCGATGCCGAGCTCGTCCCAGGTCTCTTTGAAGCGCCCGCTGATGCGGTCCACGTACTCCTGCGGCGAGACACCCGCGGTTTCGGCAGCCTTCTGGATCTTCTCGCCGTGCTCGTCCGTGCCGGTCAGGAACAGGACGTCCTCGCCCCGGAGCCGGTGGTAGCGCGCAGAGACGTCAACGAGCGTTGTGGTGTAGGCATGGCCCAGATGCGGCTCCGCGTTCACATAGAAGATGGGCGTGGTGGCGTAGTAGGTGCCGCCCGCCTCGCCGTTGCCGTTTGTTTCCTGTGTGTTCTTCACCGTAGGGCCTCCGTGCCGAAGGCGAATTATAGCACCGGACGCCCACTTTTCCCTCCCTGCCGCCACCTTGTGGCGTGGCAGAATGGGCAGCGTGAGCGATGAGGGCGGTCCCGGTTACGGCAGTGCGTTGCAGGACTTCTGGCGGGCGCGCAGGCGCGCCACCCTGCGCGAGGTGCTGGGCACGCTGACCCGCAACAGCCAGCCACTCATGAATTTCGAGGAAGTCAGGCGGCAGCTTAAGGCCGTGGAGGATGCAGGCCGGGTGCTGACCGAGGTGCCCCTGGACCGCATCGTCGGCAGCGTCGGCCGCTACAACGACTTCACGCGCGAATTCCTGCCGCGGCAGGACAGCGACAAGGCACGCTGGGCCGGCGTGCGCATGGCCATGACCGGCATGACCGGGGTGCCACCTGTGGAGCTCTACCGGATCGGCGACGCCTACTTCGTGCGCGACGGCAACCACCGCGTCTCGGTGGCCCGCCAGCTGGGTAGCAAGTACATCCAGGCCTGGGTGACGCCGCTGCGCAGCCGCGTTCACCTCGATCCGCACACCAGTCCGGACGAACTGATAATCAAGGCCGAGCAGGCGGAATTCCTGGAGCAGTCGCGGATTGACGAGCTGCGTCCGGATGCGGACCTGCGCGTCACTGCCGCCGGTCAGTACGGCAAGTTGCTGGAGCACATCAGCGTGCACCGCTACTTCATGGGTCTGGACCAGGACCGCCATATCACCGAGACCGAGGCGGTTACGCACTGGTACGACCACGTGTATCTGCCGGTGGTCAGGCAGATAGAGGACCTTGACCTGCTGGCGGGCTTCGAGGGCCGCACCGTGACTGACCTCTACCTGTGGCTGAGCGAACACCGGGGGCGACTCTGGCGGGAGCTCGGCTTCAGGTTGCCCACGGGGGCGGTCGCCGAAGGGCTCGCCCGGAGGAACCTGAGCGCGTCACCCGCCGCGCGGGCAGGACTGTTGGGCCGGGCGGCGGGCGGCGAGGCGGTGAGCCTGTACCAGGACGTGCTGGTGGGACTCGCGGGCACGGGACAGGACCGGGCCGTCTTTGCGCACGCCCTGGAAGTGGCGCGGCGGGAGAAATCGACGCTGTACGTGCTGCAGGTGGATGGTGGGCCGACAAGCCCGGATGACCCGCTTGAGCTCAGGGAGGAACTCACCTCAGTGGCAACGGCTGCTGGAGTGGAGTCGCAGTTCGTGTTCGACCGTGGCAATCCGACCGACGAGCTGCTGGAGCGCTCCAATTTCAGCGACCTGGTGGTTCTGGGCAACCAGCGTGGCGTGCAGTCGCTGGTGCGCCGCTGCCGGCAGCCACTGCTGCTGGTCACTGGGGCACCCCTGACGCCTGCGCATCTGCTGCTGGCCTTCGACGGCGGCGCCAGGAGCGAGGAAGCGATGTTCCAGGCGGCGTATCTCCAGCTGGCCTGGGGCGTGCGCCTGAGTGTGGTCACCGTGGCAGGTTCGTCAGTGACAGGCGAGCGGATACTGGCCAAGGCCAGGGCGTACCTGGAAGGCGCAGGTGTCCAGGCCGATTACCTGGTGGAGCGGCCACCCGTGGTGCCGGGCCTGCTGGCCGCGGCCTCACGCTTGGGCTGTGACACCATCGCGCTGGGCAGTTACAAGTACAGCGCCTGGCTCGAAACCGTGCTTGGTGGCGTGCCTGACGAGATAATGGCGAAGGCCAGCCAGAACCTGCTGATAGTCTGAGCGGACGGCGCAACTATAATGAGGCGTGGGAATTACCGACTGGCTGGCGCGTCTGTTCGGCCGCAGACGGCCGGCCGCCGCAACTCGCATACTCAAGGAACCCGTAAGCGTTCGCGAATTCGCACCGTGGCCCGAAGGCGGCTACCTGGTTGGCGGCGCGGTGCGCGACGCACTGCTGGACCGCGGGTCCACCGATCTTGACTGGCTGGTCGCCCAACCCGAACGGGCAGCCAGCCTGGCGGCCGGGCTTGTCGACGGCGCCCATTTCGCGCTGGATGAAGCGCGCGGCCACTGGCGCCTGGTGACCAGCGACAGCATTCGCGACTACATCCGCCTGGACGGCGAACTGGACGACAACCTGCGTAACCGCGACTACACGGTCAATGCCCTGGCGCTCACTGCCAGCGGCCAGGTGCACGATGTGACGGGCGGACTGGACGACTTGAGATCGGGCACGCTGCGCATGACGGGGGTGGCGCAGTTGCGAAGCGACCCCGTCCGGCTGCTGCGTGGCATTCGCCTGGCGACCGAGCTTGACCTCAGGCTGGACCCCGCCACGCAGGCCGCGATTACTGAACTCGCCGGGCAGCACGCTGCCGGGGACCTGCCTCTGCCCGCCTGGGAGCGGAGCCGGGGTGAACTTGACCTGATCCTGCAGTCCGAACACGCAGGCAAGGGCGTCAGGCTGCTTGCTGACCTTGGCCTGCTCGACGTGTACCTGCCTGAATTGACAGCCGGGCGCGGCGTTGACCAGGGCGGATTCCACCATCTGGACGTCCTGGACCACCAGATCGAGTCCCTCGTGCAGCTCCTGCACCACTTTCCGGATGCCGACCTGACGCTGCGCTGGGCGACGCTGCTGCATGACATCGGCAAGCCCGACACGTTCGAGCCGGACCCGGAGGCACCAGGCAGGATCCGCTTCCACGGCCACGACCGGCATGGCAGTGAACTGGCCCGGGGAGTGATGCGCCGCCTGCGCCAGCCCTCGGCACGCGCCGAACGTGTGGCCGGCCTGGTGCGCAGACACATGCAGCCTCTGCCCGCGGATGGCAGGGCCACCAGCCGCTTCATCCACCGGTACGGCGAGCTGCTGCCGGACCTGCTCAAACTCATGGTGGCGGATCGCGAGGCGGCCCGGGGCAGGCTGGCCAGCGCTGCCGCCCGCAAGCGCTACCGGCTGGCGGTCGGCAGGGTGCTACAACAGCTTGAAGCGGAGCCCGAGACCAAGGAACCACCGCTGCTGACGGGAGAGCAACTCATGGAACTGCTTGACCTGGAACCCGGTCCGCGCGTGGGTCAGGCAGTGCGCTACCTGGCGGAGCTTCAGGCTGTGGGTGATGCGGGAACCGTGGAGGACGCAAAGCGGCACCTGCGCGAGTACGCGCGGGCCCAGTGGGGTGGCCAGGTCAATCCTTGATTATTGGAGTGGGATCCTATTCGGTGGGCAGTGATTCAAGCAGGCTGGCCATCTCGATAGCCGTGACTGCGGCCTCCGAGCCCTTGTTGCCAGCCTTGGAGCCAGCCCGTTCAATGGCCTGTTCCAGCGTGTCCGTGGTCAGCACCCCGAAGACAACCGGCAGCCCGGAGTCAAGTCCGACACGGTTGACGCCACTTGCGACCATAGAGCAGACGTACTCGTAATGGCTCGTTGACCCGCGAATCACGGCACCAAGGGTGATTATTGCGTTATAGCGGTCACTCTCAGCCAGTGCCTGGGCGGCCACGGGAATCTCGACTGCGCCCGGCACCCAGACGACATCCACGGCTTCCTCTTTAACACCGTGGCGCGCCAGGGTTTCCTGCGCGCCGGCGAGCAGGCGGCCGGTAATGAACTCGTTGAACCTGCTCACCACGATGGCAAAACGGTAGGGTTCGCCGTCCATGCGGCCGCTGTAGACGCTCACCTGGTCACTCGGCCAGGAAGACGTCCAGAACGGCGTCATCCACGTTCGTGACGATCGAGTACACGGGGGGTTCGCTGTCACCGGTGAAGCGGACAGTGAAGATGTTCCAGCCGGGGGTCAGGATCAGTTCCACACCGGAGGCAGTCAGGGTGGCCTGGCGGTCGACGTAGATGATGTTGTAGAAGCCGATCGGCTCTTCCAGGCTCAGGAGCCCCAGGAAGACCGCATCCGACTGGCGGTCGAACATTCCGTTGTCGTTGGCGTCCACGTACATGTTCACCCGGCCGAGGACGAAGTTGGCGTCCTCCGGCTCGATGCGGTATTCGTTCTGCAGCCCGGGCAGCAGGATCGCCCCGCTGCGGAAGGGCAGGAGGCCGTCCAGGTCGTGGCTGTCAAGCGTGAAAGTGAAAGTGTTGGCGATCGGCTCGACCGTGACCAGCTCGCGGCCCCAGACGCCATCGGCGTCGACCTGGAACACCGCAACGCGCGTGTTCTCGGGCAGGGGATCCTGGCTTTGGATGATGCCGCCAAGGCTGATGTCGGTCTGGGCTGCAGCCATGCTCAGCAGCCCTGCAGTAAACAGCGCCATCACTGTCATGAAGCGTCGAGTCATAGGGTCAAGTCTCCAAACTGGATTGAGCTTAGCACGCGCCTGTCGGCACATTACAGCCGCTCCCGTTAATCATTGGTTCATGCCGGAACCCAGACTGCGGGCCCGGGTGCAATCATCAGCGGGCATCATAACCGCCCGGATGGCTCACCTTCCATTGCCAGGCAGAGGTGACCGTGTCCTCAAGATTGGTGTGCTGGCGCTTCCAGCCGAGGTCGGAGGCAATCAGCGAGGAGTCGGCAACCAGCACCGCCGGGTCACCCGGCCGCCGGCCCACCACCTCGGCGGGGATGTCGACGCCGGTCACCCGGCTGCAGACGTCCAGCACCTCGCGGACGGAGAAACCGGTGCCGGAACCCAGGTTATAGGCGCCGGCCTGACCCTGCTGCAAGGCCTCCACCGCCAGCAGGTGCGCCCGTGCCAGGTCCCGCACGTCGATGTAATCGCGGATGCAGGTCCCGTCCGGGGTGTTGTAATCGTCCCCGTAGATCTGGACGCCGTCGCGGTTGCCGGCGGCGACGTCCAGGATGATGGGAATCAGGTGCGTCTCCGGGTTGTGGTCCTCGCCCAGTGATTCGCTGGCACCTGCCGCGTTGAAATAGCGCAGCGTCGTGTAGCCCAGGCCCATGGTTTCCCGGTACCAGTACAGCAGCCGTTCTATCAGGTACTTGCTTTCACCATAGACACTCTCGGGGCGGATCTGGGCTCCCTCGTCAATCGGCACCCTGTCCGGCGTGCCGAATAGGGCAGCGGTGGAGGAGAGCACGAACTTGCGCACGCCGCCACTGAGCAGGCTCTTGAGCAGGAGCAGCGTCGAGAGCGTGTTGTTCTCGAAATAGCGGGTCGGCTGCTGCATGCTCTCGCCCACCAGCGAGCTGGCAGCGAAGTGCAGCACGGCCTCCGGCTGGTACTTCTGAATCAGGTCCAGCACCAGTGGCTGATCGGCGATGTCGCCCTGCACGAACTCCGCTCCGGTCGGCACAGCCTGCCGGTGGCCGGTGGACAGGTTGTCCAGGATCACGACTTCGTGGCCCTTGTGGAGCAGCAGCTCACTGGTGATGCTGCCTATGTAACCGGCGCCGCCGGTGACGAGTAGATTCATGGGACGAGTGTATCCAGCCCGGCCTGTTCCCACAGTGACCGGTCAGCCAAAGCGGATATATGATGCGCAGATGGAAACCCGGATCTGGTTCGACGGCGAGTTGGTCCCTGCAGCAGAGGCAAAAGTATCGGTGCTCACGCACGCCCTGCATTACGGCACGAGTGTGTTTGAAGGCGTTCGTGCCTACGCGACGGACAGGGGAGCTGCCGTGTTCCGGCTCCGGGAGCACAGCCAGCGGCTGCTGGAGTCGGCAAAGATCATCGGGATGCCTGTTACGTACAGTGTCGAGCAGCTCGATCAGGCCGTGATTGACACCGTCAATGCCAACGAACTGGACAGCGCCTACATCCGGCCACTCCTCTGGTACGGCGCCAACTCACTCGGCGTGAACCCGGCCAGCAATCCGGTGCATTTCATGGTGGCCACCATGCCCTGGGGCGCGTACCTGGGGGACGAGGCGGTAAGAAAGGGCGCAAGGCTGATGACCAGCAGCTGGCGGCGCAGCGCACCGGACATCCTGCCGACCAAGGCCAAGGCCGGCGGCAATTACATCAACAGCGTGCTTGCCAACCAGGAAGCGAAGTCGAACGGTTACGACGAGGCGTTGCTCCTGGACCACCAGGGTTTCGTGGCCGAAGGGTCGGGCGAGAACCTGTTCATGATCCGTTCGGGCGTGCTCATGCCGATTGCCCACAGCGTGAACCTGCGCGGCATCACCCGTGATTCCGTCATCGCGCTGGCCCGGCACCTGGGACTGCAGGTGGAGCCGACCATGGCAACCCGTGATGAGCTCTACACCGCGGACGAAGTGTTCATGAGCGGTACTGCCGCCGAGGTGACACCGATCGCTTCCATCGACAACCGCTCGATTGGCAGCGGAACGGCTGGCGAGATCACGATGAAAATCCGGCAGCTGTTCCTGGAAGCCGCGGCCGGCAAGCTGCCGGAGTTCGAACGCTGGCTGACTTACACGAGGGCTTAAGTCAGCACCGGCTCAGTACTTGCCGAGGACCCCGCGCTGCAGCGCGCGCTTTTCCAGCAGCCGGAACACCAGCAGGCCCACTGCCAGCCACCCGGCGCCGTTCGCGGCAACAATCCACCAGTCAGCGGCACCAACCTGGAGCAGGCTGATCTCGCCTATCGCGATGTTGCGCACCAGGTCTATGCCCTTCATCGCCGGCAGCAGCTCCAGTCCCGGGAAGATGCCGACCGGCGTGAACGCCATGGCCATCAGGAAGAACTGGCCGATCTGCAGCAGGTTGCCGATCTGCTTGAAAACCAGTGCCAAGCCGGCGCCGATGAAGCCCAGACCGAGGACCGATGCGACGGTGGGAACCCCCAGCAGCAGAGCCGCAGGCACCGAGAAGCTGAGCCACTGGCCGCTTGTGAACATGGCCAGCACCACTATCAGGATCACCAGCACCAGGTAGATGACGACGCTGCTCAGGGCGCGGGCGAGCATTATGCGCCAGGCGGGCACGGGCGACATGTACAGCTGCTCCAGCGTGCCGCGGATGGCTTCGTTCGATACTTCTGAAGCCATGGAGATGAACGACATCATGAGCAGCATCCAGAAGGCGTTGCTGACTATTACGTACTGGATGCTGGCGTCAGCCGTGCTCGGGTCGCCCACCGCCTGGATGCCCAGGAACAACAAGAGGAAGATGGCGTAGAAGGTGATGAGCAGACCGATGGTATCGGGCGCGTAGCGTTTCAGCTCGATGAGCTGCTTGGAGAAATTGACCCGCAGTACGTTAAGCACGGGCAACCTCGCGGGCACGGTCCTGACTGATCAGCGTGCGGAACACGTGGCCGAAATCGTTGCTCAGCCGGTCCAGGCCGGTGAGCTGCGCGTCGGCTGCCTCCAGGGCGTGCGTCAGTGCGTAAAGCTGGTCCCCGGATTCCAGGGTGACCGTGAACGAGCGGCCTTCATCGCTGAACTCGCTGTCGGGGAATGCCCGCTTCAGGACCAGTGGGTCCAAAAGTGGTTCCGCCAGAATCACGCGGAACGTCAGGGTGTTGAACAGCTCGAGCAGGTTACCCACCCGGTCGTCGGTGACAACCCGGCCGCCGTTGATGATGACAACCCGTTCGCAGAGTTCCTGGACGACGCCCATGTCGTGGGTGCTGATGATGACCGTGCGGCCCTGCCTTGTCAGCTCCTGCAGGTGATGCACCACTTCGGTCGAGGCATCCACGTCCAGGCCAAGCGTGGGTTCATCCAGGAGCACCAGGTCGGAATCCGCCTGCAGCGCAACGGCGATGGCCAGTTTCTGCTGCATGCCGCGGGATAGGTTGTTCACCTGCTCGTTCGCCTTGTGGGCCAGGCCGAAGCGTTCCAGCAGCTCGAAAGCCCGCGGACGGGATCTGGCCGGGGAAACGCCACGGTTGCCGGCGAAGTAGACCAGGTTCTCGACGGGTGTGAGCCGCCAGTAGATGTTCCGGTTTCCTTCCAGCACCGCACTGATGTGCGAAAGTGCTGCGGAACGGTTCTGCTGGACGTCAATCCCGCTGACCCTTACCTGGCCGGAATCCGGCACGATCAGCCCGCACAGGCATTTGATGGTGGTGGACTTGCCGGCACCGTTGGGTCCGAGCAAACCGAGAATCTGACCGCGTGGCACCGCAAAGGAGATGCCATCCACCGCCCTGAAAGGTTCCCGGTCCCCGTTCTTGCGGTACGACTTCCGCAACTCATGCACTTCCGCTGCCGCCTGCGACTCGTTCATCCTGTTCTTAACCTCCAGATTGCGTGAGTCTACCGGGCGGGGATTCAGGGCGTCCTCATGCTTTCCGGTGAGACACGGAAGCCTGAAGCCCATGCCATAATTGTCGACTGATGAAGGGCAGGTCGGGCACAGCGTGATTCGGGAAATAAAACTCTACGGCGATCCGGTGCTGCGCAAGAAGGCGCAGCCGGTCACCAGCTTTGACGATGAACTGAAACAACTGGTCGCGGACATGTTCGAGACCATGGATGATGCAAACGGCGCCGGACTGGCCGCGCCGCAAATCGGCGTGCTGCAGAACGTGTTCGTCGTGAACATCTACGGAGAACCGGACGAGGAGGGCGAGCTGGAGAAGATCGGCCAGCTGGCCCTGGTCAATCCGGAGATCGTGGCGCGTGAAGGTGAGCAGCAGACTCTGGAAGGCTGCTTAAGTATCCCCGGGCTGCGCTTCGAAGGCATCGACCGGGCGATGACCGTCACCGTCCGCTACCAGGATGTTGAGGGCGAATACCACGAGCTGGTTGGCAGTGATTACCTGGCACAGGCTTTGCAGCACGAGCAGGATCACTTGAATGGCATCCTCTACTTCGACAGGCTGAAACCGAAGGACCGCAAGGCCTTCATGGATGAGCATCGGGACGAGCTCGCCAAGATGCAGCGGTTCGCCAAGAAGCAGCTGAAGAAAGCAGCCTGATCAGAAGGTAGCGGGCCGGACAAAAAGAACGTGCGCCAGGCAGTCACTGGCGCACGTTTGATTGTTCATTTTGCCGAAGCTCAGGAGTCTTCAGACAGGTACTTGTGGGCGAGTGCAGGCAGCTGCCCGCGGATCCACTCCTGGTGGGCGACCTCGTCCTTGAGGATCTCCTCACAGGCGTCGGCCGTATAGTTGTCTCCCAGTTCGCGGGCCGAAGCGATCAACGCGGTGTAAGACGCGATTTCCAGCTCTTCCGCGGCTGAGTCCGACAGCATCGCCTTCATCAGGTCATCGCCGGTGACGGCTGCCGCGGCGCCACCCAGGCCGCCGGCCAGGGTGCTCAGCATGCCCTTGAACATGGCTACCTTGCCGCCGTACTGCTTGATGCACTCCTCTACGATCTCCGCGTGGCGCCTGGTTTCAGCCAGATGCTGCTCCATCCGCGTTTTCATCGCCGGATGGTCCTCAAGCAGTCGCAGGTGACTCTCAATGGTCTGGATCAGTCCCAGCTCCATCGCGCGTGCATCATTCAGCCAGGCTACGTAGGTTGTGTTCATGTTCTTACCCCCGGATGGCAGGGTAATTGACCGGCGCCCGTGCTGACTGCTGGCCGCGCTTCATTCCCGCTACCGGCCCTTCGACTCAGTAGGCCTTTGCGAAAATCACCTTCCGCGCGTAACCGCTGGGCCGGCCCGTATGCACACAGACACTGCCCTCGGCGCTGGGTCCATCCAGCGGGATGCAACGGATGGTGGCCTTGGTCTCCTCCTGGATTTGCTTTTCGCTCTCCGGATCGCCGCAGTGTGTGGCGTACACGAAGCCGTGCTCGACCATTTCCTTGAGTTCGCTGAAAGTCTCGGCCGTCCTGGTGTTCTCCCGGCGGAAGTCCAGAGCGCGCTGGTAGAGCGCGTCGTGGAACGCATCGAGCCTGGCCGGTATCTGCGCGGCCAGACCTTCCAGAGGGAGCTCCTCCTTGCCGTCGCCAAGCCTGTCGGCCAGCAGCGCGACGCCCTTCTCAAGGTCCTTCGGGCCCAGCTCAAGGCGCAGCGGCACGCCCTTCTGCTCCCACTCGTTGAACTTCCAGCCAGGGCTCATGCCCTCGCGGTCATCCAGCTTCACGCGTACGCCCAGCCCCTGGAGCTCAGCCTCCAACCGGCTGCTGGCTGCCAGCACGCCCTCGTTGGCACCCGGATCCTTGCTGCGCAGGATGGGAACGATGACCACCTGGTGGGGAGCGAGCCTGGGGGGCAGTACCAGTCCCTTGTCATCACCATGCGCCATGATGATCGCGCCGATCATGCGGGTGGACAGACCCCAGGAGGTGGTGTGCACGTAGGCCTGCTCATTGTTCACGTCATTGAAGGTGATGTCGAAGGCCTTCGCGAAATTCTGACCCATGTAATGGCTGGTCCCCGACTGCAGTGCCTTGCCGTCGCGCATCATCGCCTCGATGGTGAAGGTGCTCAGGGCACCGGCAAAGCGTTCGCCCTCGGTTTTCTCGCCCTCGATCACGGGTAGCGCAGCCATGTTGTGCGCGAAATCGGAGTAGACGCCGAGCATGCGCATCGTTTCCTCCAGGGCCTCGTCGGCAGCCGCATGCGCTGTGTGCCCTTCCTGCCACAGGAACTCGGTGGTGCGAAGGAACGGCCGGGTGCGCAGCTCCCAGCGCATCACGTTCGCCCACTGGTTGTAGAGCAGCGGCAGGTCCCGGTAACTCTGGATCCACTTGCTGTACATCTCCCCGATGATCGTCTCGCTGGTGGGCCTGATGGCCAGTGGCTCCTCCAACTCCTTGCCGCCGGCGTGCGTGACCACCGCCAGCTCCGGGCTGAAGCCTTCCACGTGGCTGGCCTCGCGTTCGAAGAAACTCATGGGGATGAGCATGGGGAAGTACAAGTTGACGTGGCCGGTCTCCTTGAACCTGCGGTCGAGTGACGCCTGGATGTGCTCCCAGAGCGCGTAACCGTAGGGCTTGATGACCATGCTGCCGCGGACGGGCGAAAGGTCGGCCAGATCCGCCCGGTAGACGATGTCGTTGTACCAGGCAGAGAAATCTTCGGACTGGGGAACTAGGCCCTTGTTCTTCGACATGAGGGGCACGATATCACGCTGTCACCGGGCTTCCGCTTTGGAAACTGCTACGCTTGAGCCCCATGCTCAACGTCGGTCTCACTGGAAATATCGGCTCCGGAAAGTCGACTGTGGCCAGGCTGCTTGAAGCGCGCGGCGCGGCCATCATCGACGCAGATGCGCTGGCCCGCGAGGCGACAGGCGACCGCGAGGTCCTGGCGCGAATCGCTGAGCGGTTTGGCACCGGCGTGATCCAGGGCGGTCAGTTGGACCGGCCGGCCCTGGCTGCAATCGTGTTCGCTGACGAAGGGAAGAGACTGCAGCTGAACGCGCTGATCCACCCCTGGGTGCGGCGCGAGGCTCAAAACCTGCTCGGGCAGTACCGGGCACGGGGCGCGAAAGTCGTGGTCCAGGACATACCGCTGCTCTTCGAGGGGTCACTCCAGGATGGTTTCGACAAGGTGCTGGTGGTAACTGCGCCGCTCGCGGTGCGGATGGAGCGGGCGCGGCTCCGCAGCGGCCTCGACCCAGACGAATTCAGGAAGCGCGACGCCGCCCAGTGGCCGCTGGAGCGCAAGGCGGAACTGGCTGACTTTGTGCTTGACAACTCCGGAACCGAAGAGCAGCTTGAGGAGCAGGTGGAACGAATCTGGCGGGAGCTCAACAAGTGAACCCCCGCCAGGTCTAGTAGCCAGTGGGGCTGGCTTACCAGTCGATCTCGGTGAAACCGTTGCTGCGGATAGTGTTGCCCTCGATGACCGTGTAGCTCCAGGTGCCGTCCGTGCGGTCGGCGACGAAGTTCAGGAAAGTCTCCAGCCCGGTGCTCGCGGCGTCGAGTGCTTCAAAGTCAACACCCTCACCGGAGAGCCCGGCGACCATCTCAATCTGCGCTGCAGCCTGACCTGCCAGCGAGCGCAGGCTCTCGCCGCTGTCGGTGGCCTGGTAGCTGACCGCACCCGCGGGCACCTGTTCCAGCATGCGGCTGATGGTGGCGGAGGCACCGGAGCCTGTGGCGCGGGCCGTGAGCGCGTCGGCAACCGAGTTGGCGTCGGTGGCGAACAGCACGAAGCCGTCGACAACCGCATAGGACAGGATCACGCCGTCAGTCACGTTCAGCGTGCGGACGGTGACACCTTCGACTGTCTCGGTGGTGCCCATGTCGAACTGGCCCGCGCCGCTGCCATCTAAGCTGGTGAAGGAACTGACGAGCATGCCCACCATGGTCACTATCGTGTCGAGTCCTGCCTGGGCGTCAGCGTCGGCGGTGCTGCGCAGTATGTAGAGGTTCTCACCCAGCAGGTTGTCACTGGCGACGCCGACCGGAGCGGAGC
>CAYMUK010000043.1:9371-13393 GCA_964393655.1 uncultured bacterium | reverse complement strand
GTGCCCATAAAGCGGATGGTGTTCCACGAGATCACCGAAGACGCGATCCTGCGTGCGCTGGACGAAACGCGGCAGATAGACCGCAACCTGGTGGACGCGCAGGAGACCCGCCGCGTGCTGGACCGACTCGTCGGTTACACCCTCTCCCCACTCCTCTGGCGCAAGATAGCGCCCCGCCTGTCGGCAGGGCGCGTGCAGAGTGTGGCCGTGCGCCTGCTGGTACTGCGAGAGAAGGAACGGCTGGCGTTCGTGCCCGCCAGCTACTGGGACCTTAAGGCCCGGCTTTCCCGGCTGGGACAGGAAGCCACCTTCGAATCGGTACTCACCCACGTGGGCAAGCTGCGGGTGGCAACGGGACGCGACTTCGACGACAACACCGGACGGCTGAAGGAGGGCCTGACCGCCGGCAAGGACGTGCTGCTGCTCCAGCAGGGGCAGGCCGACGAGCTCAAATCCCTGGCGGAAAAGGGTAGCTGGACTGTCGAGAAGGTGGACGAACGCTTCGTCACCAGGACTCCGGCCGCCCCGTTCACCACTTCCACACTGCAGCAGGAAGCCAGCCGCAAGCTCTCAATGACAGCGCGCGACACCATGCGCGTGGCGCAGAGCCTCTACGAGAACGGTTTCATCACCTACATGCGTACCGACTCGACCAACCTGGCGCAGGAAGCCATCCAGGGCAGCCGGGCAGCAATCGAACGCCGCTACGGCAGCGAGTACCTGCACACGGAACCCCGCCAGTTCGCCACCAAATCCCGCAACGCCCAGGAGGCCCACGAAGCGATCAGGCCCGCCGGCTCCGAGATGCGGACGCGCGAGGAACTGGGCCTGGACGGGCGCGAAGGGCAGCTCTACGACCTCATCTGGAAGCGCACGGTTGCTACCCAGATGGCCAACGCGCGCCTCAAGTTCGTGACTGCGCACATCAGGGCCGGCCTGGCCGGTGGTTTCAGCACCGAGGACCTGGAAACAGACCGGGCCACCTTCCGGGCCAGCGGCCGCAGCACCGTCTTCCCCGGCTTCTTCCGCGCCTATGTCGAAGGCAGCGACGATCCCGACGCGGCGCTGGACGAACGGGAACAGCCGCTGCCTGACCTGGCACAGGAGGAGGAACTGCGCCAGCGGAACGTGGAAAGCGTCTCCCACGAGACCAAGCCGCCAGCGCGCTACACCGAGGCCTCACTGGTCAAGACGCTGGAGAGCGAAGGAATCGGACGCCCGAGCACCTACGCCAGCATCATCGACACCGTCATCAACCGCGGCTACACCCGCAAGAACGGCACTCAGCTCGTGCCCACCTTCACTGCCTTCGCCACGAACAACCTGCTTGAGCACCAGTTCAGCGAGATGGTGGACACTGCCTTCACCGCCCGCATGGAGCAGGCGCTGGACGACATAGCTGACGGTTCGCTCGACGCGGTGCCCTACCTGCGCAAGTTCTACTCGGGCGCCGGGGGAATCGAGGCACGGGTGGAGGACGGACTGAGCGGTATCGACGCCCGCGAGATCTCCACCATCCGCGCCGAGAAGTGGGAACCGTACGTCATCCACGTCGGCCGTTACGGTGCGTACGTTGAGGGCGAGGTGGACGGCAAGCCCGTCAACATCAACATTCCCGAGGACATAGCCCCCGCTGACGTCACCAGGGAGTACATCGAGGAACAGCTGAAGGAAGGCAGCCGCGGCAGCGAATCACTGGGCGTCTACCCCGGCTCGGAGGAGCCCATGCTGCTGAAGCGCGGCCCCTACGGACCCTACCTGCAGCTGGGCGAGGATACAGACGGCGGACCGAAGCCGCGGCGCACCAGCCTGCCGGCCGGCGTCACACCGGCGACGCTGACGCCCGAGCTGGCGGCGTCGCTGCTTTCGCTCCCTCGCCAGCTTGGCGAGCATCCCGAGAGCGGCAAGCAGATCGAGGCCGGCATCGGCCGCTTCGGTCCGTTCGTCAAGCACGGCTCGCTGTACGCGTCCCTGCCCAAGGGCGAGGACGTGCTCACCGTCGGCTTCGACACCGCCCTCGAGCTCATCCGCCGCAAGGAGGAACGCAACCGGCCGCTCAAGGTGCTGGGTGAGCATCCGCAGAGTGGAGACCCGGTGGAGGTGCGCACCGGCCGCTATGGCCCCTACGTGACTGATGGTGCGCACAACGCTTCACTGGCGAAGGAGCAGTCCGTCGACGAACTCACTCTGAAGGAAGCGCTGACACTGCTGCAGGAACGCGGCAAGCCGGTCAAGAAGCGCGCCGGTGCCAAGGCCAAGGCCAAGCCCAAGGCCAAGGCGAAGTCACCTGCCAGAAAGAAGAAGCCTGCCGCACCGAAGAAGCCGAAGGCGACCACCGAACAGCTGGCGGGCCAGCTGGAAGTGCTTGACGAGGACGTGGCGGCGGTCGTCACGCGTGTCGAGGGCATGGGCCGCGAGGCAGCCAGCATGGACGACGTGGCAAGCGAGCTGGGCATCAGTGTGGACGAAGCCAGGAAGCGGCACAAGAGCGGCATGTTCAAGCTCCGCATGGCCTTCGGCAAGGCCCGCGCGGACTGACGTTGGCTGTTTGAGCGCACTGCTAGAATCCGGGTGGTGCGTTCACGCTATACGACAACAGGCGGCATCGTGCTGCGCAGGCGCAGCCAGCCCAACGGCGACGCGCTGGTGACCCTGCTCAGCCCGGCCGGAAAATGGCTGGCGCTCGCGCGTGCCGGCAGGAACAGCGCCGGCAACGCCGGGCGGCTGAGCCTGTTCAACGACGTGAACGTCCAGTACTACCGCAGACGGCCGGAAGACCTGCCGGTCATCACCCAGGTGACCCTGAACGGCATGCTGCCGCGCCTGAGTGAACCCGAACTCTACCCGCTGGCCCACGTGCTGGCCGAACTGTGTGACGCCCTGACGGTGGACGTGCACTACGGCGAGCCGCTGTACGAGTACCTCGCCAGCGGACTGCGCGGACTGGTCCGGTCTGACGATCCGGAGAAGGTGGCTCTCGTCTACAGCTGGGGCATGCTGCGCGTCGCCGGCCTGGCACCAAGTCCGGGTCACTGCGGAAACTGCGACCTGGTGGCGGAGCCTGTCGCCCTTGATATCCCCGCAGGTCAGCTCGTCTGCGCCAGCTGCAACCGCGGCAAGGTGCTTGACCCGCGCCTGGCCTGCGACCTGCAGGTCATGTTCGGCAGCAGCCTGCACCTTGCCATGCGACTCGATCTGGCTGACCGCGCCGCGCACTGGCAGTTACTCAACAGATACCTGGATCACCACGTGGCCCGCCTGCGCAGCAGTGAACGCCTGGGCCGGAACAGGACACCCGCAAATGCCTGAATTCCTTGCCGCGCTGCTGGCATTCACAGCCGCCTACCTGCTGGGTTCCATCCCCAGCGCCCAGCTGTTCGCCCGCCTGGCGGGCAGGGACATCTTCACGACCGGCTCCGGCAACATGGGCACCATGAACGCCTTGCGTCATGTCGGTCCCATGATCGGCATCCTCACGTTCCTGTTCGACGTACTGAAGGGTGTGGCCGCCATGCTCCTGGCTCCACTGCTCGCCGGCCTGGTGGCCGGCGATTCGCAGGCCGCCGCCAACTGGGCACTGGCCGCAGCTCCTTTCGGGGCCGGACTGGGTCACGTATTCTCGGTGTTCGCCGGGTTCCGGGGCGGCAAGGCGCTCGCGGTCGCCTTCGGCGTGCTCCTGCCGTCCTACTGGCCCGTGGCGCTCGCTGGGCTGCTGCTCATCGCGCTGCTGGCCGTGACCACCAGGAACGTGAACCTTGCGTCACTGGTGACAGTGGTGGCCGCCGGCATCGCCGTGGTGGTACTGGAAGCCCAGGCACAAGACGGAGGCCTGCTTCGTGCCAGCGGCATGATCGCGCTTGTCATCCTGATCAGCTGGAAGCACCTGCCACTCACTGCCAGCGCTCGAAAGCCTCCGGCCGCTGCCCGGTAAGCAGGGGCCGCAACTCGCCAAGCAGATAAAGGCTGCCGGCCACCACAATCAGCTCATCATCCTTGCTGACGCGCACTGCCAGCTCGAGAGC
>CAYMUK010000043.1:0-9271 GCA_964393655.1 uncultured bacterium | reverse complement strand
GCACCGGCCGGGTTGTGGGCGCCATCAAGCAGCCAGTTCCTGCCGCGGGCCTGCAGGTGCTCCAGCCGCCCGGGCCAGCTGGCGGCTGAAGCGCCGGTGACAATCGCACTGTCCTCCACGCCGAGCAGATGCGCAGCCATGACGGCAAGCGCCGCGTTTCGCGCCTGGTGCCTGCCCGGCAGCGGGGCGGTGAACTCGAGTTGCCACTCTTCTGAGCCCACGCGCAGCCGGTTGCCGCTCCAGTCACTGGCCAGTATTTCCACCCCGAAATCGGAGTCCAGACTGTGCACTGTGGCACCAACCGTGCCAGCATGATCCCTGATGACATCCAGAGCGTCGCCGGTGGCAGCCGTCACGAGCGGCCTTCCCTGGCGCATGAGCCAGGATTTGTCCGCGGCAATCCGGGAGCGGGTGTCACCCAGCACTTCCACGTGATCCAGTTCCACATTGGTGATGACGGCCAGTTCCGGGTCACTGGCGTTGGTCGCATCGAAACGGCCACCCAGCCCGACTTCCAGCACCACATGGTCGCAGTCATGCCTGGCGAACAGCAGCCAGGCACAGGCCACCATCACCTCAAAGAAACTCGCGTCCAGCTCCGTGGCCAGTGGCCGAAGACGGGCCAGCACCTCCTCGAGTTCCTCGTGCGGCAGGTCTGCGCCATCAACCCGGAATCTCTCCATGACACTGGTGAGGTGCGGGCTGGTGAACAGTCCGGTGCGCCGGCCGTCCGCCTGCAGGATGGCTGCCAACATGCTGGCGGTGCTGCCCTTGCCGTTGGTGCCGCCCACCAGCACCACGCGCCTGCCGGCGTCGGGTCTGCCCAGCCGGTCCAGGAGTCGGTGCATGGTGTCGAGCCCCGGTTTCATGCCGAAGCGCTGCAGGTTCATGAGCCAGGCGAGTTGGGAACTCATGCCAGGCTGTCCGCTTTCTTTAGACGGCGCACCCGCGGATCAGTGGAACCGCCTGACGCCATGCCTTCAAGCAGCCGGGCCACGGAGCGGGATGCTCCCGCCTCCAGAATCATCCGGGCACCCAGCCGCTCATGGTGTTCCCGGAGCTGCAGGTAACCGCGCAGACCCCGTTGCAGCGGCGCCGCGGGCAGCCCCGTGGGCCGGTACAGGTGGGCGATGACGCGGTACCAGGGGTTAAACGGCAGGAGCGACTTGGCCACGTCGTGCAGCAGTGCGGCGGCCAGCAGGTCACGGTCCGCACCGGCATCCAGCTGCTGCAGCCGCCTGGTCACCCGGATGCTGTGGCTGCGGTCCCGCGTGTCCATCCTGAGGTACAGCCTGAATTCCTCGGCACTCAGCAGTCCTTCGGCGAAGCTGTCATCCGGCATGGCCAGCACCGGAAGGAACGCCTGGACGGTACGGCCCAGCAGGTTCCAGAGTGAGAGAGGTCCGCCCATGACGACTGAATTCTACAACCGGGCTGCCCGCGGAAGCGGGTTATGCTCGGGCGCGTGACTTCGCGCGCTCCGAGTTTCCTCAAGGCCCTGATTACCGCCCTGTTCTCCCTGTCCATCCTGGGTAGCGTGCTGGCCCAGGCCCCTGCCACCGCGGAACAGGTTGCCGATCAGGCCGTGAGCGACTGGGCGGCGAAGGTGGCCCCCGACTTCCAGGTTCTGCAGACGCTGGGCGCGGCCGAGCTGTGCGAGGTGATTCCCCTGCTGCTGGTCAACCCGCCGCCGCCCGCGGGTACCCGCGTGAACGTGGACGACCGGCTGGAGCAGCCCAGCGACACACCCGGCCAGCGCATCTTCTCCTACAGTTCCAGTGGTCCGGCTGGTCAGCTCGGCGTGGTGCAGGTGACCCTGCAGGAAGCCGCTGACGGCTGGTCGGTCAGCCAGGTCGGTTTCCGTCAGGCGGCGCCAAGCGGCATCCGCGCCTGGGTGCAGACACCGTCCGCGTCCTGGGCATTCATCGCGTTCAGCCTGGCTGTGCTGATCATGCTGGCGCGACCCGGGGGGCTCAGGCGGCTGCTTGCACGCGGCCTCCAGGTGATCGGAGAGCACCGGCGCGCGTACGCAATCAGCCTCGGCCTGCTCACGGGCATCTTCGCCCTGGGTGTGATGACGGGCAGCCAGCTGCCCGCAGAATGCACGGCCACCATCCTGGACACTGTCGAGACGGCAGTGACCAACATAGGCGCCACGGAGGCCTATTCGAGCGGCAACCTGGCACGGGCCGCTGTCGTCACCTTCCACCAGAACTTCCTCGTGGTCACTGCCTCCACCCTGTTCAGCCTCGCACTGCTGTTCGGAGTGCCGGCCTACCTGTTCAGCATGCTGTCGTTCTACGTGCAGGCGATTCCGTTCGGCCTGATCGCCCCGGGCGGTCTCGACCTGCTGCTGATCGGGATTCTGCTGGTACTGGAGCTGAGCGCCTACTTCACGGTTGTCGCCGGCGGCGGCTTCCTGCTTGTGACGCTGGTGCGCAAGGGACTGCGGGCACTGCCGGAGGCGGTGGGCAAACTGCTGCTGATGCTGCCCCTGGCCGGTCTGCTCCTGCTTGCCGGCGCCTGGTACGAGGCGCTCATCATCATTGGACTTCCCTGATTCAGAGTGCAAGCAGGTCGAGCGCCACCGGTGCAACTCCGGTCAGGTCGCTCACCGCAGTGAACGCGCCCGCGCCCGGGCCGGTGGCCAGCAAAGGCACACGCGCGTAGGTATGGGTGCGCAGGGTCTTGTCCTCCAGGTTTCCGTGGTCCGACGTCAGCACCACGGTGAGTCCGTCACCCATGTCCGGCAAGGCGGTGCCCAGGAAAGCGTCGAGCTCGCTCACCAGCCGCTCGGCTTCCTCAAGGGTTCCCCGGTGGCCCACCTGGTCGCTCAGCCAGAAGTCGAAGAATGTGAAGTCGTGCCTGAGCGCAAGCTGCCTCAGTTCCCGACCTGACTGCGGCGCGCTCAGCTGGCGGCTCCCTGGGACAATCTGCTGCAGGTACCTGCCTGTCAGGTCCGCACTGACCGCATCCTGCCGCTCGAAGTCCGCGATGCGCCTGAGCTGCAGGCCCGCTCCGAGCGCGGCATGGACTGGCGCGTTCACCCGGGTCCGGCGCCGCTTGAGCGCGTCGAAATAGCCGGGCGGATACATGTTGGCGATGGTCGCCTGTTTGCCGGCCGCGGCCGTGCGGCTGAACAGGTTGCCCTGGTCCAGCAGGTTGCGGAGCGTGGGACCGGGCCACGGCCCATAGTGGCCGCCCATCGCGTCGGCGGCGTTGAGCCCGGTCAGGAGTGCGGTCTGGCCGGTGGCTGACTGGGGCAGTCCCGGCTGGCCCAGGCTCGCGTCCAGGCTGCGGAAAACGAGACCGCCGACCGCCACTTCGGGCAGCCGGTCAGTCAGGGCAGCGCCCAGGAGGCTGCTGAGTGCGGGCGTGTCGCTGGTTACAAAGGGATTGGCAGCCGAATCGGCTGCACCGAGGCCCACTCCGTCCAGGAAGATGAACAGGAGCCTGCCGCGGGCGTCGGTCAACCGACTCCCATTGCGGCCTTGACCCTGTCGACGACGGGTGCCGCCAGTTCCCGGGCGCGGGCAGCGCCGCGCCCCAGCAGCTCGTCCAGGGCGCCGGCGTCCTCCATCAGCCGGTTCGCCTCATCGCGTACCGGGGCGATGGTGTCGATGACCGCCTCAGCGAGCGCTTTCTTCAGGGTGCCGTACCCTTCACCTTCGAATTCCTGTTCCACCTGGGGCATGTCACGCTCGCGCAGGATCGAGTAGAGCTCCAGGAGGTTGCGCACGCCCTTCGAGGCGTGTTCGAAACGGAGTTCACGGCCGGAGTCCGTGACCGCGGACATGACAGCCTTGCGCAGCTGCTTGTCCGTGGCGAGCAGTTCCAGCGCGTGTCCCGGCCGGTGGGCGTGCGACTTGCTCATCTTCGCTTCCGGGTCGTCAAGGCCCATCACCCGGGCTCCAGCCTTGGGAATCTCGCTCCGGGGAACCACCAGGGTCTCGCCGAAAAGGTTGTTGAAGCGTATCGCCAGGTCCCGGGTGAGTTCGATGTGCTGGACCTGGTCCTCGCCGACCGGCACCACGTCCGTGTCGTAGGCCAGGATGTCGGCCGCCATCAGCACCGGGTAGTTGAGCAGGCCAGCGCCGACACTCTCGCGGTCCTCGCTCTTGGACTTGAACTGTGTCATGCGGTAGAGCCAGCCAAGCGGGGTCACGCAGTTGAGCAGCCAGGTGAGTTCGCTGTGCTCCGGCACGTGCGACTGCACGAAGATTATGCTCTGTTCCGGGTCGATGCCGGCGGCCAGGTAGACGGCAGCCAGGCGGCGTGAGCGGTCGCGCAGGTCCTGCGGATTCACGTCCTCCGGGATCGTGAGTGCGTGCAGGTCGACTATGCAGAAGATGTTCTCGCGTTCGCCCTGGTGCCTGACCCACTGCTTCAGTGCGCCAAGGTAGTTGCCCAGATGAAGGTTGCCTGTGGGCTGGACGCCCGAAAAGACCCGGGGACGCCGGGTTGCCGCCGATTCAGTGGAACTGGTCTGCATCCGCCAATACTAACTCAGTGCGGAACGGACTTTCCCAGCCACGCGAGCGGATTCGTACCGCGGTCGTTGAGTCTCATCTCCCAGTGCAGGTGGGGTCCGGTGGACAGGCCGGTCGAGCCTACCTCGCCGATCTGCTCGCCCCGGCCGATTGTCTGGCCTTCCTCCACCAGGACGCGGCTCAAGTGCAGGTAGTAACTCATCAGTCCGGCACCGTGATCGATTATCACCAGACCGCCCTTGATGGGGTAAGTGGGGAACTCGGCGGCGACGACCACCAGGCCCGAGTTCGTGGCCACCACCGCGGTTCCCGCTGGCACCGCCATGTCGGTGCCCTCGTGGAAGGATACGCGGCCGCCCGGCGCGTAGCGTCTGGGATCACCGTAGACGCTCGTCGGGCGGCTGCCCGCGACAGGCAGCACGAACTCCTCTGCCCACTGCGGTTCTGAAAGTGGAGCGGACCAGACGCGCTCGCGCATTTCCGCCTCCACCTGCCGGGCGTCGTCTGTCGACAGGCTCAGCACCGACGCAGGGATGGACAGTTCCTCCACCGGCCTGGGATCGGCTACCACCCGAACGTTGGCGTGAAACTCGTGCACCGTTCCGTCTTCCGCGCTGGCGCTGACATGCAGTGGCCACGACGCCGACTCGCTGCCCAGCGGAGCCAGGCTGAATGCTGCCAGACCACCGCCAAAGGCGTGCAGGGTGAGTGGTTCACCGTTCAGGCTGGCGCTCACCTCACCGGGCAGAAAGCTCAGGACGGTGATGCCGATTGGGTCTCCCGCCGTCACTTCCTCGCTGTACGTCACCTGCAGCTGCTGCGCCAGCGACCACTGGCCGAGCAGCAGGAGCACCGCGGCAAGGCGCAGCAGCATTCTCAGGATTCCTGGCTGGTTATGAAGGGCATGTTGCGGTACCTGTGCGCCACGTCAAGCCCGTATCCGTAGATGTAGGCGTCGTCGATCTCGAAGCCCAGGTAATGCACGGGCACTTCCACCCTGCGGCGCGACGGTTTCGACAGCAGTGACGCGACGCGCACCGACTCGGGACCGTGCCCCTCCAGGTAGTTGAGCAGATAGCGCATTGTCAGGCCGGTATCCACGATGTCCTCGACCAGCAGTACGTGCCGGCCGTGCAGGCTGTGCGTCAGGTCCTTCACCAGGCGGACCTCGCCGCTGCTGCTCGTACCTTCGCCGTAGCTCGATACCGCCAGAAAGTCCATGGTGAGCGGCAGGTCAATCTGGCGCACCAGGTCTGCCATGAACATGAACGCGCCGTTCAGCACGCAGATCAGATGCAGTTCCTTGCCCTGGTAGTCGTTCCGGATCTCCTCGCCCAGTTCGGCTACCCGCTGGGCAATCTGGTCACGGCTGATGCGCACCAGCCCGCCACCTTCCACAAAAATCGATTCACTCATCAGGCTGCTCTCCCCCAGGATGCACTGGAATTCTGGCGACAGTCTAACCGGCAGGCTCTCAGCGCCTGAGCCTGTCGATCTCTTCCCCGCTCAGCCTGCGCCACTGGCCGGGCTGCAGGTCGCCGAGCCTCAGGTCACCGACGCGCAGCCTCAGGAGCCGCTCCACTTCATAGCCCACCGCCTTGAGCATCAGGCGGACCTGCCGCTTGCGGCCTTCCTTCAGCACCAGCCTGGCCCCGCCCGGGGCGCGCGCGGCGCTGACCACGGTGGCGCGGCCGTCCTCCAGGTCGACCCCATCCCTTAAGCGCGCAAGCGCAGTCTCGCTGAGCGCACCCTCGTGGCACCAGACGCGGTATTCCTTCTCCTTGCCATAGCGCGGATGGGTCAGCTTGAGCGTCAGGTCGCCATCGTTGGTCAGCAGCAGGAGTCCTTCCGAGTCAAGGTCGAGTCTGCCCACGGGGTGCAGGCCGTCAGCGGGTGGTACCAGATCGACAACGGTGGCGCGACCACGGTTGTCACCCACGCTGGACAGGACACCTGCGGGTTTGTGCAGCAGGTAGGTGACGTTCGACGTGGTGCGGGCGACGGGCTTGCCGTCAAAGCGCAGGTCATCGGCGGGTCGTGCCCTGTCCCCGAGTTCGGCCTTGCGGCCGTTCAGGGTCACCCGGCCCGCCCTGATCAGATCCTCTGCCTTGCGTCTGCTGGCGATGCCGGCGGCTGCCAGCAGTTTCTGGATTCTCTCTCCCTGCACGGGCCAACTCTACCCCGGCAACCTGCTGGTAGTCTGACGTCCAGGATGTGGTCAAGGCACACAGTACTGGCTTTACTGCTGTCCCTCCTGGGGACGGTAGCGGCGCAGGGGTTCCAGTTGCCCGCGGTCAGTGGGGACACGCTGCGGGTCGTGATCCTGGGCGATTTCAACGGTTCCTATGGCACGGTGGGTTACAGCGGTCAGGTGCGGGACCTGCTCGCCCGCATCCCCGGCTGGGAACCCGGGCTGGTGCTGCTGCCGGGCGACCTGATAGCCGGCCAGGACCGGTCATTGCCGGAAACGCGCTTCGGTGAGATGTGGGCCGGATTCGACGCTCAGATCGCCCAGCCGCTGCGCGAGGCGGGGATTCCGTTCGCTGCAGCGATGGGCAATCATGACGCCTCCAGCCTAAGGAGCGGCGGCAGCTTCACTTACGGGCGCGAACGGCTGGCGGCAGCAGACTACTGGGAATCCGTCCGGGCTGACCTCGGCGTGAGCGGCGGCGACATGAGCGGTTACCCGTTCGACTGGTCCTTCAGGCTGGGCGGACTGTTCGTCATCATCCTGGACGCTTCCAGCGCCACGCTTGACCCCAACCAGCTGGAGTGGCTGTTCGGGCAGCTGGCATCCGAGGCTGCCCGCGGGGCGGACCACCGCTGGCTGGTCGGGCACCTGCCGCTGTTCGGTGTGGCCGAACGCCGGGCGTCGGCCGGCGAGGTGCTGGCCGGAGGAGCCGAGCTGGCCCGCAACCTGCAGGCAGCAGGGCTGGACACGTACGTAAGTGGCCACCAGGGCGCCTGGTACCCCGCGGAGTTTGAAGGTCTCGAGCTGCTGATGACGGGTGGCGTCGGCGGGCGGAGGCTGATCCAGGGCACAGCGAAGGTCCGCTCGACCGTGACGGTGGTGGATATAAGCGGCACCCAGGTCAGCTACACGACTTTCGATCTGTCCGGTGGGGCGCCCGTGCCGGCAGGTGAACTGCCGGAGTCCATCGACGCCTACGGCGGACGGATAAATCGCTCCGGCAGGGCGCGGTAACATGCTGCATGCTGAATCCCATGCACGAGAAGTTCGCAAGACTGATCACAGGCTATTCAACTGAAGTCAAACCGGGGGACAACGTCCTGATCAACCTGGACAGCGGTGCCCTGGAGCTGGGCCGCGCGCTGTACCGCGAGGTGCTGAAGGCGGGTGCGGAGCCACTGCTGCGCGTCAGCTACCCGGAGCAGACTTCGGACCTGCTGGAGCTGGCCGGCGACGACTTCCTGGCCAGCGAACCGGAGTTCGCCCTGAATGAAATCCGGCAGATTGACGCCTGGATCCGCGTCAGCGCGCCTGAGAACGCCCGGCAGCTGCAGAATGCCGACAAGGAGAAACTGAACCGCCTGATGAAGCGCCAGCGGGGGGTGCAGAACATCCGGGTGAACGAGACGCGCTGGCTGGGCACCATCTACCCGAACGCGGCCGGCGCACAGGATGCGGGCATGAGCACCGAAGAGTTCGAGCGCTTCGCCTACCAGGCGATGTTCCTGTTCGAGGATGACCCGGCTGCAGCGTGGCAGCGTCAATTCGACGAACAGCAGCGGCTCGTCGAGCGGCTTGGCCAGGCGGACGAAGTCCACATAAGGGGTAACGGCACGGACCTGAAGCTCAGGGTCGGCGGACGCACCTGGGTCAGCAGTGCGGGCAAGCGCAACATGCCCTGCGGCGAGGTCTTCACCGGGCCGGTCGAGTCCAGCGCCGAGGGCGTGATCACCTATGACATCCCCAGCAGCGTGAACGGCGTGGAAGTCAGGAACATCCGGCTGCGCTTCGAGCAGGGCCAGGTCGTCGAAGCGGAAGCCGAAGTGGGCAACGACCTGCTGCAGGCCCAGCTGAACTCGGATCCCGGCGCCCGCTACCTGGGTGAACTCGGAATCGGTACCAATTACCGGATCCAGCAGCCAATCAAGAGCATCCTGTATGACGAGAAAATCGGGGGCACGGTGCACCTGGCGCTCGGCCAGTCTTACGCCAGCACCGGCGGCACCAACAACTCATCAATCCACTGGGACATGATCAGCGACCTGCGGCAGGGTGGCACGATCCATCTGGACGGCGAACTCTTCCAGGAGAACGGGCAGTTCAAGGTCTGATCCGGCCGCGCGCTGCGGGAGTCGCCCCGGCTGAAAGCGGCTCCTGCAGCCACTGCGCCTGGCCTGCCTCACGGTTGCAGGGAGGTGCTTGCAATCCCCGCAGCGTGTGTTAATATCACTTCCTGCCAAGTGCCCGTGAGGGCACGCGCAGCACCCCGCAAGGGGTCCTGCACCACCTGCCGAAGTGGCGGAATTGGTAGACGCGCACGATTCAGGGTCGTGTGGCCGCAAGGCTGTGGGGGTTCAAGTCCCCCCTTCGGCACCAGAGCAAAACCCCCGGATTTCTCCGGGGGTTTTCCTTATCATCCTCCTGGCCCTGACCGACCTTCAGTGCGCGCGCAGGCCCTCCAGGTGTTCCAGGGCGCCCAGCTGCCTGAGAGTATCGCGCACCCGCGCCAGCAGCGCCAGGCGGTTCGCGCGCACCGCAGTGTCATCCACCAGCACGTGCACACTGTCAAGGAAATCATCGAGTGGCTGCT
>CAYMUK010000042.1:0-13554 GCA_964393655.1 uncultured bacterium | reverse complement strand
TTTCGCGGTTGAACGACCGCTGATCTGCGCGGCTGAGCAGAAGCAACGCTTCGGTCAGGCTGATGGCCCGGGAGTTTACGGACTGAAGGCGCCCCAGGAGGGCGTCGTTATCGCGACCCGGGTCGAGAAGGGCGACGTCGATCAGTGTCTTCGTGACTGCCAGTGGCGTACGCAGCTCATGCGACGCGTTGGCCGCGAACCGCTGTTGCTCGCTGACATGTGCTTCGAGCCGGGCGAGCATGTCATCGAAGCTGTCGGCGAGCTCACGGAACTCGTCACCACGACCTTCGAGCCTGATTCGGTGGGAGAGGGAACCGGCAGCAGCCTTGCGGGTTGCCTCGGTGATGCGGGTCAGGGGAGCGAGCATGCGCCCGGCAAGGATCCAGCCTCCCAGGACGCCGAACACCAGCAGGAAGAGCACCGCCCAGGCGGCACGGGGCGCGAACGCACGCACCAGGTCATTGCGTCCCGGCATCAGTCCGCCTGGCACCATCGCCGCGTCCGGCGGCACGTAGCGCAGGAGGAACACCCACACGACGGCGAGCAGCAAAGCGCCAGCCAGCATCAGGAACCCGGCGTAACTGAGCGTCAGCTTGAGGCGGACGCTGAGCCCTGGTGGCCTAGCCACTTTCAATGCCACTGCCCGGTGCCGCCTGTGCAGTGTCCATGCGGTAGCCGACACCGGGGACTGTTGCGATCACCCATGGTTCACCCAGGCGCTTGCGCAGGGCGGACACCGTGATGCGCACGGCGTTTGTGAACGGGTCCGTGTTTTCATCCCAGGCGCGCTCCAGGAGTTCCTCGGAGCTGACAACGCCGCCACCCGCGCCGAGCAACACTTCAAGAACCGCGAACTGCTTCCGTGTGAGCGCCACATAACGACCGTCGCGGTAGACCTCCCGCCGGAACGGGTCCAGGCGCACCCCGGCAATCTCCAGCACGGGCGGCCGACTGTGCGCCCGACGGCGGTCCAGCGCCCTGAGCCTCAGCACCAGCTCGCGCAGGTCAAACGGTTTGGTCAGGTAGTCGTCGGCACCCAGCTCGAAACCGGAGGCCTTGTCGTCAAGCCGGTCCGCAGCAGTCAGCATCAGTATTGGCATGCCGCTGCCGGATGCGACGATGCTCCTGGCGATTTCGTCACCGGATTTTCCGGGAACGTCACGGTCCAGGATGGCTAGGTCGTAGCTGTTGGTGCTCAGCAACTCGAGTGCCGTGTCACCGTCACTGGCGATGTCCGCCGCGATGGCTTCCAGTCGCAAACCATCGCGGATGGCCTCCGCCATGTAGGGTTCATCCTCGACAACCAGTACGCGCATGCCCTCAATACTAAGAGCTTGCGCCTATCGGCGGCATATCGATTGGAACATTGTCGCCAGCTGTCCAGGGGCAGCTGCATGCCGTACCCTGAACACATAGATGCAGCAGGGCAGTCACCGGTACAGCGTTTTCCTGGTCGAGGATGAACCGAAATTGGCCGGTTACCTTGCAGAGCACCTGCGCCGGCAAGGACTCGACGTGGTGCTCGCAACCCGCTTCGATGATCTGAAGAACGAGTTCAGCGAAGCGGATGCCGACCTGGTGCTGCTGGACATCAACCTACCCTGGTACGACGGCTTCTACTGGTGCCGGCAGATCCGCACCATCTCGACGGTTCCCGTCATATTCATCAGCGCACGCTCGGACGAAATTGACCAGGTCCGGGCAATCGAAAACGGGGGAGATGACTATGTCGTCAAGCCGTTCAACCTGGAGATCGTAACGGCCAGAATCCGCGCGAACCTCAGGCGGGCATACGGCGAGTACGCCAGTCAGGCCGACCAGGGCGCCTTCAGCCACGGCGGATTGAGCCTTGACGGGCAGCGCTTGGCCGCCTCATTCGCCGGCGAGCAGGTGCTGCTGAGCCGAACGGAAGCCCAGCTGCTATCCAGACTTCTGCAGGCGCAGGGCCGTGTGGTGCGCCGCGAAGAACTTCTGGCCGCACTGTGGGACGAATCCGATTTCGTGGATGACAACACCCTGACGGTGAACGTCACCCGACTGCGCAAACGTCTTGATCAGCTCGGCCTCGAGGACGCAATCCGCACGGTCCGCGGTGTCGGCTACAGCTTTTCGCCGGTGCGCAAGTGACGGTCATGGGCTTCCGTGGTTACCTGCTCGACCGGCTGCCCCTACTGCTCTCGTTCGCTGCCGGTCTGCTGTTCATCCTGCTCGTGCTGCACCTAGCTGCCGGCCCGCTGGCACTGAGTGACGCCCTGTACGCGCTGCTGCTGGCACTGGTATTCACCGGCCTCATCCTCGGGGTCGACTACCTGAGGCATCTGAAGTTCAGGCAGGCACTGGGAAATCTGCTCGCCGGTGATCCGAATGCTGTTCTGCCACCCGGTGCGAACCGTGAGCAGCAGGCGGTCAGGCATGCGCTGGATGCCCTGCGCCGCGATTATCTTGGGCGGCTCAAGGAGAATGACCTGGCGGCGGAGTACCACCGTGTCTTCATCGACCAGTGGGTGCATCAGATGAAGACCCCACTGGCGGTGCTGGACCTGAGCGCCCAGTCGGGGGACGATGCAGCTGAGCTCCGCGCCACCATTGCCGCAGAGACAGAAAGTCTGCAGCATGGGCTGGATATGATGCTGACCGCAGCAAGGCTTGAGAGGTTCGAACTTGACCTGAAGCCCGCCTCGGTGGATTTGGCAGGCCTGGCCCGCGCCACGGTCAATGAATTGAAGGCTAGCTGGATCCGTGCTGGAGTCTACCCGCGCGTGCAGTCTGACAGTCAAGTTGCAACCGTGCAGACGGATGCCAAGTGGCTGCAGGTGGTGCTGCGTCAGCTGCTTACCAACGCGATCAAGTACAGCGAACGTGGTGGGGAAGTGCAGATAACCATCACGACGCGCGACGCGGACACCGTGATTGCGGTAAGGGACAATGGGCTGGGTATTCCTGCCCCCGACCTGCCGCGGATCTTCGAGCGGTTCTTTACGGGGCACAACGGTCGCCTGCGACCTGCAGCAACAGGTATGGGCTTGCACCTGGCCGCTGAGATCTGCAGCCGGCTGGGGCACGGGCTCGCCGCCGAATCGGAGTTCGGAGAAGGCAGTACATTCAGAGTCACCTTCAGTCCACGCTCCCTTACGGACCTGTAAGGTTGCAAGGTTTGGCCATGGTGATGGTCGCAGCCGCGGAACTACAGTCGGGCCATGGAGGTGAACGCCTAGATGGCAACCACTATTCACACTGCGGATTCGCATGAATCCTCCAATCCGGTCTTAAGCGCGGGCAATCTGACAAAGGTCTACGGTCAGCCCGGCAACGGTCCCACCCACACGGCACTTGACGGCTTCAGTGTCGACGTTAACCCCGGAGACTTCCTGGGCATCATGGGCCCAAGCGGCAGCGGCAAGACAACACTGCTCAACATCCTGGCCACGATTGACACGCCCACATCGGGTAGCGTTCGCATCGGCGGAATCGATCCCACCGGTATGCGCAATGACGAACTGGCCCTGTTCCGCAGACGCCAGCTCGGCTTCGTATTCCAGGACTTCAACCTCCTGGACAGTCTTAACCTGCGCGAGAACATCCTGCTGCCACTCGTCCTCGACAGGTTGCCTCTCAGGCAGATGAACGAGCGGTTGCAGCGGGTGGCGGCCACGCTCGGCATCACGGATATCCTGCACCGCAAGCCGTTCGAAGTGTCGGGTGGCCAGCAACAGCGTGCTGCCATCGCCCGCAGCATCATCCATGAACCGCAGCTCGTCCTGGCGGACGAACTCACCGGGAATCTCGACTCGAAGTCAGGCCTGGACGTAATGCAGACACTGCGAAACCTGAATCAGCAGCAGGGCGTGACAGTGGTTATGGTCACCCATGATCCGTTCGCGGCGAGCTTCTGTCGCCGCATCGTGTTCATACGCGACGGCCGTCAGTGGGGCGAAATCCGGCAGGGCGGCAACCGGCAATCGTTCATGCAGGAGATTCTGGACAACCTGAGCGTGATGAGTGGAGGTGGCAGTGACTTTCTGGCAGCTCGCACTCAGTAACATCCGCGGTCACGCGCTGCGCTACTCAGCCTTCTTCCTCAGCAGCACCTTCAGCGTGATGCTGTTCTTCATGTACGCCCAGTTCGTGTTCCATCCGGACCTGGCAAGCGGGTACATCTACGGTGGCGAAAGCTCCCGCACTGTCCTGGCCACATGCCTCGTGCTCATCGGCGTGTTCGCCTTCTTCTTCGTGCTCTACTCGAGCGGCGCGTTCCTGCGGTCCCGCAACCAGGAGTTCGGGCTCCTGACACTCCTGGGAACGACGCGTGCGCAACTCCGCCGGCTCGTCTGGGCCGAGAACACGTTCATTTCAGTGGCCTCAATCGCCACCGGCATACTGTTCGGACTGCTGTTTTCCCGCCTGTTCCTGCTGGGCATCTCCAGAGTGTTGGACGTAGCAGAACCGATCCGCTTCGCACTCGTTCCCCAAGCGTTTGTTCTCACCATCGCAGGGTTTTTCGTGCTCTTCCAGGCCGTTACCCTTATCGGTTCAATCTCCGTCGGCAGACGCCAGATAATCGAACTGCTCCGGGAGGCCCGCAAGCCACGCGCGGAACCCAGAGCCAAACCGGTCCTGGCAGTGCTTGGCTTCGTGCTCATAGCCGGTGGTTACTGGTGGGCGATCGCCAGCGACGCGGCGATGGTCGTCGTCGCGTTCCTGCCTGTGACCACCATGACTATAGTAGGCACCTACCTGCTCGTGGGCCAGGGCAGCGTCGCGGTGCTTAACCGGCTGAAGCGCCACCGCAGTTATCTGCGCGGAACCCGCCTCGTTACCGTGTCTCAGCTCGTGTTCCGCATGCGTGACAATTCACGGCTGCTGGCGACCATCGCCGGACTGAGTGCCGTGGTCCTGACCGGAGCGGGAACCTTCTACAGTTTCAGTTCCCTGCTGAACGCCAACGCCCATGACTTCATGCCCCAGCAGTTCGCGTTGCTGCAGCCTGAAAGCGGCATGCCGAAAGCACTGACAGCCGACGCGGCGGAGGTGATTGTCACGAATCATGACGACGTGCAAACGACCCTGGCCGTCCGAAGTTCGGTGATCGAGGCACGCCTGGACGATGGCTGGATCGTGCTCGTCTCAGAAGATGAACTGGCCGGCTTCAAGGCGGCCGGATTCGAGCCCGCTGTGTCTAGTGAGGAACTGACGGCAAACATCGCGGGCGACGTTCTCGTCCAGGCGGCCGGCGGCGCAGTCCGGCTGCGTGCCGTAGACGCCTCGGGAATGAGCCGTCCTGGATGGCTCCAGGGCGACTGGTACCTGGTCACCGAACAGGACTGGCCGGCAGTCGCAACGCAGATCGGTGAGAGGGCGACCTTCCTTCTGTATGACTGGCCGGACTCCAGCGCCGGCAGGAATCTGTCGGCCGCCCTGCACACCGCTGCGGCGGGCGAGGATGGCGCGAGCTACCTGGTCAACAACAGACAGGCGGAACTCGGTGAGATCCGGGCAATCCTGGGCCTGTCCCTCTTCGCAGGCCTGTTCATTTCGCTGCTGTTCTTCATAGGTTCCGCGAGCCTCATCTACTTCAAGCTGTTCACCGAGCTGCCGGAGGACCGGGCAACCTACAGGCGACTGGGCAGGATCGGAATGACCTGGGCCGAGACCGCCCGGACGGTCACGGCACAGATCGGACTCGTCTTCCTGCTGCCGTTCGCCCTGGGAGCCGTACACGCGCTCGTGGCTCTGGACTCACTGGGCACGCTGCTCATGACGGACGTTACCCTCTACAGCCTCGCTGTCGTCGGCCTCTTCGCGGTCGTCCAGTCAGCGTTCTTCCTGCTTACCAGGTGGACTTACCTGCGGGCGTTGCGACCGACGGTGCGCGTCTAACGCGTCGCATTGCGGATGGCGACAACTCCCGCGTACAGGCCGATGACGCAGGTGAGTAACGCTGCCACCACGCCAGGGAGAACCGAAGGGTCGGTGACATTGCCGGCGAACAGGGCGCGTTCCGCGTCAACCACGTACTTGAGCGGATTGAACGCAGCGATTGCCCGCAGCCAGGCTGGCGCCACCTCAAGTGGCAGGAGCATGCCGGAGAGGATGATCAGGGGGAACTGCAGGGTGGACTGCACGCTCCAGAACATCCACTCGCTCTTGCGCGTGACAATGGCCAGGGCGTTGGACAGGCCGCCCATTCCCACGCCAAACAAACCCAGGAGCAGTAGTCCCAACACGGCCGGCAGCGGATAGAGCTCGAAGCCGAATGGAATCATGACGGTGACTATCAGCGCTGCCTGAATGACGAGCGGTGCCAGTTCGCGGAGGCTCCGGCCGATGAAGATGGCGCCCCGGGAAAGCGGGGCTACCAGCAGCCGATCAAAGGAGCCTGTGGTCAGTTCGGTCTGCAGCGTGTAGCCCGTCCCGGAGGTCCCGAACACAACCAGCATCACCAGGATGCCGGGGACGAACCACTGCCAGGTGGATTCGCCTTCGGGCATGCCATCCGCCAGCGTCGAGCCGAGCAGCGGCCCGAAGAGTGCGAGGAAGACCACGGGCTGCAGTACCGAGAAGACGAGGCTGAGTGGATCGCGAACCAGCAGCATGGATTCACGCCGGAATACGGCCAGCACGTCACTCATGCTCCGGCCCCTCACGCAGGCTGCGGCCTGTCCGTTCGAGGAACACGTCATCCAGTGTCGGCTGCCGCATGCTCACGCCGGATACCTCGACGCCGCTGCCGGCCAGTGTCGTCAGTAGTGCCGGCAGTCGCCTGTCGGCCCGTTCCGTCCGGAGGCGGAAGGTTGTGGTTTCAGGGCCGTCGTCGCGCTCCGCCCCGCCCAGGTGGGCGGCTGCGGCGTCGCCCAGGTCACGTGCCACCTGGATGGTGATCGTGTCGCCGCCCAGCTCCTGCTTGAGAGTCTCGGCCGTGTCATCGGCGATTATGCGGCCGTGGTCGATGATAAGTACGCGTTCTGCCATGTTGTCTGCCTCCTCGAGGTAGTGGGTGGTCAGGACGATGGTGGTTGAGGACTCCGCGCGTAGCCTGAGGATGTGGTCCCACAGGTTGGCGCGGTTCTGCGGGTCCATTCCTGTGGTCGGTTCGTCCAGGAACAGTACCGGTGGTCTGTTCATGAGGCCCATGGCGATGTCCAGGCGCCTGCGCTGGCCGCCGGAAAGGGTGCTGGTGGTTCGGGTGGCCAGTGACTCCAGTTCGAGTGTTGCAAGCAGCTCCCGGGCACGCGCCGCTGCCTCGTGCAGTTTCAGGCCGTGGAAGAGTCCCTGGCTCACCAGTTCGTCGTCCACCCTGAAGTGGTGGCCGGCGGCGTTGCCCTGGCTCACGAAACCGATCTGCTTGCGGACAGCCACGGAATCCCGGACGACGTCGAGGCCATTGAGGGTTGCCCGGCCGGCGGTTGGCGGCAGCAGTGTGGTGAGCATCCGGAGAGTTGTTGACTTGCCCGCCCCGTTCGGACCCAGCAGCGCGACCAGTTCGCCCTGCGCGACGCTGAAACTGATGTCATCAACCGCGCGCACCACCTCCTTTTTCGACTTGAAGGTTCTGCTCAGATTCTCCACCTGGATCATTTCGCCTCCTCTGGGCACGTACACTGTACGAACCGGAGCTAAAGCTAGCACGGTTGGTACACTGTACGCAAGCCCTATCTGATAGGCTGAGCTGCAGGGAGCAGAAACTTGGCCACCGACGACCCGCTGCGCACAATCCGACTGATGTGGGACCCGCCTGAGCCGTCTTCAGACAGACCCAAACGGAGCCTGAGCCTGGATGCCATCGTGTCGGCCGCATTGCGACTGGCCGACGAGAAGGGAATCGAAGCGCTGTCCATGCGCAAGGTGGCCGCAGCCCTCGGGTCAGGCACGATGAGCCTGTACAACTACGTGGCCAGCAGGGATGAGCTCATCGAGCTGATGATCGACAGGGCTTACGGCGAGATGCCGGCTCCGGGTGCTGAGCTGGACTGGCGCAGCCGTGTGCGGGTCCTGGTAAGGGGGGAGTGGGAGCTATTCCACCGCCACCCCTGGATTCTGCAGACCAACCTGAAACGCCTGGCCTTCGGCCCCAACCTGATGGACCACACCGAGCGCATGTTCGCGGCGCTGGAAACACTCGGTCTCCGGGGAGTGCGCCTGGTGCGCAGTGCCCACCTGATAGGGTCCTTCGTCCAGGGTGCCGCAAGCAGTGCAGTACAGGAGGCGCGAACAGCCGCGTCAACCGGCGAAAGCGCAGAGGACTACTACGTTGCCCGCATGGAATTCTGGCAGAAGTACTTCGACCCCGAACGCTACCCGGTGCACACCAGTATCTGGAACGACGGCGGCTTTGATGAAGAACTTGACGAAGTCGACTTCGGTGTCGAGCGACTCCTGGATGCCATTGAACTGCTTGTTACGCGGGAGTCCTGAGCCGGGGTCCGGGCAAGGATCACTGCCAGCCGGTCAGCTCCGTTGTGATGGTACGCAGATTGCCTTCTTCATTCAGTTCCGACCGGCTGCTCAGCAGGATGCCACTCTGCGCGTCGAACGTAGCGGCGTACCGGTAACCCGGACCTTCAGTTACCAGCACAACGCCGTTCGGGTCGGCGCGTTCCACGTACAGGCGGTAACCGGTGATGGGATCAGTGTCCAGCACCTGCCCGGACTGCAATTGTGCCATGGCTGACGGGAGCAGGAACTGACCGCTGTTGGCGTTGATGACCACCTGGCGCTGCGTCGGCGGGAGCGAGATGCCCATCGTGCTGAGCGTAGTCGTCGCCTCCGCCTGTAACCAGGCCGCACCGCGCTGCTGGATGGTGAACGTGGTGTCCGCAATGGTGGTTGTTGACGTGTCGAACATCGTGATGCCAGGCAATGACTGCACCATCTGACCCCGGTAGCTGAGCGATTGCAGGCTCTGCAGGTGGGGAGGAAGTGGAGCCACGCTGCTCCAGGGGCGGTTCACCTGCCGTATATGCACGAGTTCCTGTACGGCACTTGTGCTTGGGCCCGCGCTGCTTCCGTCCGGATTACTCCTGTCACCCGAACCCTCAACGAAAGACAGCATCACTCCCGAATCAAGGTCGTAGACCTTCCAGCTGCGCATGTTCTGGTAAACGGTGTTGATCGAGATCGCGTTATATGTCTGCCCGCCAAGCTGAAAAGGCCCCCGCTCCACGGTCTCGATGCCGCCCGGTGCCGCCTGGTAGGCCGCCAGTGTTGCAGGTGATCTCCAGTAATCTGCGCAGGAACCGCCGCCCGATATCAGATAGTCCGAGCTCGTCACTGTCAGGGTATTGCTCGTCAGGCCTCGCGAGTACATCGTAATACTGGAGATACACGTAGTGGCATCCAGAAAGTGGATATCAATCTCCAGATAACCCTGGCCAGCGGTGCCACGCGCATCGGGACCAGCGTTCATACCCGGAGTGCTGCTGACGGCGTGATTGTAGGTGAGCCGGGTACCCGGCTGCAGGAGACCGGTAGTCTGGGCGGCAGGCTGCTGGGGCGCGACTGCACCACCCACTCGGGCCAGTTGGAAGGTCTGGCCCGCGTTCTGGAACGTCAGGTTGTCACCCTGAAGAACTGCGCTGAACTGCCAGAGCTGGCCGGCGTCCTGGTACGTGCCGTCAATCCTCTGCGAGTTGCCGGTGGCAGTGAACGGATACACCTGAGCGCCGGCTTCGAACTGTCCGTTGTACTGGCCATTCTGACCTGATATCCGGAAAGTCAGTACCCCGTCGCTGAAGTTGCCGACCATGGGGTCTGTCACCTGGGCGAAGGCTGCGGGAGCAGCAAGTGCCAGGAGAATCACCGCCAGCTTCACGGTGCAGAGCAGGAAACGCGAGCCACGAAGATGGGACATGCTGACCTCCATCGATTTGCTCAACAACATACAACCTGTCGGGCACTGACGGTACCGGTAACCATTTACACTGGCTGCAGATGGACGATTCCGCCCAGGAGTTCGCGTTCCGCCCCGCGGTCAGATCGGACCTGCCAGCAATAGTGGCCTTACTGGCCGATGACGTACTCGGAGCCCGGCGGGAGCTGGTGGTGGACCCGCTGCCGGAGTCCTACGTGGACGCTTTCGAAGCCATAGAGGCCGATCCGAACAACCAGCTGCTGGTCGCTGTGCACAACGGCCAGATCGCGGGAACGATGCAGCTGACGTTCCTGCCGGGCATCAGCCACCAGGGAAGCTGGCGCTGCCAGATCGAAGGCGTGAGGGTGGCCGGTCAGTTCCGCTCGCGTGGCGTCGGACGCCTGATGATCCAGTGGGGAATCGAGCAGGCCAAGGCGCGCGACTGCCGGTTCGTTCAGCTGACCAGCGACAAGTCCCGGACTGATGCTCTGCGTTTTTATGAAGGACTGGGTTTCACTGCGACTCACGAAGGACTCAAGCTACGGCTCGCTGACGAATAATTCGCCCTGGATGAAGCCTGGCCGGATGGTTCAGCTGACCTGGCTCAAATAGCGTTCGATGTGCTGACCGAATAGCCTGAAATCATCCAGCTGATCATCCAGAACCTGCTTCACCAGCGCCATGTCGCCCTTGATTACCGCCAGATCCAGGTCCAGGCCGCTCATCGGGCACCGCCGCCGGTGGCGTGAAAAATGCGACTGGCCTGTTTCGCCTGCAGTTCACGCAACGGCCGGGTATCCTCAAATTGCTGTACGGCGTGGATTACGAACTCTGCAACCACGGTGTTGCTGGTGGCAAAGATGACTTCGCCGTCCCTGGCAACGCGGTGCAGCAAGAGTGGTGGTGCGCGGTCAAGCATCACCACATCGACATCCTGCCGATGTAACAGGTTCATGAGATCGTTGGTGTACTGCAGCGCTCTGAGGTGGTCTTGGGGTGCACCTGGTTTCGGCAGTATTGCGATGTCCAGATCGCTGCCGGGACTTGAGGTTCCACGCGCCTGGGATCCGAAGATGAAAGCGGCAGCCACATGTGGTTGCGTTCTGAAGTACTCTGCCAAGGCAGTCCTGGAATCATCAGCTAACACATTCGGTCCCTCACCTTCCGCGAGCGTAGCTGCCCCATCGTAGCGCGGTGAAGAAGAACTTTCATTCGCAGGCGGTGTCAGAATTGCCCGCATCGCCAAGACGGGCTATGCCTAACGGGCACCCCGGTAAGGCCGGTTGTAGCGTCTCTCGATGGCACCGATGGCCACGGCGGTCAGGTTGCTGAGTATCAGGTAGATAAGGGCAATTGCCAGATAGACGGTCATTGGTTCGAAGGTTCGGGATATGACGTTGCGGCCGGCGAGCAGCAATTCGTTCACGGTAATGACCGAAACAAGGGTGGAGTCCTTGATAAGAGAGATGAACTGGTTGCCCAGACCCGGCACCGCGATCCTGACGGCTTGAGGAACGAGCACGAAACGGTAGGTGTCGAAGGTGCGAAGACCAAGGACCTGAGCGGCTTCCTGTTGACCGACCGGCACGGCGTTGAATGCGCCTCGGATTATCTCCGCATAGTAGGCACCGATGTAGAGGGTCAGGCCGATCACGCCGGTCCAGAAGGCCGACATCGGTTCGATGAACGACAGCGAGGGCAGGCCGAAGTAGAGGATGAACAGCTGGACGAGCAGTGGCGTGCCACGGAAGAACTCGATGTAAATGCTCGAGAGTATGCGCAGGATCCTGACCTTCGACATTCGACCCAGCGCGGAAATCAGGCCAAGAACCAGCCCTAAGGTGCCGGCGATCAGCGTCACGTAGATCGTGATCTTGGCTCCGTTGGCCAGCAGCCGAATTGAGTTGGGCGTGAAGATTCCTGACAAGTACTCGATCATCCGTACCTCCGGGTACGTTTGGCTCTCAGTCGCGACCGTGCGGGCGCTGTCTCGGTGTTCTCAGAGGCGTGGGCGGCCTGCTCTTCTGCTGGCCGCCCACGAACTTCCTGTTGCTAAGTCAATTATTCAGCGGGAGGGTTGGTGATGTCGCCACCAATCCACCGGAGGCTGATTTCGGTGAGTGTTCCGTCGGCGCGCATGTCGCTGATGGCCTGGTTGACGGCCGCAGCCAGTTCCGGCTGGTTCTTGGCGAACACGACGTAGGCGTTCTCCTCGAAGATCATGTCCGGGAGTGCGCGCAGCGCCTGGCCCTCATCGATTGCGTTGAAACCGACCACGGGCGTGGTGAAGATCGCTTCCGCACGGCCCGAGCTGATGGCGAGGAGTGAATCCTGGACGCCGGAGTACGTGGCGATGTTGGGGTAGTTGATGGATTCGAGGTACTGCTGGTTGGTACCACCCAGATCCACGGCAATGGCTGCTTCCGCTGCCACAAGGTCATCCAGGTTCTGGTAGTCGGTGCCATCACGGACGAAGATCTGGCCACCACCGTAGTAGTAGGGGGTCTCCGAGAAATCCACTGCCTGGGCGCGTTCCTCGGTGTAGGACTGCGACGCCACAGCGAAGTCGAATATTCCTGCCTGGATGCCACCGACGATTGAGGCAAAGTCGGCCTGAACCAGGTTGGCCTCGACACCAAGTCGTGCGGCCAGCTCACGGGCAACGTCAGCGTCCATGCCGATCATCGCGCCACTGTCGTCAGGCATCGAGAAGGGCGGGTACTCCCCGGACATCACGATGTTGGCCTCGCCCTTCGCCTGCAAATCCGACAGTTCTGCGAAGCCGAATGGCAGCAACGCTACTGCGGACAGAACTACTGCCGTACGGGCAAATTTGATCATTCTCGACATTTCTACACCTCCACGGATCCATAACTGCGGGACAGTTTGATTTGTCCTTACCCGTTGCGACTACTGGAACAAGAGTGCCGCCATTTGTGACACGGCATGCAAGCTGCTAGACCGATTACATCTGGGACACTGGTTGGGCAACGGACCCGATAGGGGCTTAAGGTAACATGCGAATCACTACACGCCAACCCGCCCGCCAGGAGTGAGTGCAGAAGCACCCGCGAACCACATCTGCATACCTATGAGCTGGGCGCCTATGGGAGACCGATGCCACCGCATATAAATCCACTTTTCTACCAGGCACAACTCTCCCTCCCCACCATCAGTCACGGTGAAGGGATCTGGCTTTACGACACGGAAGGTCAGGGCTACCTGGACGGCGCTTCGGGCGCCGTTGTCGCCAGCCTGGGGCACGGAAACAAGCGGGTGCTGGCTGCCATGCAGGAGCAGGCGAACAGGGTCGCCTTCGCGTACCGCACCCAGTTCGAGAGCGAGCCGGCACTGGCACTCGGACACGCGCTGGTGGCCAGGCTGAGTCAGGGTCTTACCCGCGTGTTTTACGTCTCCGGTGGTTCCGAGGCAGTGGAATCAGCCATCAAACTCGCCCGGCAGTACCACCTGGCGACCGGTGGCCAGGGGCGGTTCAAGGTGGTGAGCAGGTTCCCCTCGTATCACGGCTCGACGCTGGGAGCCCTGAATGCCACAGGCTACCTGCCGCTGAATGATCCTTTCGCACCAATGCTGGGCGGGCCCATTTACGCGAGTGCACCGGGACAGTTACGGACTCCGCCGGCTCTGCAGGAACCCGTCAGCGCTGCAGCCTACGGTGCTGAGCTTGAGCGGGTGTTCCTGGAGAA
>CAYMUK010000041.1:0-13590 GCA_964393655.1 uncultured bacterium | reverse complement strand
GAAAGAGGCAGGTACCGCGAGTGCGAGACCTGCCCGAAAAATGGTGACCCCATAGGGAATCGAACCCTAGCTTGCACCGTGAGAGGGTGCTGTCCTAACCGCTAGACCATGGGGCCATGGCTGCAGCGTCGGTCAGTTTATCCCATGAGCCTGCCGCCCGTGTAACATCCGCAACACAAGCCGGGCAGGGGTAACATGTTCCAGATGACCGACAGTTTCGACCTCATGACCATGGGGCGCTCCAGCATCGATCTCTATTCGAACGACATCGGTGCGCCCTTCGAACAGATCACCAGCTTTGCCGCCCTGGTGGGCGGCAGTCCGCTCAACATCGCGGTGGGGGCGAGGCGGCTGGGGCTGCGCACCAGCCTGCTCACGGCTGTGGGTCAGGACAAGGTGGGTGACTTCATACTTGAGTTCCTGCGCCAGGAGGATGTCGACACCAGCTTCGTGCCCCGGAAGCCAAATGCGCGCTCAAGTGCGGTGCTCCTGGGCATCGAACCGCCTGAGCGGTTCCCGCTTGTCTATTACCGGGAGAACGCCGCGGATTTCTGGCTGGACATTGACGACGTGATAGCCGCCCGGGTCGAGGCTGCCGCCGCCCTGGAAGTATCCGGCACGGGGCTGGCCCGCGAGCCCTCGCGCAGCGCCACTTTCTTCGCCGCGGAGACAGCGCGGCGCGGCGGCAGGACCGTGTACTTCGACCTGGACTTCCGCGCCGACCAGTGGCATGACCCGCGTGCCTACGGGGTGATGGCGCGCGCTATGCTGCAGCACGTCGACGTCGCCATTGGCACCGAGGAGGAGCTGAACGCAATGATGCTCCTGGACCCCGCGGACATCGAGATCGAGCACCAGCAGATATCCGCGCCGGTGATCAGGGGCGACGTGGCCGCCAACATCCGGGCGGTCATGGCCATGCCGAACGGGCCGGAGGCACTGGTGGTAAAGCGCGGCGTCGACGGGGCCACTGTGCACCTGCGCACCGGCGAGACCATCACCGCGCCGGGCTTTCCCGTCGAGGTCACCAACGTCCTGGGGGCCGGGGACGCATTCGCGTCAGGCCTCATTTACGGCCGCCATCACGGCTGGGACTGGCTGAAGAGTGCGCGGCTCGGCAATGCCTGCGGGGCGATTGTTGTCACCCGGCAGGGCTGCGCGAACTCGATGGGGACGCTGGCCGAAGTCGAAAGCTTCGTGGAGTCCCGCGGCGGGTACTGAACCTATTTAAGCGGCAGTTTCAGCCGGTCCTGGCGCCCTTCCCACTGCCCGCGCACCCAGGCCAGGTCGGGCTCGTCTTTCGCCACCCAGGAGGGCGTCTCGCCGGCCAGGAAATTCAGGTAATAGGCGTCGTAGCCAGGCGCGGTGACCACCGGGTGGTAACCCTCACGCACCAGCACCGTGTCACCCTCGCCGACGCGCAGGACTTCGTCCAGGTTGCGGTCGTCCGTGTACAGCCGCTGCAGCGCCCAGCCGCCCTCCGGCTGGAAGCGGTAATGGTAGATCTCCTCCAGATCCACTTCCTCAGGCGGGTTCTGCACGTCATGCTTGTGCGGCGGGTAGCTGCTCCAGTTGCCTGAAGGCGTGTAAACCTCAACGCAAAGCAGCTTCTCCGCATCGCCGGGATCCAGGATGTGCGAGATCTGGCGGGTGGCGTTGTGGCCACCGCGGATCTCCACTTCCACGTCCTCGGGCCTGATGAACCTGACGGGCAACTTTCCCTCGGCGGGGGCGAAGCCCACTGCCACTTCAAGGTCGGAATCCGCCACAAGCTCATAGTGCTGCCCTGGCGGCAGGTACAGGGCATGGGGGCGACCGCGGAACACGTTGTCGCGGCCCTCGAAACTCCATTCCTGCCCGTCCACGCGGATGGTGGCGCCGCCACTCAGGAACACCAGCAGCAGCTCCTGGTTGCGGGTGTCGTCCTCGTACACCTGGCCGGGGCTCATGGTGTGCACGTGGAATGTCAGGAACTTCCAGCCGGCCTGGGCGGGAGTTACCTCCTGCCGGAATGAGGACTCCTCGTTCAGCTTGATGACGTGCTTCATGTGCTCCTCCTTCAGGCTGCAGGCAGGCCCGGAATCTCGGACAGGTCCACCGTACGGCCTTCCTGCTGGCTCCGGGTTGCCGCGATGGCGACCCGCAGGGACTCGACGGCGTCGCGGGTGCCGGGGCTGGGTCTGATGCCGCTGCGCACGTCGGTCACGAACGCCTGCAGTTCGAGCCGGTAGGCGTCATTGAACCGCTCCAGGAAGTAATAGTAGTAGTCGCCGCTGATGCCCTGCTTGCCGTAGCGCCACAGCTTGGTGGCGCGCTCGTCCTCGGTCACCAGCTTGCCGTTCTCGCCGTGGACCTCTACCCGCAGGTCGTAGCCGTGCACGGTGCGGCGCGAGTTCATGATCACTCCCAGCGCCCCGGTGGTGAATTCCAGGGTGAGCACGCTGGTATCGACGTCGTTCACTTCCAGCAGCTCGGGGTTGGCGAACACCCGGCCCAGCGCGGTGACCCGCTCGATCTCGCCCACCACGAAACGGGCCGTGTCGATGTCGTGGATAACGCTGTCAAGGTAGATGCCGCCGGAATGCCTGGCGTACTCGCTCGCCGGCGGCTCCGGGTCACTCGACTGGCTGCGGAAGAGTTCCACGTTACCGATGTTGCCTGCCCGCACCTCGCGAGCTAGTGCCGCATAGCCGGGGTCGAAACGGCGGTTGAAGCCGATCTGGAATGGCACCCCGCTCTCCTCCACCACCCGCATGGCACGGATGGTCTCGCCCAGGTCCAGCGCCACCGGTTTCTCGCAGAAGATCGCCTTGCCGGCGGCCGCAGCGCGTTCCACCTGCCCCGCGTGGAGTGACGTGGGCGAGGCGATCAGCACGGCATCGATCTCCGTGTTGTCCAGTATGTCGTCCACGCTGGTGGTGGCAGCAGCTCCGCCGTAGGCCGCAGCCTCAGCCGCCTCCGCATTGGCGTCCATCACAGCCAGCAGCCGGGCGCCGTCTATGGTGCCGGCCAGGTTGCGGGCATGCAACCGCCCGATGCGGCCGGCCCCAATCACTCCGAATGACAACAAGTCAGCTCCTGCCTTTCAGTGAGTACCTGTCCTTCAGGAATTCGAGCGCTTCCCCGGAGACCGAACGCGCGTCATACCTGGCGGGGTCCTGTTCCGCCTCGATGACCAGCCAGCCGCCGTAACCGACCTCGGCAAGCGCGGCCATCACCGGGTCGAAGTCAATCATGCCCGCGCCCGGCGTGCAGAAGATGTTGTTCCTCACTGCGGTGGCGAAATCCCAGTTGCCAGCGCCGGCCTGGGTCAACACTTCCTGGCGCACGTCCTTCAGGTGCACGTAATCGATCCGGTGTGCCCACTTTTCCGCAAGCAGGCCCGGGTCGCTGCCGCCATAGAGCGCGTGGCCGGAGTCGAAGCAGTAACCGACCAGGTCCGGGTCAAGCGCAGTGAACAGCCGGTCCACCTCGGGTGAAGTCTCCAGGGCCGTACCGCCATGCGGGTGGATGGTCAGGCGGATTCCCTGCCCACGGGCGTAGCTGCCGACTTCGTGGAGTGCGTTGATGAGCAGCTCCCACGCGGAATCGGTCAGGGGGGTCACTGTCTGGGCTGACCCGCGCCGGTCCCAGTGCTGGGAGCCACCGCCCTCCGCGAGCGTCGCGAACCCCGCGCCCGCGGCCTTGCAGAAGTCCACGTGTGCCTTGGCGAGCTCAATCTCTTCTACGCTGAACTCGGGCACAGTGAAGTTGGTCCAGCGGTAGGCGGCGGCCAGCACGAGGTCGAAGTCAGCCAGCGTGGAGCGCAGCACCGCGGGCTCCTGCGGGAAGCGGTAGCTCATCTCCGTGCCATGGAATCCCAGGTCGCTGATCTCCTGCAGCACCTCCGCGCCTTCGCGGTCGGCGCCCCAGTCGCGCAGGTCATCATTCACCCAGCCGATGGGGCCCACAGCCAGCCGGTTGCCGTTCACAGGTGCACCTTCTGGCGGGCACGGCCCTTCTGGTATTCGCGGCGCGCCTGCTTCACGTCCTTCTGGCCGCTCACCTCTGCAACCGGCACATCCCACCAGCCGGAGAACGACGGCACCCGCTTGTCCGGATCGGTTTCCACCACGATTACGCGGACGCCAGCCAGCTCACGGGAGCCCTCCAGTGCGAGTTTCAGGGCCTCGGCATCCTCGACGAAAAAGGAATGGGCGCCCAGCGCCCGCGCGTGGGCCGCGAGGTCCAGTTGCACGTACGGTCCGTCCAGGCTGCCGCTGCGGGAATTGCGCATCCGCAGCTCGTTCAGGAAGCTGGGGGATCCCACCGAGTGCTGCAGTCCGTGGATCGACTGGTAGCCGTGGTTATCCACCAGGATGATCGTGAAATCAAGGCCCTCAGCCACGGCCGTAACGATCTCGGAGTTCATCATCAGGTAGGTGCCGTCGCCGATGAACACCACGACCTCACGTTCCGGCTCCGCCAGCTTCACACCCAGGGCGGCGGGAATCTCGTAGCCCATGCAGGAGAAGCCGTACTCGAGATGGTAGGCCTTGTCGTCCTCGGGACGCCAGAGCTTGAGCAGGTCGCCGGGCATGCTCCCTGCGGCGCAGATGACGGTGGCATTCCCGCCGAAGCAGTCGTTGGCCATGCCGATGACCGTGGACTGGGCCAGCCCGCCGGGTGCCGCGAGCTCGCGGAGTTCGTCAACAGCGGCATCCCAATCCGCCTTGAGGCCCGCGATCTCCTCCAGGTAGCCGGAATCCGGTTGGCGGCGCTGTCTAAGCGCGGTGGTCAGCTGTTCAAGGCCGACGTGAGCGTCCGCCACGAGTGGCAGGGCAGCCAGCTTGTAGGCATCAGCGGGCGCCACGTTGAGGCCCAGGAAGCGCACTGCCTCGTTCTGGAAAGCGCTTCTGGAACTCGTGACGAAGTCACCCAGCCTGGTCCCCACCGCCATCACCAGGTCCGCAGTCGCGGCCAGGGCGTTGGCGGCACTGCCGCCATTGGCACCGACAGGCCCGGCGTTCAGCGGATGGTTCCACGGCAGCGCTCCCTTGCCTGCCTGGCTTTCCACCACCGGGATACCGAATTCCTCCGCGAAGCCGGCCAGCACCTGGCTGGCGCCCGAGTAGATGACGCCACCACCTGCGACGATCAGCGGCCTGCTGGCTGCTGACAGCAGCGCGGCTGCCTCCTCCAGAGACACGTCATCAGCAGGGGGGCGCCGGTACAGCCAGTCCCGTTCCTCGAACAGTGCGAGCGGCCAGTCCCAGGCTTCAGCCTGCACATCCTCAGGCAGGCTGACGGTCACCGCCCCAGTGTCCACCGGGTCCGTCAACACGCGCATGGCGCCGAACAGGGCGGACATCAACTGTTCCGGGCGTTCCACGCGGGCATAGAACCTTGAAACCGGCCGGAACGCCTCGTTGACCGTGAAGTCGTGGGAAACAGGATGCTCGAGTTGCTGCAGCACCGGATCCGGCGAGCGGTTCGCGAAGTAGTCGCTCGGCAGGAGCAGCACAGGCAGGCGGTTGACCGTGGCACCGGCGGCGGCAGTCACCATGTTCAGCGAGCCCGGGCCAACTGAGGCGGTGACCGCGTGCAATTGCAGGCGGTTGCTGTGCTTGGCGAAGCCTGCGGCAGCGTGGACCATCGCCTGTTCGTTCTGGCCGCGCCAGGATTCCAGCTCATACTCCGGTCCCAGCTCCTGCAGCGCCTGGCCCAGCCCGGCCACGTTGCCGTGCCCCAGGATTGCCCAGACGCCGGGAATCAGGCGGCGCCTCACCCCGTCGCGCAGGGAATGCTGCGCCGCCAGGAATCTGACTAGCGCCTGTCCGACCGTCAAGCGGACGGTTGACATCATCTGACCTCCCGTTGCCAAAAGGCCGGAATCACGCTCCGGCCGGCATCAATCAGCGGCCACCAGCATAGCAAAGGGCCGCTTTCATTCCGGGGTGCCAGCGCGCTAAGGTGACTGGCGAGGCGGCAGACGCCAGCCCGGGAGGCACGTGATGGATTACAGGCAGATTGGTTCACTCAAGGTCTCGGTGGTGGGCGTCGGTTGCAACAATTTCGGCCGGACGCTTGACGCCGGCGGGACCAAAGAAGTCGTGGACGCCGCTCTTGACGCCGGCATCAACTTCTTCGATACCGCAAACACCTACGGGCTGGGGCAGAGCGAGGAGTACCTGGGCAAGGCACTCGGCAAGCGCCGCGACCAGGTGATAGTGGCCAGCAAGTTCGGCATGAAGATGAGCGAGGAGGAGCGCGGCGCGCACCCGGACTACATCAGGCGTGCCGTCCAGGAGAGCCTCAAGAGGCTCGGGACCGACTGGATCGACTACTACCAGCTGCACACGCCTGATGAGACGGTACAGGTAGCGGACACACTCGGAGCCCTGGATGAGCTTGTCCAGGCCGGGCTGGTGCGCGAAATCGGCTGCAGCAACTTCAGTGTCGCGCAGCTGCAGGAGGCCGAGGCTGCGGTACGGACCGGAGCCGCGCGCTTCACAGGCGTCCAGAACCACTACAACCTGCTGCACCGCGAGCCCGAGGAGGACGGCGTGCTTGACTGGTGCGCCGCGCACGACACCGCCTTCATCCCCTTCTTCCCGCTGCACAACGGCGTGCTGACAGGCAAGTACCGCGCCGGCCGTGAACAGCCCGAGGACAGCAGGTTGACTGGCACACCACGCGGTTCCCGACTGCTGACCGATAGCACCTTGCAGCTGGTGGAGGAACTGATCGGGTACTGCCAGGCGCGGGACCGCGAACTACTGGAGCTGGCCTTCGGCTGGCTGCTGGCACGGGACGAGGTGGCCAGCGTCATCGCCGGCGCCACAAAGGTGGAACAGATCCAGGCCAACGCCGCGGCAGCCGGCTGGCTGCCCACCGCTGCCGAGCAGGCCGAGATCAGGGCGATACTCGAGCGTTACGGAGCCTGAGCCGCCCGCAGCGTGCTCACGCTGTCTATCAGCTTGACTCCCTGATCGGTCTGCAGCCGCAGCCGGCCGGCCAGGTCCACGCCGCTGGCCACGCCCTGGTGGCGCACGCCCGCCCGCTCGAACTGCAGTTGCCGGCCCCGCAGGCTGTCGAACTCCGCATAGGCCTCGGCCAGCTCGTGGGACGAGTGGTGCATCATGAGCCAGCCGGCCCGGATGCCGTCCAGAACCAGTTCGTGCACGTCCCCGGGTTCCAGCTGATCGAGCGCGGCGGCGCCAGCCGGAACCTGATTGCGGACGTTGACGCCGACGCCGACAAGGAGGTGGCGCCGCGTGTACTCACTGAGGATTCCGGCCACCTTCAGGTCACCGCACAGGATGTCGTTCGGCCACTTCAGTTTCAGGACCGGCTGCCCCAAGGCCGAATTCAGTTCCCTGACGATGCCGATGGCCATGAACAGACTGCTGGCGGGCAAGGCGTGGCCGGACAGTCCGGCGGTCTGCCAGGAGCCGCCCGGGCCGCTGTGCCAGTCCCGTGACCGCTGACCGCGTCCCGCCGTCTGCACTTTCGCGCGGACGACCAGGCCGTGGATGTCTTCACCGGCCTCCAGCCTGCGCCGGACCTCGTCCTGCGTCGAGTCGACTTCGCTGAGCTCCAGGACCCGCCAAGATGGGGCTTTCATACGCCTACCAGCCTACCGCCTGGCCATCTTTCCTGTGATCACTCGCCGCCAGATACGCGCCACCTTGCAGGCGGCGAATCAACTGGGCTCCGCCGAACTCTCCGGCTTCACCGATATGGACGTCGTGTCCCAGCTGGCCGAGCGCCTCAATGGTTTGGGGCGGCAGCGATTCCTCCACCTGCACCTTCAGCCCGCTCATCACCTGCCAGCGCGGCGCGTCACTCGCCGCCTGCGGGTTCTGGTCCCAGATTTCGGTCCGCAGGATCATCTGCACGTGCCCCTGGGGCTGCATCGGCCCACCCATCACGCCGAAGCTCATCTCGGGCACGCCCGAGCGGGTGACGAAGCCGGGAATGATCGTGTGGAACGGCCGCTTGCCCGGCCCCACCCGGTTCGGATGGGAGGCCTCAAGGCTGAAGCCGGCCCCGCGGTTTTGCAGTGCGATGCCGGTACCGGGCACCACGATGCCGGAGCCGAAGCCCATGTAGTTGGACTGGATGAGCGAGACCATCATGCCGTCCTGGTCGGCAGCACTCAGGTAGACGGTTCCGCTGCCCGGAGGTGTGCCGTGCCGGAAGTCCTGGGCGCGGTCACTGTCGATCAGTCCCGCGCGTTGCTCCAGATAGGCGGGGTCCAGCAGCTGCTCCGGGCTCACCGACATGTGCTCAGGGTCGGCCACGAAGCGGTAGGCATCGGCGTAGGCCAGTTTCATCGCTTCCAGCTGCAAGTGGAGCGCCTCTGGCGATTCGCTCTCCAGCGCGCCCAGGTCGAAGTGGCGCAGGATGCCCAGCGCGATGAGCGCGGCGATTCCCTGGCCGTTCGGTGGAATCTCGTGCAGTTCGATGCCGGCAAACTCCTGGCTGATGGTGCCGGTCCAGTCGGCCCGGTGGGCAGCCAGGTCAGCCGCGCGCAGCCAACCGCCGCCAGAGCGGGCGTGGGCGTCCATCTCCAGCGCCAGGCTGCCTTCGTAGAAATCGCGCCCGTCCGAGTCAGCTATCAGCTGCAGTGAGCGGGCGTGGCCGGGCAGGCGGACTGTCTCGCCTGCGAGTGGCGCGCGGCCGCTAAGCAGGAAGTCCCGCTGGAAGTCCGGCTGCCGGCCGAGAGGACCGCCTGCAGCACGCTGCCAGGCGGCTGCCGTGATGGGGCTGAGCGGGTAGCCATCCGCTGCATAGCTGATGGCGGCGCCGAACAGGTCCACGAACGGGAGTTTGCCGAAGCGGGTGGACAGGTCCGCCCAGCCGGCGACCGCACCGGGAACCGTGACCGGTGCCCAGCCGTGCCGCGGCATCTGCGTCATCCCGCCGAAAAGCCCTGCCTGCAGTGCAGCCGGCGAGCGGCCACTGGAGTTCAGTCCGTGCAGCTGGCCGTCCACCGCCAGGATCGCGAACAGGTCGCTGCCGATGCCGTTGGAAGTCGGCTCCACCACGGTGAGGGTAATGGCGGCGGCGATGGCGGCGTCGACAGCGTTGCCGCCCCTGGCCATGGCCTGCAGGCCGGCCTGGGCGGCCAGGGGCTGGGAGGTGGCCACGACATTGCGGGCCAGGAGCGGCATGCGCGCAGACGGGTAGGGCATGGCGGCATTGAACGGTGGTCGCATGCCCGTCAGGTTACCAAGTGATCCTCAGCCCTTTACCGCCCCTGCCGTGAGGCCTTCGACGATGCGGTTCTGGAAGACGAGCACGAGCGCGATGAGCGGAATCGTGACGATGATCGCCGCCGCCATGATCTCGCCGAACGGTTCCTGCCTCTGCAGTTGCCCCGTGAACAGGGCGATAGCCACCGGCACCGTACGGGCGCCGGGCTCGATACTCGTGAAAGTGAGCGCGAACAGGTACTCGTTCCAGGCCTGGATGAAGGCCAGCAGGCCGGTGGTCACCAGAGCGGGCGCGCTGAGCGGCAGCAGGACCTGCCAGAACGTCTGCAGCATGTTCGCCCCGTCCACCTGCGCGGCCTGTAACAGCGAGGTCGGCAGTCCCCTGAAGAAGGCTGTCAGCACCCAGACGGTGAACGGCAGGGTGAAGATCATGTAGGAAAGGATCATGCTGGGGATTGCCGGCATGTCGAGCACGCGGATGACCGCATAAAGGCCCGACAGGACCGCGATCTGCGGGAACATGGTCATAGCCAGGATCAGGTACATCGATGCGCCCCGCCCCCGGAATCGCAGTTTGCCCAGGGCGAAGCCGGCGAAGGCGCCGACCAGCAGGCTTAGGGCCGTGGTGCTGCCGGCCACTATGACGCTGTTCAGCAGGCCGCGGAGGAACGCCTGGTTCTGGAACACGGCCCTGAAGTTTGCCAGCGTCACCTGTTCCGGCCAGTAGGTAGCCGGCGTCCTTATCAGTTCCGCGTGGGGCTTAAGCGCGCTGATGAGTGCCCAGTAGAACGGGAACATCAGGTAGATGAAGATGAAGACCACCAGGATCCAGAAGAGGATCCGCCCCGGTATGCTCTGGCGCTTACTCTGCATTGCGGTTCACTCCCAGCGCACGTATGTAGAACAGCGCGAAGATGAAGATGATCAGGAATATCACCACGCTGGCCGCCGAACTCATGCCGACATTCCGTGCGCTTATCAGCTGGTAGTAGGCGTAGCTCGCCATGGAGTTGCGGGAATCGCCAAGCACCACCTGGAACAGGTCGAATACCCGCAGGGCGTCGAGCGTACGGAAAATGAGTGCCACCGCCAGGGTGGGGACCAGCAGCGGCAGCGTGATGCTGAAGAAGCGCCTCAGCTTGCTGGCGCCGTCGACTTCGGCCGCCTCGTACAGTTCGCTCGGGATGGTAGTCAGGCCGGCCAGAATCAGCAGGGCCATGAAGGGCGTGGTTTTCCAGACGTCGATCATCACCATGCTGGGAATCTGCAGCGCCGCCGTCTGGAAGAAGGCGAAGTTGCCGTCAGCCAGTCCCAGGTCCCATAGCAGCGTGTTGAAGAAACCTGCGCGGGTGGGCTGCAGCATCCATTCCCAGATGCGCGCCGAGACCACCGTGATGATGGCCCAGGGCACCAGCATCGCCGCCCTCATCACACCCCGGCCCCTGAAGTTGGCTATCAGCACCATCGCGATGACGAGCCCCAGCAGGGTCTCCAGCGTCACGGAACTGACCGTGAAGACGAGCGTGTCCCACACCGCCCTTATGAAGGTGGAACTGGTGGCTCCCAGGACGTAGCGCTGGCCGAACAGGTTGAATGTCGAGACCGCGTCGAATGTGAGGTCCGTGTCCAGCGTGCGCAGGAACAGCCGGGGGTTCTGGTAGACGGTGTTGCCGGCGGCGTCCACCTGCACCGCGCCGGTGTCCGCGTCGGTAACTGCCGGCAGCGCCTTGATGGTCATGCTCAGCAATTGCCGGTAGTTGTCCAGCCCGATGAAGCTGGTCTGGCCACCTGCGCCGCTGGCGAACCGCTCGTTCGTGAAACTTGAATAAAAGACTCTGGAAAGCGGATAAATAGCCAGCACCAGAATTATGAGGAATGACGGCAGCAACATCGTCAGTGCGCTGCGTTCCTCGCGGCGGGCCAGCCTGGAGATACCTGAACCCGGTTTCTTCAGCCCGTTGGTCACTAGGTGGTCAGCCTCCCTGGACCGGCGCAGGCTACTTCAGTCGCCCGGCCGGCAAATGAGAAGGGGTTGGCAGCTCATCCAACGCTGCCAACCCCACTAGTCTGCTAGTCAGTGGTCAATCAGGTTACCCGGGTCAGGGAGCGCCGACTTCGAAGCCGGTCATGTCAACCAGGTCGAACTCCAGCAGCGCAAGGGCGGTGCCGGCGTCCTCATCGCCGCTGAGCACGCTGTGCACAGCGCGGTAGAAGGCCTGCGACACTGCCGCGTACTGCGGGGCAGTGGCGGTCGACGGCCGGGCGACGGCATTGACGAACACGTCGTAGAGGCTGCCGAAGAACGGCACGGCCTCGAGGACGTCCGCATCATCGTAGAGCGCCATGATGGTCGGGTTCAGGCTGCCCTCGACGGCGCGGATCTTCTGCTCGTCGTAGCTGGCCAGGTACAGGGCCACGTCCGCGGCGAGTTCGGGGTTGGTGCTGTAGGCGCTCACACCGAGCTGCCAGCCACCAAGGGTCGCGGCCGGCTGGCCGCCGTCACCGGCGGGGAGCGGCGAGACGTCGAAGTTGCCGGCGATCGCGCTGCCCTCGGAGTGACCGAGTGAGTAGGCGTAGGGCCAGTTGCGCATGAACAGCGCGTTGCCGGCTTCCCACATGTTGCGGGCGGCTTCCTCGTCGAAGCCGAGGACGCCGGTCGGGCTGATGCTGCCGACCTGGGCTGCCATCTGGTCGATGATGTCGACTGCCGCGGCGTTGTTGACCGTGATCTGGCCGTCAGGGCTGATGATGGTGCCACCACCGGCGGATGCGATCCACTCAAGCGCGTTGCAGGTCAGGCCCTCGTAGGCATTGCCCTGGTAGACGTAGCCCCAGAAGTCGCTGTTGCCTTCGGCGCGTTCGCCTTCCATGACGACGGTGGCCATTTCCTCGAGCTCGTCCCAGGTTGCGGGCGGGCCGTCGAAACCGTACTTCTCGAGCAGGTCCGTGCGGTAGTAGAGCAGGCCGGCGTCAGTGAACCAGGGGATGGCGACAAGCTTGCCATCGACCGTGTTGTTCTCGACAATTGCCGGGAAGTGCGCGTCAACGACGTCGCCGGCGCCGTAATCGTAAAGGTCAACGAAGTGTTCGGCCAGGTCGCCGGGCCAGATGACGTCGATCTGGTAGACGTCGACCTCCGGGGACCGCGCCTCGAAGAACTGCAGGTAGAGACCCAGGCGGTCGTCCGCCATGTCCGGCGTGTCAAGCACGTTGATGGTCACACCGGGGTTTTCCGCCATGTAGCGGGCGGCGGCTGCCTGCGCGAGTTCCAGTTCCTGTCCGACAGCGCCAGCTGCGACCGTGATGGTCTGCGCGGTGGCGGCTGAGAATGCGAGCGCACCTCCCAGTGCTGCTCCAAGAATCCATTTTCTCGTCATGCTTTCACCTCTCCTGTATCTCCGGCTGGTGTTGCCACGGGGAGCGTCAGGTGGCCTCGGCTTGCAGACTCTGGCTTCCCTGGTGGCGTGGCCTGTGCCGGCTCACACAAACCGAACCGCTGTCAGCTGGAGCCGGTCACCTGAGTGCCGGCTGGCGTGCGGGCCATCCAGCCCACGACGGAACGATTTGATGTCCGGACTTTACCACAGGTCGCCGTGCCGGCCGCAGGTAGGCACGAGTGCCACCATTGCGCCGGCGTTACCGCAAGTGCTACCCTCTGATACTATGAATAGCCCCCACAGTTCAGGAAAGTTACTGCACAAGGCTGTATTCGCTTCAGCCGCCGCCCTCCTCGCTTCGCTGGCCCTGGCCCAAGAACCGCTGGCGCCCATCGAACTGCTCACCACCACCGAGGCCTATGACCCGATTCGTTACGAGTCCGCGTTCATAGTCGCTGACGCCTGGCGTCAGCTCGGCTTCGAGGTGAACGTCAGGCCAACGGAGTTCAATACCCTCCTGGCGCAGTTCTATGACGAGCAGGATTTCGACGCCGCAGTCGTAGGCTGGTCCGGCCGGGTCGACCGCCTTGATCCCCAGCACTACCTGGCGACGCTTGATTCGCGCCAGAGCCAGCTCGGGGCAAACAACCCCGGCGGTTACAACAACCCCGAATACGACGCCCTGTTCGACGCCCAGTCGCAGGAATTCGACACCGCCGCCCGCCAGGCTCTCGTTCACGAGATGCAGGAAGTCTCCGCTTCCGATGCACCGCTGGTAGTCCTGTACCACCGCGACGAAGTGGTGGCCTACAACTCGGGCACCTTCAGTGACTACGTCACCATGGCCGGCGAGGCGCTCTATAACGAGTGGACGCCCATGGAAGTCACGCCCCTGATGGACTCGAAAGCCCTGCGCATTGGCTCGCCGCAGGAGCCCGACAACCTCAACCCGGTCTCGAGCACCTCGGTGTGGGGCTGGAAGTGGATGCGCATGTACTACGACAAGCTCGTGC
>CAYMUK010000040.1:8789-14234 GCA_964393655.1 uncultured bacterium | reverse complement strand
ACGTTCTCGTCCTTGAAGTCGATCAGGTCGCCATTGCGGTAACCGCCGGCCACCAGCACGGTGTTCACGTGTTCGTCAGCCCGCAGCAGGTCGCGCGCCTGCTTGAGGGCGAGCACGGAAGTGCCGCACTTCTGCCCCAGGTCGTAGGCGTAGGCGTTGACGGCACCCAGGTCATGGGCCAGCTTGATGCCCGCCGTCCACACCGGGTACTCCTTGTACTCCTCGGTGATGCTGATGACGACATCAACGTCCGTGGGATCCACGCCCGCCTGGTCGAGTGCCTGCCGCGCGGCGCGCACGCCCATCGCCGTCGGCTGGTCTGCTGAACCGGGTACGGTTTTCTGGTTGATGCCGAGCTTCTGGCGGACCACCCATTCCGGCAGTCCACTCGCCTCGGCGATCTCGCTCGCGTCCATGCGGCCTTCGGGCAGATGGATGCCGAGCCCGGTGATGCCGATCATTCGTTCGTCTCCTTACCGATGCCGTCCCGGATGAAGCTGTGGAGTGTTTCCATCACGCTCCGGTCGGGCTCGCTTTCTGCCCAGATGCCGTAGCGAAGTCCGGTGAAGTGCGCGATGCCCATGAGCGCCCAGGCCTGGGCATCAGGGTCGCCCCCGCGGATTTCGCCGTTGTGCTGGGCCTGGCGGAGCGCCGTGCTGTAGCCCTGCGCCAGCAGTTCGTAGTACTCGCGGTAAATCTGCTCGTCCACGAACTGCGACTGCATGACAATCCGGTACAGGTTCTGGTGACCACGGCTGAAACTGGTGAAAGCCTCAAGGCCCAGGCGCTCAACTTCCAGGCGGTTTTTGGCGCCCCTGGTTGCTTCGCTCAGTGTCCTGCGCAGTTGGCGGCCCATGTGGCGCACGAGCTCGCGCAGCGCGTCTTCCTTGGTGGGGAAGTAGTTGTAGAAAGTGCCCTGCCCCACGCCGGCACGCAAGGTGATGCTGGAGACGCTCGCGGCATGGAAGCCTTTCTCGCCGAACTCGAGTTCGGCGGCATCAAGCAGCTTGCGCCTCGTGGCCTCGCCACGGCTGGTTACAGGTTGCGGCAATGGCTGCAACGTGATTCCTTTCGACTTGCGGTTCGTCCAGGCGGTCCGGGTCAGGGACCCAAACCTGACGACTGATTCAGGTGTCAGAAGCATAGCCTTGCGGATTGGTGGCGTCAAGAGCAGGGTCAATAGGCACCAGCGGAATACTTGCCCGATTTTCGGCGCACGGAGTGTCGGGCCTGCGGTACCCTTTGACGCATGAACGAGTCGCAGTTCCACGTTGACAGCCGCCAGTCGGAACGCTGGTACCGGGCGCTGCTTTCCCGCGACGCAGAATTTGAGGGCGTCTTCTACGTGGGAGTGAAGACCACAGGCGTTTTCTGCAGGCCCACCTGCCCGGCGCGCAAACCGAACCCCGAAAACTGCGAGTTCTTCCCGACAGCGCGCGCCGCCCTGCACGCCTCGTACCGTCCCTGCAAGCGCTGCCGGCCGCTCTCACACCCGAATGTCGCCCCGGAACTCGTTGCCCGGCTGGTGGCGCTGGTGGAGTCCGAACCCGAGCGCCGCTGGCGCGAGCAGGACTTCCGGGACCGGGGTATCGACACCAGTACGGCCCGCCGCCAGTTTCGCAAGCGGTTCGGGATGACCGTCCTGGAATATGCGCGCGCCCGCAGGATGGGGCTGGCGCTGGATTCAATTCGCAATGGAGGTAGCGTGATGGACGCGCAACTGGACACTGGCTTCGAGTCGGGCAGCGGTTTCCGCGACGCCTTCAACCGGATCATCGGCACACCGCCCAGCAGCAGGGACCAGGCCGTGCTTAAAGCCACCTGGCTCGACACGCCGCTGGGTCCCATGCTCGCCATCGCCAGTGAACAGGAGCTGGTGCTGCTTGAGTTCGTGGAACGGCGCGGGCTGGAGACGGAACTGAAACGGCTCAGGGGCAAGGTCGCGATAGTGCCCGGAATGACAGGGCCATTGACGAGCATCAAGCGCGAGCTCGAGGAGTACTTCGCTGGTGAACGCAGAGGTTTCGAGACGCCTCTCAAACTGATGGGAACCCCTTTCCAGCAGGATGTCTGGCGGGAACTGCAGCGGATTCCCTATGGCGAAGCCATTTCCTACCTGGAGCTGGCCAGGCGCGTGGGCAGGCCTATGGCGTTCAGGGCTGTGGCGCAGGCGAACGGAGCCAACCAGCTGGCGCTGGTGATTCCCTGCCACCGGGTGATCAACACGGGTGGCAAGATCGGTGGTTACGGCGGGGGCGTGCCCCGCAAGGAGTGGCTGCTCGCCATGGAGGCGGGAGCGTCAGCCGACTAGAATCCAGCGCCAGAGGCAACGGGTTGGCCTGGCAGGAGTCTGCTCGAGCCAGACTGATAGAGTTGGTGCAACATGGTCATTGAACAGAAATCGGTGGAAGCAGTTGCTGCTCTCAGGTCTGTAATCATCGACCTGCTGCGCCGCAACGATTACGTAATCGGGAAGAACGCGGAGGGCATCACGCACCAGAAGAGCCTGGTCCGGCTGGGCGACGACGGCAGCAACCTGAACTGGCTGCTCGGTCACATGACCGCGTCGCGCGATGTCTGCACCAGGCTGCTGGGGGCCGAACCTGTCTGGGAGAAAGAGCACGCGAGGCGCTACGGCCGCGGCTCCAACGTCCCGGCCGCGGCAGACACCGAGCCGTTCAGTGACCTGCTGGCGGCAGTCACCGAGGCAGGCGAACGGCTCCGCGAGGCACTGAATGCCGCGAGCGAAGAGGCACTCTCGCTGCCCAACCCCCGGAATGCCGAGGAGCGGGTGGTGGACGCCATTTTCTTTCTGGTCTGGCACGACACTTACCATGCCGGGCAGACTGCGCTTTACAGGCGGTTGGCGGGGTTCACCGGAGTTTTTTGACTTTGCCATGACACTGGCTCAAGCCAGGTTGAACCCGCATACCCGGCCCGGGCGAGCGGTTACTCTGTTGGCATGAACGACGCTGCAGACGGCAAGACGTGGGGCTTCGGCATCCTGGGCACCGGAATGATCGCGGACTTCCACCGGCAGGCGATTCACGCCACACCCGGTGCGGAACTGCGTGGAGTCGCCCACCACAACCCGGAGCGCCATGGCGAGCTGACAGCCAGATTCGGTGTGCCCGCCGTGACAGAGGCTGCTCTGCTGAACGACCCCGCTGTCGACGTGATCACCATCTGCACCCCCAGCGGACAGCACGCCGAACAGGCCATCCGGGCTGCCCGGGCCGGCAAGCACGTGCTGGTGGAGAAGCCAATGGCCTTGAGCGAAGCCGACGCGGACGCCATGGTCAAAGCCTGCGCCGACGCGGGTGTGCTGCTGGGGGTCTGCCTACAGCGGCGCACCGAACCGCTGTTCCGCAGCATCCGCGACGCCGTTATGGCCGGCGACCTTGGCGACATCACCCTGGCCAGCCTCGTCATGCCGTACTACCGCTCGGAGGCGTACTATGCGCAGGCAGCCTGGCGCGGCACCTGGGCGGGAGACGGTGGCGGCGTCCTGATGAACCAGGGCATCCACCTGATCGACCTGCTCGTCTGGTTCCTTGGCGACCCCGAGGCGATTCAGGCGCACGCGGCCACGCTCAAACGCTCGGTTGAAGTCGAGGACACCGTCGCGGCCAGCCTCAGGTTCTCCGGTGGCACACTCGCCACAATCACCGCAACCACAACCGCGGAACCCGGCTTCCCGCACGAACTCAGGCTGCATGGCAACCGGGGCAGCATCGTGGTGACTGGTGAGGACGTTACCACCTGGCAGCTGCTGGATCCCGCCAGCGCCAGCGTGCAGCCCGTGGTCAGCCAGAAGTCAGACGACGCCGGGGCAGCAGGCGATCCACGCGCCATCGGCTTCGCCGGTCACGCCCAGATCGTAAAGGACTTCGTCGCCGCGCTGAACGGTGACAGCCGGCTCAGCATTGACGGTACGGAGGGGAGACGCAGCCTCGCCGCGGTACTCGGCATCTACCAGGCAGCCGGCATTCTGTGATAATTGACCGTGCAGGAAAAGGGAGCAAACCGTGAGTGACGAACTTGAGCGCAGGAACACCCCGGCAGCAGGGCCAGGCGCCGGCTCGGCCGGCATAGCGCTGATACTGGTCGGTGGCTACTTCCTCTTGCGCAACGTCTTTGGCTGGCAGCTGAACAACTGGTGGGCGCTGTTCATCCTGGTACCAGCAGTCTTCATGCTGGGCAGCGCCATCAGGTTCTACAACGAGGACGGACGCCTCTCGGGCCGCGTCTCCCAGGCCATCACAGGGGGACTCATGATGGTGCTGGTCGCCCTGGTGTTCCTGCTGAACCTCGACTGGTCCAACATCTGGCCGGTATTCCTCATCTTCGGCGGCGTAGCCGTGATCCTCTCGACCAGGCGCAGCTAAAGACCCAGCTCGGCAACAACGCGGGCCACGAGTTCCTCCGGCGGCAGAAGACAATCCAGCTCGAGGGCGTCAGCTGGGGGCTCCAGCGCGTCGAACTGGCTGCGCAGCAGGCTGGCGGGCATGTAATGGCCAACGCGCTGCTCCAGTCTTTCTGCTATGTCCGCAAATGAACCGTTCAGAAACACGAAGCGCACGTCCGTCAGTTCACCCTCAATCACTTTGCGGTAGCTTGCCTTCAGCGCAGAGCAGGCCAGGACGAGTGGCTGAGCAGTGTCCCGCACCAGCACATGCAGTGCGGCGAGCCACGGCCCGCGGTCGGCATCGGTCAGCGCTTCACCTGAGCTCATCTTGGCGACGTTGGCCGCCGGGTGGAAATCATCGGCATCAGCGAACTGCCAGCCGAGGGAAGCCGCCAGTCTCTTTCCCATCAGGCTCTTGCCGGCCCCCGCGACGCCCATCACCACGATGACGCGCGGCTGCGTCACTCGCGCAGCCGGTACAGGTTCTCACCGGCATTCTCCACCAGCAACAGTCCCTCGTCTTCGCGGTCCCGCCAGTCCTCCGGGTTGATGCCTGAAGGATCACGGTAGCCCAGGTTGATGCGCTCGCAGGTTTCCCGGCTGATGCCGGTGGCCAGAGTGACCTTGATGCGCGGCTGCTCGACACCGTTCACCATGCGGCCGTGGCCCTTGACGTGCGTCGAGTGCGCCAGGGTGGACCAGGCGATGTCCTTGAAGCGGTCCCAGTCAGCCAGGAAATAGTCGCGCACGTGGTAGCCCACCTGCTCGATAAGCTGGCCGTGGGTGACGCTGACCTGGTTCAGGTGCGGGGCGAAGATTATTATCTCGCCGCCATCGGCCACAACCGGCTCCGTCTTGTACATGGCCTTGGCGGCCGTCCACAGGTCGTCGTACTGCAAGGCCGGCATCGACAGCACGCTGTGGAACGGCTCAGGCTTGTAGCGGATGTTCAGTTCGGCCGCCAGGTCGGCAGCGTTGGACCACGCGGTCAGATGGTCGCCCGAATATATGCCGTGCAGCGCCTTGCCCTTCATCGC
>CAYMUK010000040.1:3294-8689 GCA_964393655.1 uncultured bacterium | reverse complement strand
AGGCGGTTGATGGTGACCGGCGTTTCGCGCTGCACCAGTCCCTCCGTCAACCGGTCCATCTCCTGGGCACTGATTACCCCGGCCAGCGTGAGTGCATCGGGATCTGACCAGGCGTGATTGAATACGCTCGCATTCGGTGTCCTGGCGGCCCTCTCTGCCGGGTTCATGCCCACCAGGCGTGTGATTGCCTCTTCGCTCATCGGCTGGTGGGTGCCCAGGGCAATCAGGAAGTCCAGGCGACTGGCAGCGGCACCGAGCCTTTCATTCAGCAGGCGGTAGAGGAGCGGGATTGGTGCACTGCGCGTTCCATCCGGAATGATGACCAGCACCGACTTGCCATTCACAGCGGCCGGCTCGAAGGCATGGGCGAGGAAGTCCCTGACCTCGCCTTCGGACAGGGGCGATTCCTCGCGCCCCAGGCTCCGGGTACTTGCGAGCAGCGCGTTCATTCGAGCAGGCTGGCGGAATTGCGGTCCAGGTACAGGCGCGCGTGGGCGGTCCGCCGCAGCACGGACGCCGGGCAGTCCTCCGTCACCGGGCCCAGCAGTGCCGCCCGGACTGCCTCGGCCTTGCGGGTTTCCGGCGCCACTACCTGCACGTGACCGGCGTTCAGCAGCGCCGGGATGGTGACGGTGAGCGCCTGCCTGGGTACCGATGCCAGGTCGGGGAAGTGCCCTTCGCCGACCTGCTGGCGGCGGCTCACCTCGTCCAGCTCGACCACCTTCACCACCTCCGGGTCAGCGAAGTCGGCGTAGGGCGGGTCGTTGAACGCCAGGTGGCCGTTCTCGCCGATCCCCAGGCAGCTCAGGTCGATCGTGTCCTCCTGAAGCAGCGCCGCGTAGCGGCTGGACTCCGCCGCAGGATTCGCGTTGCCGTCCAGCTCATGGAATGTCCGGGGTTGCGCCTGGTCGATGAAATGCCGGTGCAGATAGCCGCGGAAGCTGGCCGGATGCTCGACCGGCAGTCCCACATACTCATCCAGGTGGAAGACGTCCACACTGTTCCAGTCGATCCGGGAATCACCGAGCAGCGCGTTCAGGAAAGCCAGCTGCGAATTGCCCGTGGCCAGGATCACCCGGGCGTAACCGCGTGAGGCGATGGCGTCCCTGATCACCTGCGACGAGCGGGTGGCGGCCGCGGCGCCCAGCGACTGCTGGTCCTCATGGATTTCCACTGGCAGCTGGTCATAACGGGTTTCACTGATCATCTTCTGCACGTCCCTTGCGCCTGTCCGGCTGTTGTAAAAGTGGTTGCTTTCAAAATCCGCAGACTCAGTCTACCGGGCCACGCTGCTGCGCCCCACCGTTGTCCAGACGGTAAGCTGATTTTGCTGCGTCATATGCCAGCCAGCGCGCCACTTCCAGGGCATCAGACCGGTCGAGCAGACCGCGGCCTACCTGCCCGGCCAGCCAGTTGCTGGTCACCCTGCGCCACACGTCATGCCGGGCCGGGATGGACGCGAACGCTCTCGTGTCGTCATTGAAACCCGCCAGGTTGTAGAAGCCGGCCGTTTCCACCACCTGGTCCAGATAACGTTCCATGCCGGCAACGCTGTCGAAGAACCACCAGGGCGGACCGATGCGCACAGCCGGATAGTGACCCGCAAGCGGCGCAAGTTCCCGGCCGTACGTGGCCTCGTCGAGGGTGAACAGGATCAGCCGGAACCCGGGCTCATTGCCGAACGCGTTCAGCAGACTGCTCAGGCCCCGTGTCCAGTCGACGCTCACCGGAATGTCTGACCCGGTGTCAGGGCCGAAGCGGTCGAACAGTACCTGGTTGTGGTTCCTGTAACTGCCCAGGTGCAGCTGCATGACCAACCCGTCCTGGGAGCTCATGCGGGCCATCTCGAACAGCATGTGGCCCTGCAGCTGCGCGGCCTCGCTCTCGGAGAGCCTGCCCTTCAGCACCTTCGCGAACAGCGACGCCGCCAGCGCGTGCGGGAGCGGACGGATGTCTGCTGCCATCCGGGAATGGTCGCTGGCGGTGGCACCCAGCTTAAGGAAGTGCCGGCGCCGGTTCTCGATGGCCATGATGAACGCGGCCAGGGTTTCTAAGTGCAGTCCGCTCAGTTCCCGCAGCCTGTCCAGCTCGGCTGTCCAGCCGGGGTTGCTGAAATCCAAGAGTCGGTCGGGCCTGAAAGTCGGCACCACCCTGAAGCCCGCGTCCTGCAGCTGCGCGTGCGCGTCCAGCGCATCGGTGGCGGCGTCGGTTGTCGCCAGCAGTTCGATGCCGAAGCGGCGAAACAGGTTGCGTGGGCGGAACCCGTCCGAATCCAGCTGCTCCTGGATGCTGTCGTAAATGCGCATCGCGCTGGCGGAAGTCAGTTTTTCGGTCAGCCCGAACAGCAGGGAGAACTCGGTGGCCAGCCACAGGCCGGTGGGCGTGCCGCGGAACAGGTGGAAATGGTCGGCGAACAGCTGCCAGATCCTGCGGCCATCGGTCTCGGCGACGCCCCCGTCGCGGGGACTCACGCCCAGTGCCTCAAGGGGAACGCCCTGGCTGTAGAGCATGCGGAATACGTAATGGTCCGGGATTATCAGGAACTCGGCCGGATTGCCGAAGCGGGCGCCTTGGTCGGCCAGCAGGTTCGGGTCCACGTGCCCATGCGGGCTGATGATCGGCAGTTCACTGACTGATGCGTACAGCTCGCGTGCCAGCTCGCGCACTGCCGGCACGGGGGAGAAACAGCGGTCGGGGTCTAGCTTCCAGGTCTCAGCCATACAGTGCACCTGCCTCTGGTTCAGGGATTGTAACCGTCGCCGGCGGCGCTGGGGCTGGCACGGGAGGAGCAGGCGTATGGTGGGGCATGTTTGCAGTAATCAATTTTTCCGGCAGCAATCCCGACCCGCTTTCCGGCCTCCACAAACCGTCCCGTTTCCAGCTGGCAGCAGTCGAATCCGCGCGGCCGATGTACCGGCAGGGCCGATGAGCGGCCCGGACTTCAGCCTGGATGGCAAAGTCGCGGTGGTCACCGGCGGCACCGGCGTGCTTGGGGGCGTCATGGCGCAGGGACTGGCGACCGCCGGTGCCCGCGTGGCGCTACTGGGCCGAAACGCGGACAAGGCCGCCGCCGTGGCGGCGGACATCAACACGCACGGTGGCTCGGCCATGGCCACGCCAGCCGACGTGCTCCAGCAGTCCGATCTGGAGTCCGTGCGGCAGCGGGTGATAGACACGTGGGGCGGCATCGACATCCTCGTGAATGCTGCCGGCGGCAACCAGCCGGGCGCCACCATCCCGCCAGGCAGCACGGTGTTCGACGTTGACGAGTCGGCGATGCGGCAGGTGGTGGACCTTAACCTGATGGGTACCTTCCTGCCGACCCAGATTCTGGCAAGGAGCATGGCCGAACGCGGTGCGGGCAGCATCATCAACATCTCCTCGATGGCTGCTGATCGCACCCTCACCCGGGTAATCGGCTATTCGGCGGCCAAGGCCGGCATCGACAACCTGACGCGCTTTCTGGCGGTGGAGTTCGGGCTGAGGGAAACGGGCATCCGGGTGAACGCCATCGCCCCCGGCTTCTTCCTGGGGGAACAGAACCGCAGGCTGCTGACGAATGAGGATGGCTCCCTGACTGAGCGCGGCCGGCAGGTGGTGAACCACACGCCGCTGGGCAGGTTCGGGCAGGCCGAGGAGCTCGTCGGAACGCTGCTGTGGCTGGCCAGTGACGCCAGCAGATTCGTCACTGGCGTGGTCGTACCCGTCGACGGCGGCTTTTCCGCGTACAGCGGCGTCTAGGCCAGCAGGTTCAGTTCGCTGAGCAGCTGCTGCGTGGCCCGCACGCACTTCAAAGCGGACGCTGCATCGGGCGTGCCGGCCGGCTGGTAATGCGGTTCCAGCACGATGCTGCCCGAGTAACCACTGTCAGCCAGCGCCTGGAACTGGCCGCGGTAGTCAAGCAGGCCCTCGCCGGTCGGTACGAACTGCGGCTTGCCGGCGTCCGTGAAAACCAGGTCCTTGACGTGCACGTGCAAGAGCTCCGGGCCACTCACTGCCTCGAAGCCCGCGGGGAAGGCGTCCACCTCGCCCATTGCCCGGGCGTTGCCGGGGTCCCAGAGTAGGCCCAGGTGCGCCAGCTGCTCAGGCTCAAGCGATTCCTGCAGCAGGCTGTTCAGCCGGCCGAGCTCGGCGCCGCTGCCCACGATGCAGACCGGTTCGTTCTCGATTGCCAGCACCACGTCGTGGCTGCGGGCAAGGTCCGCGGCCCGGGCGAACCGGTCGACCAGCTGCGAAGCGACTTCTTCCGTCCAGTCCTGGCGCCAGAAGGAGAACACCCGGACCAGCCTGGTGTCGAACCGCCGGGCTATCAGGCAGGCGCGTTCCAGCAACTCCAGTTGTGACTCGAACGACTCGACCCCCGGCAACGAGAAGTCTGCCTCACGTTCCAGCGGCCTGCCGTCCAGTGGCGACTTGAACACTGGCGAGGAGATGCCGCTGACAGTGAGCCCGTGGCGCTTCACTGTCGCCGCAGCCTCCTCCAGTTGCGCGTCTTCAAGCAGCAGGATGTTGCTGCCCCACAGCACGCGCAGCTCGATGAGCTTCATGCCCCACTCGGAAATGAGTCCACAGGTTTCCCCGAAGTCGGTGGTCACCTCGTCGTTGATTATCCCCAGTTCATACATGCTTCATCCCTTCAGAACGCAAATCCAAATTGAGTTGTGTTGCCATCATGCCCCGCTCGTTGCCTGTCGGCCAAACGTCGGTCAAACCGGAATACCACCCACGCGCAGCACGTCAGACATCCGCCTGGTGGCGAGTTCAGCGTCCTGGATGAGCCCGGCCCTGTCCGCCAGCACCAGCAGCTCCGCCAGGTGCGGCAGCGAGCGCGCCGATTCCTGGCCGCCAACCATGCGGAAGTGATCCTGATGGCCGTTCAGATAGGCCAGGAACACGAGGCCGGTCTTGTAGAAGTACGTGGGGGTGCGGAAGATGTGCCGCGATAGTGGCACCGTTGGCGCCAGCAGCTCGCCGTACCTCCCCGCGTCACCCGCGTCCAGGGCGGCCAGCGCGTTCGCAGCGACCGGCGCGATGGCGTCGAAGATGCCCAGTAGCGCGTCACTGTGACCCTGCGCGTCGCCCAGAATCAGGTCGGGAAAATTGAAGTCGTCGCCCGTGTACATGCGCAGGCCCGCCGGCAACCGGCGCCTCAGGTCCACTTCGCGCTGCTTGTCGAGCAGGGACACCTTGATCCCGTCAATCTTGTGCCGGTACTCATGCAGGAGTTCCAGACAGGTCCCGCTGGCTGCGTCCAGGTCGGTTGCGCCCCAATAACCACGCAGCGCGGGGTCGAACATGTCGCCCAGCCAGTGGACTATAACCGGTTCCTGCACCTGCTCCAGAATGGCTGAGTAGACCCTCAGGTAGTCGTCCGGACCCGAGGCGCAGGCCGCCA
>CAYMUK010000040.1:0-3194 GCA_964393655.1 uncultured bacterium | reverse complement strand
AGAATGGCTGAGTAGACCCTCAGGTAGTCGTCCGGACCCGAGGCGCAGGCCGCCAAGGCGCGGCTGGCCATCAGGATTATCTGCGAGCCTTGGCCCGCCACGAATTCACACTGTTCCTCATACGCGCGGATTACGTCGTCCAGCCCAATGTTGGGCCCCACGGCCAGCTGGTCCGTGCCCGCTCCCGAGGCGATCCGGCCACCGAGCGCCCGGGCTTCGGCTGCGGACCGGCTTATGAGTTCCTGCGCTACCGGCCAGCCCAGACCCATGCCCCGTTGGGCGGTGTCCATCGCCTCGGCGACCGCGAAGCCGTAGCTCCACAGATACCTTCGGTAAGCCAAGGTTGCCTCCCAGTCGACAGTCGCTGGTTGGCCGGGAGTGTTGTCCGCGACGGGATCCGCGACCACGTGCGCGGCTGCAAAAGCGACGCGGCTGCGGAATCCTGAAGGCGGTGGCAGTAGCTCGGCACCCTCCAGGTTGAACTCGAACAGGGTTCCGTCGGCACGCGGCAGCTTCACGGGCAGAATTATAGGACACCGCCCGGTCCGCGCCAGCCTGCACCCGGGATGCAAATACAATCGAAGTCATGATCACCGACCTTGAACAGCTGGAAAACAGACTGGCTACGCCTTCGGAAGCGCTGGTGGCGGACCTGTCCCAAGTGGATGGCGATCTGCTGCTGCTGGGCGCCGGCGGCAAGATGGGCCCGAGCCTGGCGCGACTGGCGCAAAGCGCCTTCCGGGCGTCCGGCGCCGGCAACCGGGTCATTGCCGTCTCCCGCTTCAGCGACACCGCCACCAGACAGGAACTCGAGGCTTCAGGAATCAAAACAATCAGTGCGGACCTGACCGATGAGGAACAACTGGCGGCGCTGCCGGATGTCAGGAACGTCGTGTTCATGGCAGCACGCAAGTTCGGCACCACGGGAGCCGAGCACCTGAGCTGGGCAATGAACACCTACCTGCCCGCGCGGGTGGCCAGCCGCTACCGGGCGTCCCGCATCGTGGCCTTCTCCAGCGGCAACATCTACCCGCTTACTAAAGTGGTGCTGGGCGGCAGCACGGAAGCTGACGCGACGGGACCGGTGGGGGAGTACGCCCAGTCCGTGCTGGGGCGCGAACGGATGCTCACGCACATGGCGCTGGAGCACGGCACGGAGATGGTGTTCCTGCGGCTCAACTACGCCATCGACCTGCGCTACGGCGTGCTGCTCGAGGTCGCCGAAGCCGTGCGGGATGGCAAACCAATCGACCTGGCCATGGGCAGCGCGAACGTGATCTGGCAGGGCGACGCCAACGAGTACACACTCAGGTCGTTGCTGCTGGCCGCGAACCCGCCGCGGGTACTGAACATCACCGGGCCGGAGACCGTTTCCATCCGCTGGCTGGCCAGCCGCTTCGGGGAACTCTTAGGGCAAGAGCCGGTCTTTGTTGGCGAGGAGCAGCCGACGGCCCTGCTGAACAATGCCAGTGAGGCCCACCGGCTGTTCGGTTATCCGCAGGTCACCCTGCTGCAGATGGTCGAATGGGTGGCCCACTGGCTCCGGTCGGACGGCACGACGCACGGGAAGCCCAGCCACTTCCAGGTCAGGAGCGGAAAGTTCTGATGAACAGCGATCAACTGGCATTGCTCCGGGCAGGAACCGTCATTCCAGCCCACCCGCTCGCCCTGGATGATTCAGGCAGGATGTCCGAGCGGCATCAGCGTGCCCTTACGCGCTATTACGTTGCGGCGGGTGCCGGCGGCATCGCTGTCGGCGTGCACACCACGCAGTTCGAGATCCGCAAACCGCAGCACGGCCTTTACCGCCCGGTGCTGGAGCTGGCGGCGGAAACAGCGGCTGCTGCTGCCGATCGGCCATTCCTGAAGGTGGCGGGAATCTGCGGGCCCACCAGCCAGGCGCTGGCCGAGGCCGCCACCGCCCGGGAACTCGGTTACGACCTGGGCCTGCTCAGCCTGGGTGGGCTGGGGGACTTCACAGAGGCCAGGCTGCTTGAGCACGCCCGCGAAGTGGGACAGGTCATGCCCATCTTCGGTTTCTACCTGCAGCCTGCCGTCGGTGGCCGCCTGTTGAGCTACGACTTCTGGCGCGAGTTCGCGCAGATCGAGGCAGTTGCGGCCATAAAGATGGCCCCGTTCAACCGCTATCAGACGCTGGACGTGGTGCGCGGCGTGCTGGACTCGGGACGGGCCGACGAAATAAGCCTCTACACCGGCAACGACGACTCCATAGTCGCCGACCTGGTTACACCGATGCGGGTAGGCGGCGGCCAGGCCAGGGTTGTGGGCGGCCTGCTCGGCCAGTTCGCTGTCTGGACGAGCAGGGCCGTGGAACTGCTCGGACGCATCAGGCAGGAAGGGGCAACTGAGGAGCTGTTGGCCGAGGGTATGGAGCTGACCGACGCGAATTCAGCGCTCTTCGATGTCGCCGGGAACTTCAAGGGCAGCATCGCAGGGATTCACGAAGTCTTGCACCGGCAGGGGCTTCTGCCGGGCATCCGCTGCCTGGAGCCGCACGAGGTCCTCTCACCGGGTCAGCGCGAGGAGATCGACAGGGTGCAGAGCACCTACCCCCATTTGAATGACGATGAATTCGTCCGGGAGAACCTGGACTCGTGGCTGGCCTGAACTGTCAATGACACAGGAATTGGTGTATTGACTACAGTTTTGCCGGCAGTTACGCTTGCACCCAGGTCAATTCCGTCAGTAGTCGCGTTCGGACCGGGAGGGGTCGGCGAAACACATTGTCAGCTTCAAGCAAGACGCAAACCACGTCCTGGTGCATCGCGCCGGGTCCCCGTGGTGACGCTCCCGGAAGCGATGACAGGCGGAACAGCCCCAGCAATGAACCGGCAAGTAAACATTCAGCCCTCAGTTCAGATAGAAGCAAAGGAGCAGACCATGAAAAGCAGGTATCTCTTAGCCCTGGCCGCCGCCGCGACGGTAGGTAGCTTAGCTGTTGCCCAGGATTACCCCTGGCAGCCGACCAACCCCATTTCCATCGTGGTTCCCTGGGCCGCCGGCGGTTCCACCGACCAGGTGGTCCGCCTGCTGGCCGCGGAAATCGAAGAGGCGCTCGACACCAGCGTCGTCGTCGTCAACCAGCCCGGTGCCTCCGGCTCGGTGGGCACGAACAGCGTGCTGGAAGGCGCGCATGACGGCTACACCTGGGCCTCGGGCGCGGCAGCCGACCT
>CAYMUK010000039.1:0-14363 GCA_964393655.1 uncultured bacterium | reverse complement strand
CCCGACTGGTTCTTGCCGCGCAGGCGCTCCAGGGAAATGGCATCGTCGAAATCGCGGGCATCGGCACCGTCAACGGTGAAAGTGGTGCGGTCCCGCAGGTCGAGGCGCTGCTTGGCGTCTTCCTCCGAAACTTCCTGTGGCACGGAAGCCGCCGCCTTCAGGGTCTCCGGATCGAATTCGTCCTTGAGGTCGAATTTGATTATCACGGCGCGGGTCTCGATTTCCTCGTCGTCGCCCTCACCCAGGTAGTCGGTGACGGTGCCGAACGGCTCATCCTCGCCGGAGTCCTCGGGCCAGGACAGGTCCGCCACAAGTCGGCTTCCCGCCGGGTAATCGCCAACGGAATCAGGGCTCAGCAGGATGCGTTTGGCCAGGCGGGCTGAGTCCGGTCGCAGGATCGCGTAACCCTGTGAGTACTCCAGGGTGCCGACCACGCGGCGGTGCTTGCGTTCCAGTACCCGGACAATTTCCGCACCCTGGCGGTGACCTTCACTGGGGCCATTGTCGGGACGCGCCACGACCTTGTCGCCGTCCCAGCCGCCGCCGAGTTCGTCAGCAGGCACGAACAGGTCGTCCCCGCCTTCCTCCAGGATCACGAAGCCGTTGCCGCCGGAGGTGACCTGCAGCCTGCCCACGACCAGGTTCATCTCCTGCGGCAGCCCGTAGGTGCGGCGCCGCGTGCGGATAAGGCGGCCGTCTTCGGTCAGTCCGTTCAGCAGCTCGCGCAGCTCGCCGCGTTCACCCAGTCCGAGTGACTTCGCTACATCCTGTTCGTGCCAGGGCCGTTCCGGGTTTGCGTTGAAGAACGCCAGCACCGCGTCGCGGTCCAGCTGTTGTGTCTGGCTAGTCACTTGTGCACCATCATTCCTGTCATCTCCGCGCGCGGGCGCCATCAGGCTGTACGCCCGGTCTCGGCACCGGCCAGCTCCAGGAGCGCCGCCTTGGCAGGCGAGTGCGGGAACCGGTCCAGTGCGGCCGCTGCGCGGCCGGTCTCTTCATCAATCCGTCTACGGGTGGCGGCAGCCGCGCCCGTCTGGTGCAGGAGCTCGGCCATCCGCTCCGCGTCGCCTGCCTTCTCTGCACGGCGCTCGAGGATCGCGGCGGCCTCGGCGTTGCCTTCTTCCAGCAGCAGAAGCACCGGCCAGGTGGCCTTGCCTTCCGCCAGGTCCCTGCCCGCCGGCTTGCCCAGGCTGACGTCATCAGACATCAGGTCCAGGTAATCATCCTGCAGCTGGAACGCCCGGCCGTAGCTCATGCCGAATTCTCGCAGGGCAGCCCGGTCGGCGTCTGCGGCACCGGCCAGTATTGCCACTCCTTCGAGCGCGGCGCTGATAAGCACCCCGGTCTTGCCATCAATGACTGCCAGGTAGCTGGCGAACGAGCGCTCGCCGCTCATGCTCAGCTGGAACTGCCTTATCTCCGCCTCGCAGATGGCAGCCGCCACGTCGCTGATCAGCAGGGTGAACTCATGGTTCAGGGTGCCGGCGAGGACGCGCAGCACTTTGGCCAGCAGGTAATCCCCCGCCATGACGCTCACGGAATTTCCGAACTGCCTGTACGCCGCGACCTTCCCGCGCCGGGTTTCCGCCTCGTCTATCAGGTCGTCGTGCAGCAGCGACGCCGTGTGCAGCAGTTCAACCGCCATGGCCACGGCCTGGCCGTGTCCTTCATCAGCAGCCAGCAGCCTGGCGGTCAGAAGGGAGAGCCTGGGTCGCAACCGCTTTCCCCCCGCCTTGATGAGTTCAAGGCCGATGTCGCCGAGCAGGGCAGGATCACTTTGCAATTGCGCTTCCAGCTGTTCGTCGAAGCGCTCCAGGTCACGGGCCAGAAGTTGCTGCACTCGGGCGATTATACAGGCTGCTGCCGGCCCGGATGTTTGACGACCGGGCGGCCACGCAGATGGTAGGAAAGCCGCTTCAGACCGGCCAGGAAGTCCACGTTCTCCACAAACACACCGTCCGGTACGTGCAGCACCACCGGTGCGAAGTTGAGGATGGCCGTGATGCCGGCCGCCACCACCTGCTCTGCCACCGCCTGGGCGGCTCCTGCCGGCACCGTCACAAGAGCCATCTCAATGTTCCGTTCGGCCACCTGACGCGCCATCTCCAGGGAGTCGGAGACAGTGACACCCGCGAACCTCTGGCCGATGCGCGCGGGGTCCCGGTCGAACATCGCACTGATTTTGAAGCCGTACTCGCCGAATGTGGGGTAGTCGGTAATCGCCTGTCCCAACCGGCCCATCCCGATGATGGCGACGTTGTAGACGTCGGTCAGGCCGAGGATGTCGCGCAGGCGGTCGTGCACCACCCGGACGTCGTAGCCGCTGCCGCGCGTGCCGAAGGTGCCGAAATACGCCAGGTCCTTGCGGATCTGGAAGGCGGAAACGCCGGTGGCCACAGCCAGTGACTCACTGGAAGTGGTGGCTACGCCTTCTGCGAGCAGCCGGGAAACGGTACGGAGATAAGTGATGAGCCTGCTGATTGTCGCAGGCGGTGCAGCATCAGTCATCAACGGGGAACGCTGTCGATACCCTGCGCGGCAAGCCTGTTGCGTGCATCGTCAAGCTGTCCTGCCGGGTATGGTCCGACCAGTACCCGTATCAGATTGCCGTCCTGCTGCTGGATGACCGTGTAACCCAGACCCTCGAGCACATCAGCCTGGGCGCCTGCGTTGTCCTCTGAGGAGAAGGCGCCGACCTGCAGATAGCGACCCGCCTCAGTGGCAGTGCTGGCTGCAGCCGGTGTCTGGCCGGCGGCCACATTGCCTGCAGGCGCTGCCGGCTGACTGGGCTGACTGGCGGTCGGCGGCGCCGGCTCGGCGGAAGCTGCGGGCTGCGAGGCTGTGGAAGTCTGCTGGCCGTTCTCCTCGCCCTGGTAGGTGTAAACAATCGGGGCGATGCCGAAGCCACCGCTGGTCACTTCGCCCAGGACCCGGTCGGCCTCGGTGCGCGTGGCGTAGGGTCCGAGCAGCACGACTGTCAGATCATCCTGGCTGGCAACAACCACCGGGTAGCCGGCCTGCCGGAAGACGTTCGCCTGGCGCTCCGCATTGGCAGCGTCACGGAAAGCGCCGACTCCGACGGTATACGGCACTTGCGTGCTGGGTGACTCGCCACTGGTGACCTGCTGGTCGCTGGTGCCGGACTGCGAAGTGGCCTGTGGCGTCGACTGCGGCTGGGCAGCCGGCTGGCTGTCCGCAGGGGCCGGTGCGTCCCCGGCAGGAGCCGGTGCCTGAGTGGCCGGTGCCTCAGCATTGCCGGAAGACCCGGGACGCAACGCAACCACCGTCGGCAGGTCCTGGGGATCTTCCAGGTCGGCGAACGGGTCCACGGGACCGTCAGCCAACAGGTTGTCTGCCGGCGTGCCGGAATCCGGCGGATTCTGTGTCAGGAGGGGCAGTTCGGCCAGCGGCTCGGTGCTCGCGCCGTCCGGCTGCTGAAGAGGCTGGTTGGGCTGGGCAACCGGCTGGTTCGGCCGCGGGTTCGCGTCCTGCGTCTGGGCGGCGGGGCGGGGCGTGTCCGCTCCGTTGCCACCAAGCGGGAAGAAGCTGCCGCCTGTCAGCAGGGTGGCGACAATTCCCGAGATCACGGCCAGCAGCGCGAAGCCAATCAGCAGATCCGGCCAGTTTCTCCTAATCCAGTCCATGACACCATTCTAATACTGAGTCCATGAGATGCAACTGCGCCGCAGGCCGCTGCAGCCACGGTTCCTTAATGTCTGAGAACCGGATGCCGGCTCAGAAGTAGTCTTCCAGTGCGGTTGCCGCTGCTGAATGACCGAGCTCGAGCGCGGCCTGGAACGAGTCCCTTGCCGCGGCCCGCCGGTTCTGGGAGAGCTGCGCCCAGCCGAGGTTGTAGTGGCTGAGGCCGTCGGCCGGATTCTGTTCCAGCAGCTCAAGGTAGATGAACTCCGCATCAGCGTACTGCGCTGCGGCCAGGTACGCTGCCGCCAGGTTGGCCTTGGCCTCCCGGTTCTCGGGCGTGAGCTGGACCGCGCGTTCGTAGTACTGGATGGCCAGTTCGAAATTGCCGAGCTGGTATTCCGCGAGGCCCGCCCAGAGCTGGGCCTGCGCGTCACCGGGACGCTCGGCGACAACCTCCGCCAGCATCACCGCGGCACGCTCATGGTTGCCGAGCCGGTATTCGGAACGCCCGGCCAGGAACCGCGCCTGCGACAGCAGCTGCGGGTCATTGAGCAGTCCGAGTGCCAGGTCAGCCTGTTCAAGCGCGCCGGCTGCCTGGTTCGCCTGGTCATAGGCGGTGGCCAGTGCCAGCCTGGCCTCGCCGCTTGCCGGTGCACGCACGACGGCGGTCTCCAGCGGGCCGATTGATTCGGCGGTCTGCGCTGCTTCCAGATAGCTGAGGCCCAGGTTGTAGTGGGCCTGCCAGGCCGCGGGGTCGATGGTGGCGGCACGCTGGAAGGAGGCGAGTGCCTCGTCGGCGCGGCCGAGCTGCCGCTGCAGCAGGCCCAGCTTGATGTAGACGCCCGCCTGGACGCTGGCGGAACCGTTCTCCTCCGCCTTGCGGATGGCCCGGTCCAGGGCGCGGAGCGCGTAATCGGTCTGCCCCTGCTCCAGGTAGATGTCGGCGATGAGCGAACTCACGCGGTAGTCACGGTTGTCGGCGTCGTCAAGTTCGGTGAGAAGCGGCAAGGCCTCCAGGCCGCTACCGGCCAGATAGAGGGCCTCGGCGTGCAGGTAGCGCACGTCCCGGTCCGCCGGCTCGATGACAAGTGCGGACTCGTAAGCGCTAGCGGCAGCGGAATAGTCGTCAGTCAGCTTCAGCTGACCTGCCAGACCCAGCCAGGCGCTGAACTCGTCCTCCAGCGTCGCCTCGGGAGCGGCATTCTCAATGGCGGCCCGGAACGCCGCCGCGGCCTCGGCAGGCATGCGCAGCCGGGCGAAGGTGACTGCCTGGTTGTAATGACCGTCGAACCGCTCTGGGTAAAGCCGGGCGACCTCGCCGAAGGAGAAGAGCGCCGCCTGGTAGTCACCACGGTTGTACTCGGCCAGGCCGAGGCCAAAGTGGGCGTCGCCCTGCAGGTAGTCAAGCGCGATTGCTTCAAGATAGGCGGCTTTGGCGTCCTCGAGCTGGCCGGCAGCCAACAGGGCGTCACCCAGGTTGACCCAGGAGCCGGCATTGGACGGATCCTGATTGACTACGTTGCGCAACTGCGCAGGCGTCACGGATTGTGCGAGTGTCACGCTGCAGAGGCCGCCGGCAACCAGCATGGCCGTCAGCACCAGGCGGGACAGGCGTTTGGCTGAAGTTTGATTCAAGGTGAGCATTCCCCGCCTCCAATAGAAGCGCCCTGCCGGTTGTGGACAACCCGGATCCAGGCCTTGGGCCAGCGCCCCGGCACTACCGGCGCGGCGCAAGTCAGACACATTGTCGCCAGTCTAATACGCCATGGGCAGGGTTTCGTGTGAAATCCGCTGCAAGGACAGCTGTCCACAGGCGGCTCCGGCATCCTGCCCGCGGCTGAACCGCACCGATACGGATACATCGGCGGCTTCCAGACGGCCGCGGAACAGGTCAATCACGTCGCGCGGACTGGAGCTGAAATTTGACGCCTGCCAGGCGTTGAACGGAATCAGGTTCACGTGGCTGTTGAGCCCGGCCAGCCGCTCGACGAGCAAGTCCGCCTGCCATGCGTGGTCATTGATTCCCTGCAGCATCGTGTACTCGATGGTCACCCTGCGCTTCAGCGCCTGCTGCCACTCGTGCAGCGAGGCCATGATGTCCTCTATGGAATGGGCGTGCGCCGTGGGAATGATCCGCTGCCGGGTCTCGGCGTCGGGCGCGTGCAGGCTGACTGCCAGCGTCAGCGGCAGACCCTCCGCGGTCAGCTGCCTGATCTTGTTCGGCAGTCCGACTGTGGACAGCGTTATGCGCCGTGGCGACATGTCGAGCCCGGCCGGGTCCAGCCAGTTGCGGATGGCGCCCATGGCGTTGCGGTAGTTCAGGAGGGCTTCACCCATGCCCATCAGCACCACGTTGCGGATGGCCTGCGGCGGGATGCCCTCCGCCCAGGCCACCGCCAGCAACTGGCCCACGATCTCGGCGGTTGTCAGGTTGCGGCCGAAGCCCATCGCACCAGTGGCGCAGAAGGCGCAGCCCGCGGGGCAGCCAACCATGCTGGAAACGCAGATGGTCCTGCGGTTCGTGTAGGGCATGTAGACGGCTTCGGTCTGCTTGCCGTCATGAAGGGTGAACAGGTAGCGGACGGAATCATCCGCGGAGGGAAACCGCTCCATGGAAGTGAACGGGTCGATCTTCCAGTCCCGGGCCAGTTCGCCGCGCCAACTGGCAGGCAGGTTGGTCATCTCGGCGAAGTCGCGCGCGCCCTTGCGAAAGATCCAGTCCGCCAGCTGCGTGGCACGGTAGGCCTTGCCGTCGTGCGGCAGTCCGGCCAGCGGCAGGTCGAGGACGGATTTCAGCGGTTCACTCACGTGAGGCAGCATAGCGTCACGGGGGCCGGCAGGACATGACCCTGCGCGACGCTGCTATGCTCTTTTGCAACAGAAGGAGGCTTGAGCCATGGGAGCGAGACGCAAGGTCAGGACTCTGGGCATGGTGCTGGCGGGCGGCAAGGGCAGCCGGCTGCACCCGCTCACCAGCAGGCGAACCAAGCCGGCAGTGCCGTTCGGCAGCAAGTACCGGATCATCGACTTCGCCTTGAACAACATGATCAACTCGGGCATCTTCGGCATGTACGTGCTCACGCAGTTCAAGGCGCAGAGCCTGACCGAGCACATCCAGCGCAACTGGCGCTTCGGCACCTTCCTGGACGATTATTTCATCACCCTGGCACCCGCCCAGATGTACCTGTTCGAGGAACTGGGTGCGGAATGGTACCGGGGCACGGCTGACGCCATCTACCAGAACCTGCACCTGATCGGCGGCAGCGATGTCGACCTGCTGGCCATCTTCTCCGGTGACCACATCTACAAGATGGACATCTCGCACATGATCGAGTACCACCTGGAGAAGAACGCGGACATCACCATCGCCGCCTACCCCACCCCGCTGGACGAGGCCCAGCGCTTCGGGGTGCTGCAGGTGGACTCGGACTTCCGAATAACTGAGTTCCAGGAGAAGCCCGAGAACCCGAGGCCGATGCCCAGCCGGCCCGACTTCGCCCTGGCCTCGATGGGCAACTACATCTTCTCGCGCGAGGTCCTGATCGAGCTGCTCAACCAGGACGCCCGCAACAGCGAGAGCGAGCACGATTTCGGCAAGGACATCCTGCCTGGCGCACTCGAGCGCGGCCTGAACCTGTTCGCCTACGACTTCGCCCGCAATCCGATACCCGGGCAGGCAGGTCCGAACACCTACTGGCGCGACGTGGGGACGCTGGATTCCTACCACGCGGCCAGCATGGACCTGGTGGACGTGGTGCCTGAGTTTGACCTGTTCAACGAGGAGTGGCCGCTGCGCACTTCCGCGGAGTTCAGCCCGCCGGCCAAGTTCGTCCACGACCTGGACGACCGCCGCGGCCAGGCGCTCAACTCCCTGCTGGCCGGCGGCGTCATAATCTCCGGCTCCACCGTGCGCGAATCCGTGCTGGCCCGCAGGGTGAGGACGCACTCGCACAGCCTGGTGGAGCGCAGTGTCCTGCTCGACAGTGTCACGGTAGGGCGCAACAGCGTCATACGCAATGCGATCATCGACAAGAACGTGACCATCCCCGACGGTGTGCAGATCGGCGTGAACCTTGATGACGACCGCGCCCGGGGCTTCACAGTGACCGCAAACGGTGTGGTAGCGGTACCGAAAGGTTACCGCTTCAGTTAGCAACCGCTGCGCGCCGCGGCTTGGTTCGACAGCTTACAGGCAGCTCATCAGGCAGGGTGCTAGGATTCTGTTCAGCGTGAAGACGGCCAACTGCGTCCAACCCGGATTGCGTGCCGTCTCCTGGAGGTTCTGTTGAGGCGTACATTCAACCCCTGGTTGCTCGTGATGCTCATAATCCTGGGCATCTTCGTGTTCAACCAGTTCTCGGCCGGTACCGGCAGCCGGGAAATCAATTTCAGCACTTTTACGGAACTTCTCTCCTCCGGCAGGGTCGCTTCCGTTACTGTTGAGCGGTCGAGCGGCAACATCGAGGGTCAGCTGGCCATGGAGTCGCAGGTGACCATCAATGGCGAGCCGCAGACCATCCGTGGCTTCCGCACCACCACCATAATCACTGACTCGCTGCTGACACGGCTCGAGGAGCAGGTTCCGGAAGTAACCATCCGCAACCCGCCCGCCTGGATCAGTTACCTCATATCCTTCCTGCCCATCCTCATCCTGATCGGCCTGTTCTGGTTCGTGTTCATGCGCGCCCAGGGCGGCCCCAACCAGGTGATGCAGTTCGGCCAGTCGAAGGCCAAGACTTACGGCCGCGAGAACAAGGTGAAGACCACGTTCGAGGATGTCGCCGGCCACCGCGAGGCGAAACAGGAGCTCAAGGAAGTCGTCGATTTCCTGCAGCACCCGCAGAAGTACCTCCGCATCGGCGCCGAGATTCCCAGGGGCGTGCTGCTCGTGGGGCCTCCAGGCACCGGCAAGACGCTGCTGGCCCGCGCTGTTGCAGGCGAGGCAGGCGTGCCGTTCCTGACCGTCTCCGCCTCCGAGTTCATGGAGATGTTCGTGGGCGTCGGTGCCAGCCGCGTGCGCAACCTGTTCGAGGAAGCCCGCAAGTCGAGCCCGGCCATCATCTTCATCGACGAGCTTGATTCCATCGGGCGGCGCCGCGGCGCCGGCATCGGTGGCGGGCACGACGAGCGCGAGCAGACGCTGAACCAGATCCTCTCCGAGATGGACGGCTTCGAGAAGGACACCTCCGTGATCGTCGTCGCCGCGACTAACCGGCCGGACATCCTTGACCCTGCGCTGCTGCGCCCTGGCCGTTTTGACCGGCAGGTGACAATAGACCTGCCGACCATGACGGAACGGCGGGACATCCTCAAGGTGCACGTGCGCAACAAGCCGATTGCCGAGGACGTCGACCTGGGCCGCCTCGCGGGCGCCACACCGATGTTCTCCGGTGCCGACCTTGAAAACCTGACCAATGAGGCCGCCCTGATTGCCGCGCGCACCAGCAAGCAGGTGATCAGCTGGACCGATTTCAACGAGGCGCTGGACCGCATCACTCTCGGCCTACGCCGCAGCAGCCTGACACCGACTGAAGAGGAGCGTCGTGCCCTGGCGTTCCACGAGGCCGGCCACGCCATCGCTTTCGCCGCGCAGCCGAACCTGGGCAGTATCCGCAAGGTGACCATAATGCCGCGCGGCTCCGCCGGCGGCTTCATGGCGCCATTGGCGAAGGAGGAACTGCTCTACAACGTCGAGCGTTTCCGCCAGCAGCTGATCGTTGCCTTCGGCGGCCGGGTGGCCGAGAAGCGCCTGACCGGAACCATTTCCTCCGGCGCCTCGAACGACCTGAAGCAGGCCACCGACCTGGCCAAGAAGATGGTCTTCGACCTGGGGATGGGCGAGCACGAGTACATCTCCTGGGGCAGCGACGACCAGCCGGTGTTCCTGGGTGGCGAGTTCAGCCGGCGCAAGGACTTCAGCGAAGAGACGGCGAGGCAGCTGGAGCAGCAGGTGCACGAGATCCTGAGCACCGGCTACGACCGTACCCACGACATCATCAATGAGAACTGGGTGGCTGTCGAAGCCGTCGCCGAGGCGCTCCTGGAGCGCGAGACCATCGACGGCAAGCTCATCCACGAGGCCATGGACAAGGTCAGGGAGGGCATGACGTCCTCCGAGATCGCCGCCTGGATCGAGGCCGAGTCAATCAAGCGCGAACCTGCACCCAGCGGGCCCGAGGTCGATCCGCGTCCCCGTTCACAGGAACGCGGTGACGAGCGCCGCCGTGAACCGGGCACGCCGCCACTGGACCCCCGGCCCACTCCGGGCGCCGACTAGGAACCGGACGCTGAACCAGCGGCGGAGGCCGAAAAGTGCCACTGCTTGACGGCAAATACGAGATTCTGAGGGAGGAGCATTCCGGCTCCAGACAGACGCTGTTCGAGGCATCTGCGCCGGACGGCACCTCCCTCCGCATCGTCTGGTTCGAGGTGACGCCAGAGCAGGAACGCAGTTTCGAAGTCTACCGCCGCGGGCTCAGGAAGCTGCTGAAGTCAGGGCATGCGGCGGTGTACGACGTGGTGTCAAGGCCCGGAGCGCACTACGTCGCCTGGTACCCGCCCACGGGAGCGCCCGTCCAGACACCCGATCCGGAACTGGTGACGGTGCTTGTCGCCGCCGGTTTCACGGCCGACCAGGCTGACATCCGCCGCAGCGGGCGCAGGCAACAGGTCCACGGGCTCGCGTGGTCCGGCGCGGGTGACGCGGCGGATTCCGGCGGGGCGGTACCGCCGCCCAGTCAGGGCGCGGCCAGCCAGCGCCGCCGCAGCAACAGCCTGCCGCAGGCCGCAGTGACCAACGGGCTGGCATTCGTGATCCTGCTGCTGGCTGCCGTGGCGCTTCTGGGCTCCAGCTACCAGCGGCAGAATTTCGCGCAGGTACCGGTCAGCGACGTCGCCGGCCAGCAGATCAACGATGCACTGCAGGCGCTGGCCGCAAGCGGTCTGAACCCCGAACCGGTGGCCATCACGTCGGCGGAACCGGTCGGCACCGTGGTCGAACTCGATCCGGCGGCCGGCCAGAGTCTGCCACACGGCAGCACCGTGGTGGTCGGTTACGCCTTCCCGCTGGATGAGGCGCGTCCCCTGTCCGTGCCGGATTTAAGGGGCCTGGAGTGGCCAGGCGACGTGACCGCTGCGCTGCAGGGCAATCCCCTGCAGGCGGGCAGCATCTCCTGGTTGCCGTCCGACCTGCCGGAGGGCACGGTTCTGGCACAGAGCGAGCCTGCCGGCAGCACCGTCGCCGAAGGCACCCCACTGAACCTTCTGGTGAGCTCGGGGGAACCCGTGCCCACCACCGTCATCCCGGATCTGAAAGGGCTGACACTGCAGGAGGCCCTTGGTGAGGCACTGGCCGCCGGACTGGAAGAGGCCCAGTTGAGCATCGTGCAGGTGGCCGACATTACCTCGCGACCGGGCACGGTGGTGTCGCAGGATCCGCCGGCCGGCGTCGCCTTCGAACTCGAGGCCGCCGAACTCTCGCTGGAAGTCGCCAGCGGCGACCCGGACATGGAGCCGCTGGAATCCTTCGTGGGCCTGAGCCTGGCGGAGGCGCGCGCCCGGGCGGGCGACTTCGACATCACGGTCACCAACGTGAGTGACACCAGCCGCCCCGAGGGCGTACTGAGCCAGGAACCGCCGGCCGGCAGCTGGGTTGCAGACGGCAACCTGCACCTGAGCGTGAACGTGCATCCGCGGGTGATTCCGCTGCCGAATCCGGAGATCGACATTGTCGAGCCGGCGGAGAGGGACCTGGCCTACAACTGGTACATCGAACCCGGCATTCCGGTCGTCACGGCCAGGGTCTACGCCACTTCGCTCCAGGGTCAGGAGCAGCTCGTGGCGCAGCAGCAGGTGCAGGGTGGCGAGTGGGTTCAGGGCACCTTCGACACCAGCCAACCCATGGTCACATTCAGGCTCACCCTGAACGGGGATCCCTACGGTGAACTGCAGCGTGCACGCTGACCCATGCCCGTTGCAGGGACGGGTTGCAAGACGACAGGCTGTCTGTATAATGGCGTTCGCCGATAAACCCCTGGCCTGCCGGTCAGGGGTTCTTCCACTTCGCAAACAGGCACAGGCAGCGCGGCAGCACGGTCATTTCCAGAAGGCAGGTCATCAACAAGTTGCAAGCATTCCGTGACGTACTTGCCTACGTAAGGCGCTACCCCTGGCAGTTCGGGATCGGCATCGTGATGATCCTGATCTCCTCCTTCACCGTCACCCTGGCCCCGCTCATCACCGGCCGGGCCATCGACGCGCTGGCGGACGGGACCATGACCATGTCCAGCGTCTGGGGCTTCTCGCTCGCCATCCTGGCGGCGGTCGGCGGCGCAGCCCTGGTGCTGGTAATCGTGCGGCGCACGATCCTGGGTGCCAGCTGGGACGTGCAGTTCGACATGCGGCGTGACCTGTTCGACCACTTCACGCGCCTGGACGCCAACTATTACGACAACCACCGCGTGGGCGACATGATGGCCCGCCTGACCGCCGACCTCAACGCGGTACGCATGTGGGTGGGTGTGGGCATATTCCAGGGAGTGAACACCCTGACGCTGCTGATATTCACCTTCACGCGCATGTTCAGCCTGAGCCCCAGCCTGAGCCTGCTGACGCTGGTGCTTGTGCCGCTGATGACCCTGACCTTCTTCCTTATCCTGCGGGTAGTGCACCGCCGCTACGAGAAGGTGCAGCAGAAGTTCGCGGACATCTCGGCAATGGCGCAGGAGAACTTCGCCGGAATCCGCGTGGTGAAGGGCTTCGGCATCGAGGACCGCGAACTCGCGAAGTTCGGCCGCCTGAACGACGAATTCATAGACCGCAACCTGCACCTGGTGCGTGCCGACGGCCCGCTCTTCCCGCTGATGGAAGTGCTCTTCGGCGTCACCACCTCCGTCATCCTGCTGATCGGTGGCCGCCAGGTCCTGGGACTTGGCGGGGACCTGAGCATCGGTGAATTCAGCTCGTTCCTGCTGCTGTTCGAGGCGCTGAGCTGGCCCATCATCGCGCTCGGCTGGATAGCCAGCGTGTTCCAGCGCGGCATCACATCCTGGGGCAGGCTCAAGGAGATCCTGGCGCAGCAGCCCAAGGTCCGTGACGGCCGGTTGACCAACTACAGCCTGCGCAGCATCCAGGGTCACATCGAGTTCCGCGACGTGAGCCTGAACTTCGGCAGCACCCGGGCACTGAAAGACGTATCGTTCGTGGTCCCGGCGGGCACCTCCTTGGGCATCACCGGCAGGACCGGCAGCGGCAAGACCATGATCGTGCAGCTGCTCACCCGCATGGTGGATCCGAGTGCGGGAGAGATACTGATAGACGGGCGTGACATCCGCGAGTACCCACTCGAGGTCCTGAGGCGCCAGATAGGCCTGGTTCCCCAGGAACCGTTCCTGTTCTCGGACACCATCGCGGAGAACATCGCCTACGGTTTACCCCAGGATGATTCCCCGGAGCGGCTCGAGCTGATCCACAGCACTGCCGAGCTGGTGCAGCTGGCCGGCGACGTGAACGACTTCCCGCAGGGCTTCAACACCAGCCTGGGCGAGCGCGGAGTGACCCTGTCGGGTGGCCAGCGCCAGCGCACCGCACTGGCCCGGGCCATCATCCGTGAACCCGCCATCCTGATTCTTGACGATGCCCTGAGCGCCGTGGACACCCAGACGGAAGCCCGGATCCTGGAAGGACTGGAAACCGTGCAGAAGGACAGGACCTCGCTGATTGTGGCGCACCGGGTGAGCGCCTTCAGGAACAGCGACCACATCCTGGTGCTGGATGACGGGAAAATCGTGGAACAGGGCGCCCCGGCCGACCTGCTGGAGCTGGACGGCTGGTATGCCGACATCGACAGGCGCCAGCAACTCGAGCAGGACCTGGAGCGAACGCAATGAGTTCAGACCGGCACAATCTCACCGACATGAGCGCCAGCGGTTACGACCCGCAGGCGCTTAAGGACGAGTACCGCCGCAACCGGCGCAAGTACGTGGGCCGGCTGCGGCGCGAGGGGGCGTTCGACGAGGAAGGCGAATCGTTCCAGACAGAGCTGGACATGAACGTGACCAGGCGGCTCCTGGCCTACCTCAGGCCGTACCGGTTGCAGCTGGTTGTTGGCATTGTGCTGCTGCTGGCCTACAGCGCGGTGGCCCCCGCCTTCCCCAGCCTGATCGGCCGCGCCATCGATAACTTCCTGATTGCGGACGTGCCGCCGTTCAACGGCCTGACCATCGACGAGCGCTTCGCCGGCGTCCTCAACATCGTGCTCATCTACCTGGGACTGCGCCTGCTCAGTTTTGGCCTGCGCTACGCGTACACCTACGTCATCGCCTGGCTCGGCCAGCACGTGATCTACGACATCAGGCGCGAGATATTCGCCAAGATTGAACGGCTGCACCTGGGCTTCTTCGACCGCACCCCGGTCGGCAGGCTGCTGACCCGCATCACCAGTGACGTGGACGCCATCCAGCAGATGCTCACTGACGGCGTCGTCGGAATAATCGCCGACTTTGGCATGATCATCGGCCTGGTCGTGTACATGTTCATAATCAACTGGCAGCTGGCGCTCATAACGCTGGCAATCATGCCGGTGCTGTTCCTGGTGCTCAATTTCCTGCGCTCACGCATACGCGACGCCTACCGGTCCGTGCGCCTGCGCACCAGCATCTCCAACGCCTACCTGGCCGAGAACCTGACCGGCATGAAGACCGTGCAGCTGTTCAACCGCGAGG
>CAYMUK010000038.1:0-14402 GCA_964393655.1 uncultured bacterium | reverse complement strand
GTCGCAGGTCACGGATGATGACCTGGCGTTCAACCGCATCTATGTCCGAATGCATGTAGCGCACGCGGATTCCCTGCTGCGCCAGGTACTCGGTCAGGTCCTCGGACATCTTCTTGGTCAGCGTCGTCACCAGCACGCGTTCGCCCGCCCTGGCCCGCTCGCGGATGGCGAACAGCAGGTCGTCGATCTGGCCCTTGCTGGGCTTGACCGTGATCTGGGGATCGACCAGGCCAGTGGGGCGGATCACCTGCTCCACCACCTGGTCACTCAGGTTCCGCTCCTCGTCCGCCGGAGTCGCAGACACGAAAACGACCTGGCCGATCTTGGAGAAGAACTCCTCCTCGCGCAGCGGCCGGTTATCAAGTGCGGCGGGCAGGCGGAAGCCGTAATCGACGAGGGTCCGTTTGCGGGCCTGGTCGCCGTTGTACATGCCGCGGATCTGCGGCACCATCACGTGTGATTCGTCCAGGAAGACGAGCATGTCGTCAGGGAAGTAGTCCAGCAGCGTCGCCGGCGGACTGCCTGGCGGACGGCCCTCAAGATAGCGGGAGTAGTTCTCGATTCCGGTGCAGTAGCCAAGGGTCCTGAGCATCTCAATGTCGTAGCGCGTTCGCTCAGTGATGCGCTGCTTCTCCAGGAACCTGTCGTGGGCCTCGAAGAAGGCGATGCGCTCCTGCAGGTCGTTCTCGATCTGCCTGATGGCCGGCTCCAGCTGTTCAAAGGGAGTCACATAGTGGCGCGCCGGGAAGATGGTCGTAGCCGCCAGCTCCCCCTGCTCGTCACCCGTGACCGGATCGATCATCACCAGACGGTCTATCAGATCGCCCCACATCTCGACCCGTAGCGGAGCTTCCTCGTAGGCAGTCCAGATCTCCACCGTGTCCCCGCGGGCGCGGAAACGCCCGGGTGCCAGTTCGATGTCATTGCGTTCGTACTGCTGGGTCACCAGACGCTCCAGAATCTCGTCGCGCGTGATGCTTGCCCCCTGCTGCAGGATCATGTTCAGCTGCTGATACGTCACGGGCGAACCAAGCCCGTAGATGGCGGAGACAGAGGCCACGACGATAACGTCGCGTCTGGTGAGCAGGCTGCGCGTGGTCGAATGGCGGAGTCGCTCCAGCTCCTGGTTGATGTTGGCGTCCTTCTCGATGAACAGGTCCCGCGCCGGCACGTAGGCTTCCGGCTGGTAGTAGTCGTAGTAGGAGATGAACATCTCGACCGCCGCGTCAGGGAAATACTCGCGGAACTCCGCAGCCAGCTGCGCAGTGAGTATCTTGTTCGGTGCGAGAATCAGCGAAGGACGCTGCGACGCCTGGATTATCTGCGCCATCGTGAAAGTCTTGCCGGTTCCGGTTGCACCCAGCAGGGTCTGGAAACGAAGTCCGTCCTCCAGTCCCTCCACCAGTGACCGGATTGCCTGCGGCTGGTCGCCGGTGGGTTCAAAGGGTGCCTTGACCGTCAGTGACATGGTTCCAATGACACCACATCGTAGGCCCGCAGCCTGTAGCGGGGCGCAGATATGAGTAACATCCGCGTAAGGAGGTTCAACATGCGCAAGAGCAAGGCAAACGCCGAATGGTCCGGTGACCTGAAGGGCGGCCGCGGCAACATGGAACTGGGTTCCGGAGCTTACAGCGGTGCGTTCTCATTCACCACGCGCTTCGGAAGCGAGGCCGGTACCAACCCGGAGGAGCTGATCGGCGCCGCACTGGCCGGCTGCTTCTCGATGGCCCTGTCGAACGCCCTGAGCGAGGCCGGTCACGTGCCCCAGATGGTCAGGACCGATGCAGAGGTGAGCTTCGGCACGGAAGGCGGAGGACCGGCCATCAGCAACATCCATCTGTCCGTGCGCGGCCAGGTGGACGGTCTTGATCAGACCGCTTTCTCCGAGTACGCGGAGCGGATGAGCAAGGAATGCCCCGTCAGCCGGGCACTGGGCGGCACCGACATCACCGTGGACGCGCAGCTGGTCAGCTGACCGTGCCGAACTGGCGGTCGTGCAGTTCCCGGTAGAGGCCGCCGGCCGCCAGCAGTTCCTCATGACTCCCTTGCTGGGCCACCCGACCCTGGTCCAGCACCACGATCCGGTCGGCGCCCATCACAGTTGACAGCCGGTGCGCAATCACGAAGGTCGTGCGGCCCTGCATCAGGTGGTCCAGCGCCGCCTGCACCAGGGCCTCGGATTCGCTGTCCAGTGCACTCGTGGCTTCATCCAGTATCAGGATGCGCGGGTCCCTCAGGAGGGCGCGGGCGATGGCTACCCGTTGGCGCTGCCCGCCCGAGAGAGTGAGGCCCCGTTCGCCGACCCGGGTGGCGAGACCGTCTGGCAGTTTCAGTGCGAACTCCAGCACGTTGGCCGCTGCGGCAGCCGCCTCCACCTCGTCGTCGCCTGCCTCTGGCCTTCCGTAGCGGATGTTGTCGGCGATGGTGCCCGTGAACAGCACGGTCTCCTGGAACACTACACCTATGTTGCTGCGCAGCTCGTGCAGCGAGAGGTCCCGCAGGTCGTGGCCGTCAAGGCTGATGCTGCCCGAGTGCGGGTCGCGGAAACGCGGAATCAGCATCACCAGGCTCGTCTTGCCCGCGCCGCTCGGGCCGACCAGGGCTATCATCTCGCCGGCTTCCGCCCGCAGGTTCAGGTCCTTGAGCACAGGCTGTCCCTCCTGGTAGCCGAAGCCCACGTCAGTGAATTCCACCTCGCCCCGGACCTCGCCCAGTGCAACAGGCGACACGGGGTCTTCAAGGTCAGATGACTCGTCCAGCAGCTCGAAGATGCGGCGGCTGGCGCCCATCGCTTCCTGCAGCTCACTGTAGAGACCCGTCAGTGAACCCACTGCCGCGCCGATGGTGATGGTGAGGATCAGGAACGCCACCAGATCACCGGGAAGCAGCGCCCCCACAAGCACCTGTCGGCCGCCGTACCAGAGTACGAAAGCGATGCCGGTGGCGACCAGCAGTCCCGTGGTGGGCAGGAACACCGCCCGGCCCAGCGCACGCCTGCGGGCCAGCCGGTAGGAACGGTCGATCAGTTCCCGGTAACGACCGGCCTCGAACCGTTCGGCCACGAACGACTTCACTACACGGATTCCCGAAATTGCCTCCTCGGCACTCGCGTTGGCCAGGGCCACGCTGTCCTGGAACCGGGTGCTGACGCGCCGCAGGAAACTGCCGAACAGCACGGCCGCCACTATCACCGCCGGCACGACAGCCAGCAGGAACAGCGTCAGCTCGCGGTTGATCCACAGCAGTACGACGATGCCGCCGATCAGCGACACCAGCTGGCTTGCGAAGTGCGCCAGCGTCTGCGATACGGCTCCCTGCAGGGTGGTTATGTCCGAAGTCAGGCGCGAGGTTATCTCGCCCGTGCGCCGCTCCTCGAAGAAGCGGAGCGACAGGCCCAGGATGTGGCCGAACAATGTGGTACGCACATCAGCCACGACGCCTTCGCCCACAAGGGCCAGCAGGTAGCTGCGCATGAAGGCGAAGACCGCCTCGAGCAGGAACAGGCCCACCATGAGCAGGAGAATCAGGTTCAGGTTGGTGGCCGCCAGGCTGGCACCCAGTTCGGTGAAGGCCTCGTTGAACAGCTCGCGCGCCAGCAGCGGCAGCGCCAGTGACAAAACGCTGGCGATGACCGTAGCGATCATGCCCGGAACCAGATACCTGCGGTAGGGACGCGTGAAGGCGAAGGCCCGCCTCAGGTTCCCGAAATCAAGTGGTTCGCGCTTCTGGTCGGGGCTCGCGCGCCGGCGGCGCCTCAAGCCGGATCCCTGTCCTGGGGGAACAGGCCATCCTGCATGCCGCCTTGCGGCACCTCCAGGCCAAGGTGCCGGTACGCCAGCTCCGTGGCCACGCGACCGCGGGACGTGCGCTGCAACAGACCCGACTGGATCAGGAACGGCTCGTACACTTCTTCCAGCGTGGCACGGTCCTCACTCACGGCGGTCGCCAGTGTGTCAAGCCCGACCGGCCCGCCGGCGAACTTCATGACCATCGCCTCCAGGATCGCCCGGTCCCTGCGGTCCAGGCCCAGGCTGTCGATGCCCAGCTCGTCCAGCGCCAGCCTGGTGCGCTTAAGGCCGATGCCGGTCTCGCCGGCGACCTCCGCGTAGTCCCGGACCCGGCGGAGCAGCCGCTTGGCGATGCGCATGGTGCCGCGGGCGCGTCGGCCGATCTCCAGGGCCGCCGCCGCGTCCAGGCTGAAGCCCAGCAGGTCGGAGTCGCGTGTCACCCCCTCCGCCAGCTCCTCGCTGCTGTAGTACTCCAGGTGCTCGATGATGCCGAAGCGACTGCGCATGGGTCCGGTGATCAGGCCCGGCCTGGTGGTGGCGCCAACGAGGGTGAAGCGCGGCAGGTCCAGCCTGATGGTCCTGGCAGCTGGCCCCTGGCCCAGCACGATGTCGATCTTGTAGTCCTCCATGGCAGGATAGAGGTGCTCCTCGGCAACACGGCCCAAACGGTGGATCTCGTCTATGAAAAGCACGTCGCCGTCTTCCAGGGCGTTGGTCAGGATCGCCGCCAGGTCGCCCGGCTTTTCGATTGCCGGGCCGCTGGTCACCCGGATTCCCACGCCAAGCTCCTGCGCGATGATGTGCGCCAGCGTGGTCTTGCCCAGTCCGGGAGGCCCGTATAGCAGTACGTGATCAAGTGCTTCGCTGCGATTGCGGGCGGCTTCCAGATAGACGCCGAACTTCTCCTTGAGCCGAGGCTGGCCCACGTACTCGGCCAGCGTCCTGGGCCTCAGTGTTGCGTCTTCCACGCCGCTGAGCCTATCACGCAGGCAGTGATTCGCCGGTCCCGGCTTCCTGTTCCTGAGGGCCTATGGACACCTGGCCCGCCGGGTCGTCCAGCAGGTAGTCGCCATCAGCCACCGTCATGCTGACGATGCCTGCCCGGGTGCGGTACCTGACTTCCTCCGCCGACACCCGTTCGCTGGCACCAGCGGCCATGAGCGGCGTCTTCACCGTGTCCAGGAAGTGGTGCATGCGTTCAGGGGAAATCCGGGCCAGGTGGAACCGGTAGAGGCGGCTCTTCTCCAGGCTTATCCGCAGCCAGCGGGAAGATTGCCAGTTCCAGAGCACGAACGCCGCCTGGAACACGGTACCGGCTGCCAGGGCCCACCAGACGCCGTCCACACCCATGTCCAGTTGCAGCGCCAGCAGCCAGGCGAGGGGCACCACGATTATCCAGCGGCTCAGGATCGCGCCCCACATGCCGGGGGTGGTGTCGCCGGCCCCGCGCAGGGCGCCGTTGCCGATCATCGCGTAGGCCAGGAACGGCAGGACGATCCCGTTGATCCTTATGTAACTGGCGCCGGCAGCCAGGAGTACCTCGTTGGCGGTCGGATCGAACAGCCGCATGACCTGCGGCGCCCAGATGACCAGGGGCACGGCGATTGCGCTCATCATGAGCATGCCGAGCACTATGGCCGCGTCGCCCCGCTGCCTCGCCTCGCGCTTCTGCCATGCTCCCAGCGCCTGCCCCACCACACTGGTGGCCGCGATGCTGATGGCGAGGCCGGGCATGAAGGCAAGCGATTCGACCTGCAGTCCCACGGAAAGCGCGCTGGCCCCGAGCGTGCCCGCCGCGGTGGCAGTCACGATGCGGATGACAAGCAGCTGCGAGGTGTTGCGGACGATTCCCTGCAGGCCCGAGGGGATGCCGATGGAGAGAATCTCCCGGAACGCCTGCAGGTTGGGCCGGTAACTGCCCGGCCCGAGCCTTACGATGTTGCGCCCCGAGTACATAATCCAGATGCCGATCCCTGCCGCTATCGCGCGGCTCAGCACCGTTCCGATAGCGGCTCCCGCCACACCCAGCGGCGGTATCGGTCCCAGGCCGAACATCAGGGCGTAATTCAGGAACACGTTGATCACGTTCATGAAGATGGCTATCCACAGCGGGGTGACAGTGTCGCCCGCCCCCTGCATCAGTGAGCTGATGGTCAGGTTGAGGACCATGAAGATGATGCCCGCGAACATGATCTGCAGGTAGGTCGTGCCGAGCTCCACGGCCAGGGGGTCGCCGCCGCTGTTCAGGAAGCCCAGGATGGGATTGGCCAGCAGGATTCCCAGTCCGCCCAGCACCAGCCACATGATCACGCCGAGCGAAATCGACTGGTGCGCGACGTTGGAAAGCTCGCCCTCGTCACGCGCGCCCTTCGCCTGTGCCGCCAGGGCCATGGACGCCGCGGTGATTGACATGAACGCCACCAGTATCAGCATGTTCACGCTGTTGGACATGCCTATCGCGGCTATCTCGACGGGCCCCAGGCGCCCGGCGAAGAAGATGTTGGTGACGTTGGTGAGTGACTGCAGACTGTTGGCCAGGATTACCGGCAGGGACAGTTTCCACACTGGACCAAAGTGGGGGAGCAGGTCCTGAAGCCAGCGTTTCATCCTTGCGAGTCTACCCCTGACGGCCGCACGGACTGCGTCCTGTCGGGTGTATCCTTGGTCTGGTCAGGGCGAGCGCGCCGGGCGGGAAAGGTTTCGCATGATGGACAGCCACACGGTCAGGATCGGTGACGTAACAAGGGAACTGCAGGTCGTTGATGTGGGGGGCGTGTCGGTGGCCCTGCTCAACCTGCTGGGCGACACGGAGCTGACCGAAGCCGCGGCCGCCGAGCTGGTCGCGCGCATGCCCGAAGGCATAGAGGCGTTTGTGACGCCGGAAGTCAAGGCGGTGCCGCTGGCACATGCCATGAGCCGGCTGTCGGGAATTCCCTACGTTGTGGTCCGCAAGACCGAGAAGCCCTACATGGTGGGAGCCATCAGCCGCAGCGTGGTCTCCATAACCACGGGCAAGCCGCAGGACCTGGTGCTGGACGGCGCAGACCGCAGCCGGGTGGCCGGCCGGCGCGTCGCCATAGTGGACGACGTGGTCTCCACCGGCGGCACCCTGAACGGCCTGGTGGACCTGCTTCATGAAATCGGCGGCGAGGTCGTGGCCACTCTGGTGGTGTTCACGGAGGGCAAGGAACGCCAGGACGTTATCTCGCTCGGTCACCTGCCACTTTTCCCTGCCGGCTGAACCAGACCGGGGCGGGTAGAGCGGTATCATTCCCCTGGAATGAACCAGCCGGGAGACGCCAAGGAGAGAATCCGCGAACTGACCGACATCGCCGAGGTGATCGGCGAGACCGTCGTGCTGGCGTCTGCCGGTGGCAACCGCCTCAAGGGCCTGTGCCCCTTCCACAGCGAGAAGACCCCTTCCTTCCATGTGAACCGCGACCGCGGCTTCTACTACTGCTTCGGCTGCCATGCCAAGGGTGATGTCTTCGACTTCGTCATGCAGACGCAGGGCCTTGGCTTCTTCGAGGCGCTCAGCCGGCTGGGCAGCCGCGTGGGCATCGAAGTTGAGGCGCAGGCGTCCGGCAAGAGCCGGCGCAACGACCTGTGGCGCGTCAACGAGGTGGCGCAGGAGTATTTCCTGGGCAACCTGGAAGGCACGGCGAAGGAGTACCTGGCACGGCGCAGGCTGAGTGCCGATTCCATAGAGCGGTTCGGCATCGGCTTCGCTCCAGACGGCTGGGACGGCCTGCTCCGGTATGCTGCCGGCAAGGGGCTCGGGCCCGACGAGCTTCTGGCTGCCGGCCTGCTGGTGGAGAACGAGCGCGGCAGCCGCTACGACCGTTTCCGCAACCGCGTGATGTTCCCGATTCGTGACGCCATGGGCCGCATCGCCGGCTTTGCCGGCAGGATCCTGGACACAGGCGAACCCAAATACCTGAACACACCGGAGACGGACATCTTTCACAAAGGGACACTGCTCTACGGGCTTGACGTGGCCCGCCAGCGAATGCGCGAGTCCGGAGAGGCGATCGTGGTCGAGGGCTACATGGACGTGATAGCCCTGCATCAGGTGGGTTTCGGCAACGCGGTTGCCGCCCTGGGAACTGCGCTTACGGCAGAGCATGCCGACCTGCTCTCGCGCCAGGACGTCAGCGCGCTGTACCTGGCGTTTGACGGCGATGCCGCTGGCCAGCGCGCCACCATGGCTGGTCTGGACCGCAGCATCGGCCGGAACTTCCTGGTCAGGGCGGTGCGCCTTCCCGAAGGCAGGGATCCGGCTGACGCAGTGCTTGACGGCGATCCGGCCGATTTCCGCGCGGCACTCGCTGCCGGTCTTTCGGAGGTGGAGTTCCGCTTCCAGGGCACCCTGGCGCGGCACGATGCCAGCACTGACCGGGGTCGCCAGGCCATCCTGAACGAGCTGCTGCCGGCCATGAAACCGCGTGCGGTGATCGATCCGGTGGCCAGCGAGCTGCGCCGCCTGGTGGTGGACGAGCTCGACATCAATGAGAACGCCCTGGCCGCGATGATCGACTCGCGTGGTTCGGGCCGGGTGAACGAGGTGCAGGCCCGCGGCCTGACGCGGGGGCCCGACAGGTACCGCCGGCTTGAACTGGAGATCATCGCCCTGCTGCTGCAGGATCCGGCCGGGCTGAAGCACCGGCTCAGGCGCCTGCAGGGCGGCCTGCCGGACATGCAGGAGTCGGAGCTCCGCGAGTTCCTGCAACTGGCGGAGCAGGACCCGGCGAATCCCGGACGGCTGCTCGACCACTACCGTGACCGCGATGACACCGGCCTGGTGTTCGAACGCCTGCTGGAAGCCGATGACGGCAGTGGCCCGCGGCGTGATCTGGACGTGCAGATCGAGAAGGCGCTCTCGCGGCTGCGCGAGCTCGTGCTGGCCGCCTCCGGTGCGGAGAGGCGGCGGCGCCTGCAGGAACGGCTGGCCGAGGTCGGCAGGATCATCGCTGCTGGCGAAGTGCCTGAGGCCGAGCTTGCGCAGTACTACCTTGAACTCGACGAGCTGGGTTCACTCCTTGCGGCCCGTGACGCCGAACGGCGGCTGCGCAGCCAGAGGCGTTGAGACACGCCTTCCCGGGCGCAACCAGGGACATTTGCCCTCGTTGACACCCCCCTGATCCACTGCTATGCTTCATCCTTGGTACGCGCGCAAGCGGTCACGCTTAACTGGCGCGTTGTTTTTTGTGTATCCCGGTTGCCGTCAGACCCGGTTCTGCCCCATGGGCTGGCCAGGCAGCGGCATGGGTGGAAGGAGGGTCGGTTGGAAGCTCAAGGCGAACAGTTGTTGCAGAACCTGATCAACCGTGAGCAGTCCCTGGCGGCCAAGGTTGAGGAAGCCAAGCAGGAGGCGGCCAGCCTGGTTGAACAGGCCAGGGCCACTGGAGCCGCGAAGCTGCAGAAGGCCCAGGCCGAGGCCGAGGCTAAGACTGCTGAATTGCGGAAGGATGCCGAGGCCCAGGGCGCGGCCATCCGTGAGGAAGTCCTGGCGAAGGCCAGGGCTGACGCAGAGGCCATGACCAGCCGTGCCTCAGCCGGACGCGAGGAAGCACTGAAGCTGGTCATGGAGCGCATCCTGTCGTGATTGCCAACATGGACCAACTCACCGTTGTCGGGCGTCGCAGTGTGGCGGGCGAGGTGCTGCAGGCTCTGCAGAACCTGGGCGTCGTACAGGTCGACCCGCTCGATTACGCTGGTGGGGCTGGCCTCCAGCGGGTGAAGCTCGAAGGTGAGGACAGGGCCGAAGCCGAAGGCTGGCGCGAACTGCAGGCACGCAGCGAAGCGCTGCTCCAGGTGCTGGAACCACACGGTTCCGGCAAGCAGGCCACACGCGCCGACGCCGCCATGGGCATCTCCGAGATGGAATCATGGCTGCATGGCGTGGGCAACAGTGTGGACGCCCTTGTCGCCGAACGTGCTGATGCCCGCGACGAACTCGATCTGATCGAGACGTTCCTGCCGGTCTACAGACTGGTGGCTCCCACGCTCGGCAGGCTCGAGGCCAGCAACTATCTGGAGGGCACAGCGGTCATCGCGACCGCCCGTGACGTAGACGATTTGCGGCTGGCACTCGATGAGAACCTGGACGGCCGCTTCGAACTTGCCACGCGTGAGTACGGCAAGGACGTAGTCATCATCATCGCCTCCATGAAAGAGGACAGGCAGCAGCTTCGCAGCGCCATTTCCCGCTCGGGACTGGCACCGCTCGAACTGCCACTGCGTTTCCGCGAGCACGGGACCTCAAAAGCCGTGCACGTCATGGAGGAACGCTCCCAGGCCCTGCCCCGCCGCCTCAAGGCGGTAGATGAGGAACTCGCCCGCCTGGCGGATACCCACAGCGGCAAGCTGCGGCAGATCCACATGCAGTCGAGCAACCAGGCCGCGCGTTACGAGGCGCTGGGCAACCTGGCGGAAGGCGAGTACAGCTTCGCACTGCGAGGCTGGGTTCCCTCCGAGAACACGCGCAACGTCACCGAGGCACTGAGGCGTCAGTTCAAGGACGACCTGGTGCTGGAAACACGTGCCGCTGACGCCCATCACGACCGGGCCGTCCCCACCAAGCTTGACAACAAGCCCTGGGCGCGCCCTTTCGAACTGCTTCTCTCACTCTTCGCTCCGCCTGCCTATGGAGCGTTCGATCCCACGTGGACCGTCGCGGTGTTCTTCCCGCTCTACTTCGGCATCGTGGTGGGCGACATGGGCTTCGGCCTGCTGTTCCTCTGGCTTGGCCTGTGGCTGCGCAGCCGTGGACTTTCCGGCAAGAGCCTCTCACTCGGGCCACTGGGAATCACCCTTGACTCAGGCGTGCTGCCCAAGATCGGCGTCATCACAATCTGGTGTGCCGTCTGGAGCATCGTCTGGGGCTTCGTCTATGGCGAGTTCCTGGGCAACTTCTTAGAGAGGTGGCCCGCCGGCAACCCTATCTTCTACCCCCCGAGCCACGGCGATCATGGCATCATCCCCATCGCCCTGTTCCGGGTGGAGGAGTTCCAGCCTGTACTGATCCTGTGCCTCGCCTTCGGCGTGCTGCAGGTCGTCGGCGGCTGGGTCATCCGCGCCATGCAGGGCTACAAGCACAAGGATCGCGCGCACTTCTTCGAAGGCATCGGCATGACTGCCGGGCTGCTGGCTCTCGTGCTGTTCGCCTGGGCGTTCATGAGCAACATGCTCACCCCGCCAATCCTTATCGCCTGCGGCATCGGCATGCTCATCTTCGTGGTGTGCGTGGTCCTTTCCCGCATGGTGCTGATGACCGTGGAGCTGATTTCCAACTCCGGTCACATCCTCAGCTATCTCCGACTGTTCGCAGTCGGCCTCTCCGCCGCACTGGTCGCCAACCTGTCCACGGACCTGGGCTTCGCCGTCGCGAATGTCCTGCCTGTTCCCGTGCTTGGGCCGGTCCTCGGCATCGTCGTTGCGCTCTCCGTCCACCTGGTCGCGATAGCGCTCACAATCATTGGCCATACACTGCAGCCCTTGCGTCTGCAGTACGTGGAATTCTTTACGAAGTTCGGCTTCTACGACAATACCGGTCGTCCGTACAAGCCATTCCGTCTCTCAGGAGGAAAAGCATGAAGAAGTTCGGCAAGGTTCTCGGTTTCGTTTCACTCATCGCTCTGCTCGGCATGGGCCTGGCCCAGGAAGCAGAAACAGTTGTTCAGACTGGCGCCAGCATTGGTGACGGCATGATCGCACTGGCTGCTGCACTCGCCATCGGCATCGGCGCCATCGCCGTGGCCATCGCCCAGGCAGCAATCGGCTCAGCCGGCGCAGGCACCCTGGCCGAGAAGCCCGAGGCCTTCGGTCAGATTCTGATCTACCTCGTGATTCCCGAGACCCTGATCATCTTCGCATTCGTCATCGCCTTCTTCCTGAACAACCAGATCGGCTGACGATGTCTGATCTGGCTGCACTGCTCGACAAGGAAGCGAGCGCGGAAATCGCAGCCATTCGCTCTGAGGCGCAATCACGCGCCTCAGAGCTTGAAGCTGCCGCGCAGACGGAAGCTGACGCTTTCGCTGCCGGCCGGGAACGCACTGCGCGCAGCCAGCATGAGGCCGCGCTGGTACGCGCCCGCAGCGCCGCGCAGCTCGAAGCAGCTTCCATCCGTCTGAACGCCCAGCATGCCGCCGTGCAGTCCGTGTTCGATGCAGCCCGCAACGAACTCGACAGTGTGGTCAAGGGTAAGGACTGGGCCGACCGACTCGGCAAGCTGCTTGAGGAAGCCGTCGCCGGCAGTGGGCTGCCCGCCTCGGAGGTCAGGAAGGTCACGGTCAACCCGGCCGATGTGGCTGCTGCCCAGGAAGCCGCCGGCAAACTGGGGCTGTCCGCTCCGGTCGAAGGCGACGACAAGGTAAGCCACGGTGTCCGCATCCGTGTTGGCGCCAGTGAACTGACCATCGAGAACACGCTGACCGAGCGACTCAGGAGCGCGCGCGAGGATCTTGCTGCCGAGGTTGCCAGGCTGCTGTCCGGAACTGCCGGAGCCTAGTCCTCCTCACAGGAAGGGACATCCGTGTCTGCTGATTTTGGATACATCAACGCTCGAATCCGTGGCCTGAAGTCCAGGCTGCTGGGTAGCGAGTTCTACACGCAGGCCCTTGGCGACAGCAACTTCGACGCCTTCCTGGCGACGCTGTCCCAGACGGACTACATGGCGGAGCTGGAAGAGGCGCAGTCCCGCGAATCGGGACTGGGAATCGTCGACCAGGCACTGGCCCGCAATTTCTGGCGCATCACGCGCTCGATCCTGAATTTCACCGATGGCTGGCCCCATGACCTGGTGGCCATGCTTCTCATGAAGTACGACCTTGCAAATGTCAAGGCGATTGTCCGTGCCCGGCATGCGGACCGCTCCGCGGAGGACGCACGCAGTGCGCTGCTCCCCGCCGGCCAACTGAAGCCGGCTGTGCTGGAGCAGATGGCGCAGGCGGCCGACATGCCGGCAGTGGCACAGGTGCTCAGCGCCAGCGGGCATCCCCTGGCCACCGAGGTCAGGCGCGCGGCGAAGCAGTACCAGGACGACGCGGACCTGTTCGCCTTCGAACTGGCTGTTGACCGGGCCTACACGCGCACGCTCCTGGAGCTTGCGGAGAGCCTTCCCGTGCCTGCTGCCTTCAGCAACTGGGTGCGGCTGCAGGCCGACGCGACCAACCTGCGCACCGCGCTCAAGCTGCGCGGTCGCCCGCTGCCGGCTGCCGACCTGTTCATCGACAGCGGCCTTCGTGCCAGCTTCAACCGCGCGGCATTCCTGGCGGTGGTTGCCGACGAGGGCGGCCAGGGCCTGAGCCACGTGGCCGAAGGCCCGTTCGGCGCGGTTGCGTCGAGCGAGTCGCTGGGAGCCGCGGACAGCATCATCCGGGAAGTCCTGGATGAACGGGTCCGTAAACTGGCCATCGGCGACCCGCTGGGTCCGTTCGTCGTGCTGGATTACCTGCGGCGCAAGGAGCGCGAGGTCGCCCGGCTGAGGCTTCTGGCGCGCGGCAAGTTCTATTCTGTCCCCAGGACGCAGCTGGAAATGGAGCTGGGCAGTGGCGACGCATAAGGTAGTGGTACTCACCGACGCAGAGACGGCCACGGGCTACCGCCTGGCCGGCGTCGAGACCCTGGAGAGCACACCGGGCGAGGCGCAGGCCGCGCTCGAAGGTCTGATCGAATCCGACGGCTACGGCCTGGTGGTTGTGGACGAAGGACTTATCCCGGATCCGGTCAAGGCATCCGAGCGCAGCATGCGCGGCAGGCGACTGCCCGTGATTCTGCCAGTGGGAAGCCTGTCGGGTGCATTCGGCGGCGAGGAGGGCGGCGACGCACTCCATTACATGCACGAGCTCGTCCGCAGCGCCATCGGTTTCGACATCAAGCTCGAGTGATTCACAAGTGGCGGGCGCGCAAGCGTACCGCGGCAAGTACGGGGCCTGCACAAGCAAGGCGTCCGCAGGAGGAAGGCTAAATGGCCATCGAAGGCAAGATCAAACGTATTTCCGGGCCGGCCGTCATTGCCGAAGGCATGATGGGCGCCCGAATGTACGACATCGTGCGGGTCGGCAAGGAACAGCTGGTTGGCGAGATCATCCGGCTTGACGGCTCGACCGCATTCGTACAGGTATATGAGGAGACCGGCGGCCTGGTCGTCGGTGAGCCCGTGGTGTCCACCGGACTGCCACTGGCTGTGGAGCTCGGACCGGGCATGCTCAACGGCGTGTTCGACGGTATCCAGCGGCCCCTGGACAAAATCCAGGAGGCCAGTGGTACCTACATCGACCGTGGCATCGTGGTGCACTCCCTGTCCCGTGAGGCCAAATGGGACTGGACGCCAACCGTGAGTGTCGGCGACACCGTCCAGCAGGGGCAGATCCTGGGCACCGTTCCGGAGTTCGCGTTCACCCACAAGATTCTGGTTCCCCCCGGCAAGGGCGGCGTCATCAAGTCGGTCAGCCCTGCCGGACAGTACACGGTCGACCATGTTGTCGCGACGCTTGAGGACGGCACCGAGTTCAAGATGTACCATCCCTGGCCGGTCAAGCAGGCACGTCCCGTGCTCAAGAAGCTCGACCCGGTCACACCGTTCCTCACCGGCATGCGCATCCTGGA
>CAYMUK010000037.1:0-15073 GCA_964393655.1 uncultured bacterium | reverse complement strand
ACGAAGCCGTCCCGGCTCTTCGTGAAGGGCCGGCTGGCGGTCTCCGGACTGTCGTTGCGCGTGGACAGTGCTTTCATGACGGCGAAGCCGCCGATGCCCATGGGGGTGATGACCGCTTCACTGCCGCCGGTGAACATGATGTCCGCGTCGCCGCGCTGGATGGTGAAGAACGCGTCCGCCATGGCTGTGGACCCGCTGGCGCAGGCCGTGACGATGGAGGTGGACGGGCCAGTCGCGTTGAAGCGCATGGCCACCTGGCCGCTGCCCATGTTGGCGATGATCATGGGGATGAAGAACGGTGACAGGCGGGTCGCTCCACGCTCGAAGCGGACCTGCGCCTGGTCCTCCCAGGTCCTCAGGCCGCCGATGCCGGAGCCGATTGCCGTGCCGGTGCGTTCGCCCGCCACTTCCTCGCGGCTCAGGCCGGAGTCGGCCAGCGCCAGCTCCGCGCCAATCATGGCGAGCTGCACGAAACGGTCTATCCGCTTGGATTCCTTGCGGTCCAGGTACTGGCTGACGTCCACGTCGACCTCGCCAGCGATCCTGGAGTTCAAGTCCGAGGCGTCGAACTGCGTGATGGGGCCAATGCCGTTCCTGACCTCGTGCTGGGCACGGAGGAATTCTTCCGCGCCCACGCCAATCGGGGTGACGGGGCCAAGCCCGGTGACTACGACTCTGTTCATATGGGCAATCCTAGCTGCAACCAGTCGGGGGAACCGTGCCGCCCGGTACCGGCGCAGCCGGGCCGGTCGGGATTACTGGTTATCGGTAATGAAACGGACGGCGTCGCCGACCGTCTTGATGCCTTCGGCCTGCTCGTCGCTGATCTCGATTCCGAATTCATCCTCGAGGCCCATGATGAGTTCCACCACGTCCAGGGAGTCGGCGCTCAGATCCTCGATGAACGAGGCTTCCAGGACGATGTCTTCCCGGTCCGAATCAAGCTTGTCGGCTACAACGTCCTTGATCTTCTCAATAATCTGCTGCTCGTCCATGATTTCCTCCATCAAGAATTATTGGCCTGGGTTGCTTTACCCAGTGTAGTGGTGACCCCAGGTCTGCCGAGCCTCCGCGAATTGTACAACAGGCCGGTGACCGCGGGGCGGCGGGTTGTTGCTCGTCAGTTGCGCACCATGCCGCCGTCGACGGCAATCGTCTGGCCGTTGATGTAGGCGGCGTCGTCCGAGGCCAGGAAGGCAACCAGGGCCGCGACTTCATCCGCCCGGCCGAAGCGGCCGGCGGGAATGCGGCTCAGGTAGTTTGCCTGCAGCTCGGCGTCCAATGCTGCGGTCATGTCACTCTCGATGAAGCCGGGCGCGACCGCGTTAACGGTGATGTTCCTGCCGGCGTACTCGCTTGCCAGGGCCTTGCTGAGGCCAATCAGGCCGGCCTTGGCGGCCACGTAGTTGGCCTGGCCGGGGTTGCCCGTCAGTCCGACCACCGAGCTGATGTTGATGATCCGACCTGATTCGGCACGCACCATGCCGCGAAGCGCGGCCTTGCTCAGGTGGAAGGCTGCGCTCAGGTTCGTGTCCAGGACAGCGTCCCAGTCGGCTTCCTTCATGCGCAGCGCGAGGGTGTCGCGGGTGATGCCGGCGTTGTTCACCAGCACGTCCAGCGAACCGAGTGCGCCGCTCACGTCCTTGACGAGCGCGGCGCAGGCGGCGGCAACTGAGACGTCCGCCTGGAATGCCTGCGCCTGGCCACCTGCGGCCTCAATGGCGCTGACCACCTCCAGGGCGGGTGCCTCCGAGTTGACGTAATGCACGGCTACCCTGAAGCCGTCCTGCGCCAGCCTGAGTGCCATGGCGCGGCCAAGGCCGCGGCTTGAACCGGTTACCAGAGCGGTCTTCACGCGCTTACCTCCATCAGGGTCGACTGCAGGCTGGCCGTGTCGGTCACCGACCAGGCGCCGGCGCCTTCGACAGTGCGGCCCACGAGGCCGGTCAGCACCTGACCGCTGCCGAACTCCACGAACGCGTTAACGCCGCTTGCGGCCAGCAGTTCCATGGTCTCCACCCAGCGGACGGTGCCGGTCACCTGACGGGTCAGCAGGGAGGCCGCCTGACCCGGCTCGTGCGGCTGTGCTGTCACGTTGCTGATGACTTTGAAGTCGCCGGCGCCGAACTCGGCTGCTTCCAGCAGCGGTGCCAGCCGGTCGGCCGCTGGCTGCATGAGTGAGCAGTGGAACGGTGCCGAGACCTTCAGCGGGATGACGCGGCCACCCAGTGCCTTCAGGGCACCCGCGGCCTCAGCCACAGCGGCTTCCTCACCGGAAATCACCGTTTGGGCGGGCGAGTTCAGGTTGGCGATCTCAACGGTGCCTTTGATGTCCTCCAGGGCACGCCCGATCTGCCGGGAGTCCAGCTTCATGACCGCCGCCATCGCCCCGCCACCCTGCTGCACTGCCTCCTGCATGAGCTCGCCGCGTCTGCGCACCAGGCGCAGGGCGTCGGTGAGCTGCAGGGCGCCGCTGGCCACGAGTGCGGTGAACTCGCCCAGGCTGTGACCTGCGGCAAGCTCCGGCCGGGGACCTCCGGCTTCCAGCCAGGCGGCCCAGGCGGCGACGCCGGCGGCGACGAGTGCCGGCTGCTGGTTGACTGTCAGCTTGAGTTCTTCTTCAGGACCTTCCCACATGACCTGAAGCAGGCCCGGCAGCGTCGCCTCGGCTTGGTCCAGAACCAGCCTGGCGGCCGGGCTGTGGACGGAGAGGTCACGGCCCATGCCCAGGGCCTGTGAATTCTGGCCGGGAAACAGGGCGCAGAACTTCATTCAGGACCCCAGGTCAGCACGAGGGAAGCCCACGTCAGCCCGGCGCCGAAGGACACGAGCAGCAGGTTGTCGCCCGCCTTGATGCGGCCGTCGTCCAGTGCCGTGCGCAGGGCCAGCGGGATGGAGGCTGTGGAGTTGTTGCCGTACTCGTCGACGGTGACCACGACACGTTCGAGCGGCAGCTGCAGTTTCTGGCGCGCCGCTTCGATGATGCGCAGGTTCGCCTGGTGCGGCACGAACAGGCTGATGTCATCAGGCGTCAGGCCGGCCTTCTCCACCGCTTCGAGCGTCGAGGTCTCCATGACGCGCACCGCGAACTTGTAGACCTCGCGTCCGTTCATGTACAGGGACTCGCTCATCTGCGTGCCGTCGGGCAGGTGCTGGCCCACACTGCTGCGGTGCAGGTGGTGCGCGCCAGTTCCGTCCGCGCCGGTGATGATTGATTTCAGGCCGTAAGGCTCGGGCACGGCCTCCACGATGGCGGCGCCGGCACCGTCGCCGAAGAGGACCGCGGTCGAGCGGTCGTTCCAGTCAACGATTTTGGTGAGAGCTTCGGCGCCGATGACAAGGACCTTGCGGTGTCGGCCGGATTCAACCAGACCGGCGGCCACGTTCAGGCCGTAGAGCCAGCCGGGGCATGCCGCCAGGAGGTCGAACGCGGCGGACTTCAGTTTGAACTCTGCCTGGACCAGTGCGGCGGTCGACGGGAACAGCGCGTCCGGGGTGTTCGTGGCGACGATGACCATGTCCACGCCAGTCAGTGCCTGTTCACCGTGGCGCTCCACCAGGTCGCGCACACTGCTCATGGCCAGGTCGGAGGTGAACTCGTTCTCAGCCGCAATATGACGACGACGGATACCAGTACGGGTGACTATCCACTCGTCCGTGGTATCCATCATCTTTTCCAGGTCCTGGTTCGTCAGGACCTGTTCTGGGGCGTAGGCACCGAGTGCCGTCAGCCCGGCTCGGATTTTGGTCATCGCTTCTCAGACCGGCAGGCGCGCCCTGGCGCCGGCCAGTTCAATCGACAGCCAGGACCCGGCGGCCGTCGTAATACCCACAGGACGGGCAGATCGTGTGCGGCGTGGTCATGGCGCTGCAGTTCTTGCAGGCGACCAGGGTCGGCGCAGTCAGGTAATCATGCGCACGACGGGAGTCACGCTTGGCGCGGGAGGTGCGCTTCTTGGGTACTGGATGCTTTGCCATTTCTCTTCCTTACTCCTCTGTCGACTCGACGTCGAAATCCTTCAGTGAGGCGAACGGTGATTTGTCGCTGCCTGCAAGTTCACGGTCAGTGCCGTAGGTGGCAGCCAGGTCCTCGCACTCCGGATCGCCCGGTTCATGCGCGGCCGTGAGTGGCCGGTCCACGGTAAAGACCTCGGTCAGCAGGACGGTAAAATCGACTTCCGGGCGTCCGAAAACCAGCACCTCGTCATCATCCTCGTCCAGCCGGATGGTGAGTTCCGCGGTCCCGGGCCTGTACTCCATGGAGTACATGAGGTCAGACTGCCAGGAGACCTCAACCGGCTTCAGGCAGCGGCGGCACGGCATGACGGCCGACCCACCCACCTTGCCCTGAAGCAGGAATTCATCGTCCCCAACGGAACTGATCACCAGTTGGTAGTCCAGTGGCCGCTCAAGCCCGAAGTCGTCCCCGATAAGGGACTCATCCGGCATGTACTGCCCGCTGGCCTCAACTTGCCCATCTGAAAAGGCGTTGTTGCGGAGCAGGCTCGAAAGGTTAAGTGTTACGTCCTGCTTCCAGACCATCCCTGTAGAGTATAGGTACGCGCAGGGGGGCTGTCAAGGACGCGGATAACGTAAGTCCGGCCACTGCGGCCGACGCTCCTGGCCGTCAAGTATAATCGGAACCAAACCGAAATGGAGTGCAGACTGTGGGAAGTTCGTCCGGAAATGGCAAACCGCGGGTAGCCGCTATAGATGACGACTTCGGCACGCTCAGGCTGGTTTCGCTGGCACTCTCGCAGGACTTCGAGGTGACGGAGTACAACGACCCACGGAGTGCCCTGGAGGCGTTCGAGGCGGGCGAGATTCCCGATCTGGTCGTGTCGGACGTGATGATGCCGCAGATGGTCGGCTTCGACCTTCATGAACGCGCGCGCACCCTGCCGCAGATGAGGTCGGTGCCGTTCCTGTTCCTGTCGGCCATGAGCGACCGGGTTCACCAGCGCCGCGGCATGAGCCAGGGTGCGGACGACTACATAACCAAACCTTTCCGTGCCGATGAGCTGCGCGACGCCGTGAGTACTAGACTTCAGCGCGCAGGCAGCCTCCGTGAGCACGACAGCCGGACCCTGGAGATCGCCAGCCTGGGCGGCATGAACCTGAGCTTCGGCGGGAAGCGCCTGCAGTGGGAGGCGAAGAACGCCGCCCTGCTGCTCCTGTATCTCCTCCAGTCGGGTCGGGCCGTACCACTCCGGGAGCTGCTGGACGTCCTGTGGAGCGAGCCTGTGCAGGCGAACACCGTGCGCGTGCTCATAAACCGGGCGCGGCGCATGCTTGAAGGCGTGGGCGAGATCCGGGTGCAGGACGAAGTCGCCTACCTGGAACTGGAGCACGCAGTGAACTGGGACGCCCGCATGTTTGAGGACGCGGCTGTCAGCGCCATCTCCCGGTCGGATGCCGTGAAGGTCGAGTCGGCACTGCAGCTGTACACCGGCGAGTTCCTGCCCGATTTCGACGCGCCCTGGGTGGACGAGCAGCGTGGCCACTTCGAGAACCTGTACCTGGCACTGCTTGACACCGCAGTCGAGGTTGCCGGCAGCGAGGCCGAGGCGGAAGCGGCGCGGGCCAGGCTCGAGGCCTGGTACAGCGACTGAGCAGCGGCGCGCCTGGCCGTATACTCGGGACTCATGTTCCAGGTGATTCCGGCAGTTGACATCCAGCAGGGCAGGGCGGTGAGGTTGTTTGAAGGCAACCCCGACCTGGAAACCGTCTACTTCGAAGATCCGCTTGACGCAGCGCGGCACTGGCTGTCGCTCGGCGCCGGGTTGTTGCACCTGGTTGACCTGGACGCCGCGCTGGACCGCGGCAACAACTCGGAGGTCATCGCCCGCATCGCCGGCCTTGGCGTCAGGACCGAGCTGGGGGGCGGCGTCCGCAGTCTGGAGAGCGCCCGCGAGTGGCTGAAACTGGTCGACCGCGTAATCCTTGGCACGGCCGCCATCACCAGGCCGGAACTCGTGGGACAGCTGCTGTCCGAGTTCGGCCCGGAGCGCGTGGTGGTCTCTCTCGACGCGCGCGACGGTCTGGTGGCCATCAAGGGCTGGACTGAGACCAGCGAGGTTGACGCCTTCACTCTCGGCGCCTCGCTGGCGGCGGAAGGCCTGCGCACCCTGATCTACACCGATGTGACGCGCGACGGAACCATGCTGGGCGTGAATCCCGAGCCGGTCGAGCGGATGCGCGGAAGCTTCCCGCACGAACTGCTGGCCGGCGGCGGGGTCGCCAGCGACGCCGACCTGGACCTGTACGCGAGCCTGGGCCTGGACGGCGCCATTGTGGGGCGCGCCCTGTACGAGGGGAGAATCCGCTATCCCCGAACTGCCTGAAGTAGAGACGGTCAGGCGCGAGCTGGACCCGTGGCTGACGGGCCGCCTGGTGCTGGACGCAAAACTGGCGGCCGCCGAACCGGGACCCAAGTACCGCGGCCTGGACCGCCTGCCCGGTCAGCAGATCAGCCAGGTCACCCGCCGTGGCAAATTCCTGGTGCTGCCGCTTCTGAGGCAGGACGAGCGGCTGGATGACCTGGTAATCCACCTGGGCATGACCGGCGTCATCAGCGCGACCCCACCCGCCCGGCCGCAGCACCTGCGGGTGAGCGTGCAGCTTTCATCAGGTGGCCCGGCACCGGTGATCCTGGGTCAGCAGGAAACAGTGAGTGACCAGCTGTTCTTCACGGACATCAGGCGTTTCGGGCGCTTCCTGGTGACGCCCGCCGGCGATTACTCCGAACTGCCCACGCTGCACGCGATGGGGCCGGAGCCGCTGTCGGACGAGTTCACGCCCGAAGGCCTGGGCCAGGCTTTCGCGCGCTCCATCACGCCCGTGAAGTCCTTCCTCATGAGCCAGAAACCGGTGGCCGGCCTGGGCAACATCTACGTGGATGAGGCCCTGTGGCGCGCGAGGGTGAATCCGCTGACTCCGGCCGCCTCGGTGGCCGCAGTAAGGCTGCCCGAGCTGCACGGTTCCATCCGTGACGTACTGCTGGAAAGCATTGAGGCCGAAGGAACTACCTTGAGTGATTACCGCACGGTAAAGGGCTCGGGCGGCAACTTCCGGCAGCGCCTGCAGGTGTACGGGCGGACGGACCAGCCGTGCCTGCGCTGCGGAACCACGCTCGTACGAGTTGTCATAGGCGGCCGCAGCACCCATTACTGCCCGACCTGCCAGCCGCTTGATAAGCGGTAACCTTGTCCGCATGCACCGCACCAAGATCCAGGTCCGTTTTGGCGACACCGACGCGCTTGGCCACGTCAACAACGCCGTGTTTGCCACCTACGGCGAGACCGCGCGCATCGACTTCTTCCGCAGCGTCGCCGGCATGTACAGCGAACCGGGTGAGACCGGTGGCTTCATCCTGGCCCGCCTGGCCATCGATTTCCGTTCGCAGGTGCGGCTGGGCCAGGACGTGGAGGTCACCACCACCCTTGCGCGGCTGGGCAACACCAGCATGACGATTCGGCAGCAGGTCCTGGCGGACGGCGTGGTGGCGGCAGACCTGGAGGCGGTTGCCGTGAGTTTCGACTACCAGGCGCAGCGGCCGGTGAGGATTCCCGCCAAGCTGCGGGAGCTGGGTGAGCGCTTGTTGGCCGGAGCGGATTGACTGGCGTGTGGGGTCCCAGCTGCTAGGTTGGAACCATGAAGAACAATATTGTCAGCCTGATCGCGTCACTGGGCGTACTTCTCGTGCTTGCCTCATGTGCTTCGACTGACGACCGCGCACCCAGGGCAGAAACCGGTTATCTGGTCTTCGATTTCAGGCCGGCTGTACATTCGGCGCAAACCGAAGGGCTCCCGGAGCCTACGGGCATTCGCATAGTTGTGCTTCACGAAAACGGGTTTCAGCAGTTTCTGGATGTAGCGATTCCTGCAACGGAGCCTGAAGTTTTGCCACTGCCCGCAATGTCGGGCTACGAGGTCGCAGCTTTTTCATACGTTGACGACCCCGGGACCCAGTCGGCCCGGATCATATTGAAGGATGCCATTGAGCACGACGTAGTGGTGGTCTCTGGTCAGAACACCAGGGTGGAGCTGACGCTGGAGCCAGTGCAGCTGACCATTGCGGCGCCCGAATACGTTGCGTCAGGGGATTCGTACCAGGTCACGGTTTCGCGTACTACCAATATTCCCCATGACGAGCTGCAACTGTACCTGTCCCTAACTCCCATCCCGGGGTTTGACGATCAACCTGCTACGACAGACCAGGTCAGCCTGAATGGCAACGGAACAACATTCCTGACCGCCACCAGCACTGAGGATTTTGCTGGCGAGACTGTCTACAACACTGTCCTGAGCGCCATCGGGCCGCGCTATGTGAACGCTGCCACCGGCGAACACACGAATCTGTTTCACATCATCAGCCCTTCTGCGGTTGTAGAAGAGGATCCGGTGACCACGACGATTCTTGAAGACACGGGTGGCATCGAGATCATTGTTACCTACGGCCTGTGATTGATTTTCAGGAGGAGATTGCCTGTCACAGCTGGTCGGGTACCGCCCCCAGGAACTCCTGCGGCTCAATCCGTTCCGGTGCGCCCCTGCAGTAGAGGGGCATGCCAGCGTTGCCGCTATCCGCCCGCAATCAGTATGCTGCCGCATGTCAATCCTGGTAATTCACGGCGGCGCAGGCACCATTTCCACAACCCAGCAGGCCCAGTATGAAGACGGTCTCAAGACCGCACTGAAGGCGGGATATGAAGCCCTGACTGCGCAACCAGGCACAGCAGATTCAGGTGGCGAATCGCGAGCCCTGGCGGCGGTGCTGGAAGCGGTAACCGCCATGGAGTCCAATCCGTCAGCGTTCAATGCCGGCATCGGCGGCGCCCTGACCAGGGACGGAGTGGCGGAACTGGACGCTTGCGTGATGGTGTCGGGCGCGGCGCCCGGCAAGCGTGCGGGGGCCGTGGCCTGCGTGACGAACACCCCAAACCCGGTTCTGCTGGCCAACCTGGTACGCAAAAGCACACCACACGTGATGCTGATCGGTGCGGGAGCTGAGGAGTTTGTTGAAGTTGCAGTGGCTAATGAGGCGCTGATTACAGCCGGGAGCCGGGCATCGCTGGACCGCTGGCTTGCCGGTGATCCTGACAATCGGGAGCAGGCGGCGGTTAGGCAGCCGACCGGTTCGAACACGGTCGGGGCGGTAGCGCTGGATGACCATGGCAACCTGGCTGCCGCCACCAGTACCGGCGGACGGACCGGCCAGTGGCAGGGCCGTGTGGGCGACGCGCCCATTCCGGGACTGGGCACCTGGGCGGACGAGCAGGTGGCGATCTCCTGCACCGGGGTCGGCGAGGCTTTCATGGAGGCCAGGGCCGCTGGTCAGCTGGCGGACGCCCTGGCTGCCGGTGCCACACTGGAAGCGGCTGTAAAACGCGTCCTTAACGCCGTCGCCGACATGGATGGCGATGGTGGAATAATCGCTTTAACGACGGACGGACGGCTGGCCGTGGGTTTCAACAGCCCGGACATGGCCTACGGAATCGCCACGGGTGAAGGACTCGACTCCGAGGTCGCCCGAACGCCGTTCGTGAAGGTGATTGACCCGGCTTGAGAGTCCTGCACCGGGGCGCTCCGGAGGCTGTATGCTCCGCTCGTGAACGCAGGTGCAGTCCCCGAAGCAGACCCTGAACAACCTCCCTCAACCACCGCAATCAAGCGGACCATGCGCCTGTCGATCTACGAAGGTGCGCTCGCCCAGGTTTTCCTGAACTGGACCACCGGCAGCGTGCTGACCGGGTACATGCTGCACCTGGGTGCTTCGCCTACACAGCTGGCACTCATAGCAAGCGTGCCGCTGCTGGCCCAGGCCGGCAGCCCCCTGGCAGCCTGGCTGGTCACCAACGTGGGCAAGCGCAAGCAGTTCGCGATGTTCGGGGCGGGCCTGGGGCGCGGACTGTGGATCCTGGCGGCCCTGGTGCCGCAACTCGGCCTGCCGGAAGCGCTGCAGCCAACCTTCCTGGTGCTGTGCGCGCTGATTTCCAGCGTGTTCCTGTCCTGGAACGCGACACTGTGGAGCTCGTGGATGGCCGACATCGTGCCCACAGGCAAGCGCGGCTCCTACTTCGGGCTGCGCACCGGCGTTATCGGGATAGTTGGCATGCTCGGCAATCTGGCCGCCGGGGTGCTGCTCGACCGGCTGGCGGCGCCGCTGGGCTTCCAGGTGGTGCTGGCCACCGCCGTGGCATGCGGCCTGGTCGGCGTGCTGCTCTACCTGTTCCACTTCGACCCGCCTGTCACGCACGAACGCCAGAGTCTGGCCCGGATAATCCAGGTGCCGCTGCGCGACCCGAATTTCCGACGCTTCCTGGTTTTCGCCACCTACTGGCAGTTCAGCGTGTTCCTGGCTGCGCCGTTCGTGTTCCCCTATTATCTTGACGAGCTCGGGCTGAGTTACACGCAGGTCGCCATCTGGACCGCCATCGCGCTCAGCTGCGCGCTGGGGACCACGATCTTCTGGGGCCGCGTCGCCGACCAGGCCGGCAACAAGGCCGTGCTGGCGGTGGGTACCTTCATCGCCGGGGCGGTACTGCCGACGCTGTGGATCCTGGCGGGAATCACCGGCAACATTGCATTCATCTGGACCAGCGCGGTGTTCGACGCCATAGCCTGGGGTGCCATAGGCCCGGCCATCTTCAACCTGGCGCTGGCCAGCGCTCCGCCATCAAGCCGGATGATGTACATGGGCATGTACGCACTCACCAGCGGTGTCGCGGGGTTTGCGGGTGGCGCGATTTCAGGTCCGCTGCTTGGCTGGCTGGGCAACTTCGGTTTCGAGCTGGCCGGCATCGCAATCACCGGCTACCACCTGCTGTTCGTGATCAGCGGTTTGGGCAGGTCGCAGGCCTGGCGCTTCGCCAGGCGCGTGCAGGAGACCAATGCCTGGCGAACCCGTGACGTCCTGCGCTACCTGCGCAGCGGCTGGCGCGGAGTGGGCATGCCCTGGCGCAGTTGAGCGTCAGTTTCAGGAGGCCCGGCAGTTCCACAACGCCTTCTCCGTGAGCAGATGCGTCATCCTCACATCGTGCTCCTCCAGCGGAATCTGCTCCAGAACCAGGGAGCTGTGCACCACGCCTACCAGCGGCGTGTCACTGTTCAGCCGCGCGAGCAGCCTGTCGTAATAGCCGGCGCCATGACCCAGGCGCGCACCTCTTCTGTCGAACGCCAGCCCGGGGACCAGTGCCAGCCCGATATCCGGCGGCTGGATTACAGCCGAATCCACGACCGGCTGCAGGAAGCCGAAGGGGTGGCGCTCGAGCAGCGTGTCGTTGTTCAGCGCGTGCAGCGTCAGCACCGGGCCGCGCTCCGGGGTACGGGTCACCGCAAGCGGATGGTCAGTGATGTGTTGCAGGCCCACCGGGTCCGGCTCGCCCGCTGCCGGCAGCCAGGTGAGGATCGCAGCAGCAGGAGCCAGTTTCTCAAGCAGCGGCCCGAGTTCCGCCCAGGCTGGCACGACCGGTTCCAGACTTGCCCGTTGCCTACGGGCGAGTATACGGAGCTCCCGTTTCAGCTGCACTACGTCCCGGGTATCCTGCCCAGCATCCATGGGCTAAAGCCTAGCGCTTGTGGCGCCGGCTGTTGGATTTTCCTGCGCCGCAGCTGATAATGGCCGCATGACAGAGAACGATCCGGCCGCGGCAGCCGTGCAGGCTGTTCCCGCGCCCACCACGGCCACGGTGCACCACCTGGTCGACAGGCGGTTTGTCGGCATCACCCCAGATGGCATGCGCGTGATGATGGACGGCGAATCCGAGGCGCAGACCGGCATGCGTCCCATGCAGCTGCTGCTAAACGCGGTGGGTGCCTGCGCCGCCTATGACATCGTCGCGATGATTCAGAAACGCCGGCTGGAGATCCTGGACTACCGCGTTGAACTTCGCGGTGACCGCGCTGCCGGCACTCCCGCCTACTTCACGCACATTCACGCGGTGCACCATTTCCACGTTCCCGGGTTGACTGAGGAGATAGCACTCCGCTTCGTGGAACTGGGAATGACGCGCTACTGCTCGGTGGCTGCCAGCCTGAAGGCGGACATCACTTTTGAAGTACGGCTGGAGGAGTAACCGCAGCGGAAGTGCAGACTGAACGGACAAGGCCCACTAGGCCCGCCCAGATTGACGAAAACGAGCTGTTCCTGGACCGTGACCTCGCCTGGTTGCGCTGGGCCGAGCGTGTGCTTGACCAGGCGCGGGGGCAGCTGAACCCGCCACTGGAGCGGCTGCGCTTCCTGGCCATCGTCAGCAGCACCCTGGACGAATTCATGATGCTGCGCTACGGCGGGCTGGAACAGCCACTGCTGGATCAGGTGCGGGTGCGCGTCGCCTATCTGGTTACCGAACACCGGCGAATCCTGCGTGACGAGGTGCTGCCGGAACTCGAACGGCACGGCTTCCGGCTGCTGCCGGCCCGCAGCCTCAGTGGAGACGACCTGGAGCACATAGTCCGGCTGCTGCGGGACGATATCGCCCCGCAGCTCGGCCGCCTGACACTTGAGCCGGCACAGGAACTGCCCGACTTCGTGAACCTCGACCTCTACCTGCTGCAGCAGCTCGCGGATGACTCCCAGGAACTGCTGCACATTCCCGCCGCACTGCCGCGCTACCTGGAGCTGCCCGGAAGCGGGTTGCGGTTTGTGCTCCTGGAGGATGCCCTGTCGCTCAGCCAGGTAGGCACTCCATCGGGAAAGCCTGTGACGGGCAGCTGGCTGTTCCGGGTGACACGCGACCTGCGCGGCGATCTGCAGCGCGGCACGAGCCAGGAACTGGCGGAGGTGCTGGCTGAGCACCTGAAACAGCGCGCGCAAGGAGCGCCGCTGCGGCTCGAAGTCGGCGCCGGCCTGCCTGCCTGGTGGCGCGAGCGGCTTGTCGAACACCTTGGTGTAACTGCCGGGGACGTGTTCGAGGTCCCTTACCTGTTGAACCCGACCTCGCTGCACGAACTCGCCCAGCTGCCTATCAGCGGCCTCCACTGGCCCGAGCCCGCGCAGGAGCCGGTCCGACTGTTGCCCGCTGCCGGCTTCGCGGACAGGCTACTGAGCCAGCCACGTCAGTCGGCACTGGCGGTGGTGGATTTGCTTCGCTCCGCTGCCAATGACGACCGCATCGGTTCAATCAGCATGACTCTGTACCGGCTGGCACCCGAATCGCAGGTGGTGGCGGCCCTGGAGCAGGCGGCCCGGGCCGGCAAACGCGTTCAGGTGCTTGTGGAACTGCAGGCAAGATTCGATGAAGACCGCAACCTGCAGTATTGGCAGCGACTCAGGCAGGCCGGCGCTACTTTGCTGCCCGGCGTCCCCGGACTGAAGACGCATGCCAAGTTGCTGCTCCTCGAGGGCGAGGAAGTGCGCCTTGCCCACATCGGCACCGGCAACTTCAACGAGGTGACCGGGCGGAGTTACAGCGACCTGGCGCTGGTCACCGCGGACCCGGAGATCGCGTCCGATGTCGGACGGATTTTCGCGTGGCTGGCCGGCAGTGGTGCCACTCCCGGTGTCGAGACCCTGTGGCTTGCCCCCGTCAACCTGCGCAGGAAGCTGCTGGCAGCCATCGCCAACGAAACGGAAATGGCTTCAGCCGGTCTCCCGGCCCGCATCCTGCTAAAGGTCAATTCGCTGCTTGACCAGGAGATCATCCAGGCCCTGTACGACGCCTCGGGCGCAGGCGTGAGCATCGACCTGATTGTGCGTGGCATGTGCGCGCTGCGCCCAAGGGTACCGGGCCTGAGCGACAACATCCGGGTAAGGAGCATCGTTGGCCGGTTCCTGGAGCACTCCCGTGTCTTCCATTTCGTAAATGGTGGTAGTGACAGCTTTCTGCTGGGTTCAGCCGACCTGGCGGCACCTAACCTGGACGATCGCATCGAGGTGCTGGTGCCCGTGCGCAGCCGTGAACTGCAGACCAGGCTGCTGATGAAGTTCGAATCCTGGCTGGCGGACAACGTAAGGGCGCGGCAGATGTATCCCGACGGCACCTACCGGCCGGTGCCGCGCGCTCCGCATGCACCCGCACTGGATTCGCAGCTGCAGGGATTCAGGCTCGACTGAGCTCAGGCCTTGAGCGGGCCGGTCGTGTCGGGCAGGTCAGGGGCGTCGCCCGAGTCCTGGGCGACGGCGAAGCCGGTCTGCAATCCCATCAGGTACGACAGTTTGATGATGAACATCATGGTTTCCGTATCGCCTGTGTCCACGAGTGACTGGATGTACTCGAAGGTGCCGTCCGGCAGTTCTACATTGTCGATCTGCTCGCGGTGCCGTTCCCGCATGGCGTCCAGGAAGGCGCGGATCTGGTCGAAGTCGGTCATTGCTGCCTCAGTCCCGATCGGTGCCCGCCAGCTCTTCGAGCCATTCGATGACGGCGGTGGCGGTACCTTCGTTGGTGGCCAGGGGTACGTGATGGACGTCGCAGATGCGCAACAGCGCGGACACATCAGGCTCGTGCGGCTGGGCGGTCAACGGGTCCCGAAAGAAGATGACGGCCAGGATGCGGTCCTCGGCGATCTTGGCGCCAATCTGCATGTCGCCGCCCTGCGGGCCGGACTGCACAAGGTCCACAGTCAGGTCCAGTTCCGTACGCAGGCGCGTGCCCGTCGTGCGCGTGGCGATGAGCGGGAACTCCCGCAGTGTCTCCAGGTTGCGCTCGACAAAGTCCGCCAGTTGCTGCTTGCGTTCATCGTGCGCGATGAGTGCGACGTACTTATTCACTTCATCCATAGTGACACGGCAGGCGTACCGCTGCCGTTTCCGGGCGCCCGCGTTAGGATGCAGGCACTGAATGCGCCCCGGTTTCAGGGGTTTTCGAGGAGAAAACAATGCTGGATTTTGTTGACGTCGCTGCGCTGCTCAGCCCCGAGGAGCGCCAGGTGCGGGAGAGCATCCGCAGGTTCGTGGACCAGGAAGTCCTGCCGCACATCGCTGACTGGTGGCGCGACGAGATGCTGCCGCGCCACCTGGTGGGCACCTTTGGCGAACTGGGACTGATGGGCGCGAACCTGCCCGAGGAGTACGGCGGCGCTGGCCTGAACAACACCGCCTACGGCCTGATGATGTACGAGATCGAGCGCG